>NZ_CAJRAF010000004.1:636961-955442 GCF_907164905.1 Dyadobacter sp. CECT 9275 | reverse complement strand
GTCGAATTGGCCATACCTTTTTACACGATTGGTTCGTGCCAAAAATATGGTTGATTCTACAGCATTTTCTAATCTCTCAGGTGGTCAGTTTACTCCGGAATCAGGTGGTCAGTTTGATCCGAAATGGGGTGGTCAATTTCGCCCGGAACAGGTGGTCAGTTTAAACCGAATTGGGGTGGTCAGTTTCACCGAATTTTCCATCCATCCGCCTTGGCCATTTTGAGTTTGGCAAACAATTTGGGAGTACTGGCATACATTACGCGGTAGCCAAGTATACATGCCTGATGACCAATCGCAGATGCTACATAGCTTTTACCGATTCCGGTACTGCCTGTGATCAGTAGGTTTTCATTTCGGCCAATAAAGGAGCATTCTGCTAGGCGCATGATCTGATTACGGTCAATACTTCTATCAGCATGATAGTGGATATTTTCGACCATGGCCTTATAGCGGAACCGTGCGTACAAGATCTGGCGTTCGACCCGACGGTTATTTCTGTCATCCCATTCAGCGTCAACTAGATGAGCTAAAAGCTCATCCGCCGTGTAATCATTAGTCTTTCCACTTTCCAGGCTACTTTTAAAGGCATGGAACATGCCGTAAAATTTTAGCTTGCGTAACTTTTCCAAAGTGTTTGTGTTCATTTTTATTAATTGTTTAAAGGATTATTGATAATAGTCTTCGCCTCTGATATTATCGTGTTTGGGCATGGGTAATTCGTCTGCAAACAGGCTGTCTTCATATTGATCCATATTTTTTTTCCAGTATAGTCTGGATTGTTTTATAGTTGTAGATACCATAGCTTAAAGCCCTTTGGCACGCGCTGATCAGGCGTTGTTCACCAGCTTTCTTCGCAAAAGAGAGGATACCAATACAGGAGCGGTAGGCCTGTTCGGGATGCTGTTTGCGATCCAGGATTTTAAGAATATACAACCTGACATCTTCATGGATCGAGGAAGCCCACTCCAAGAATCGATCTGGTGTCCAGTCTGTTACGAAGCGGTGTGTACTGGCCAGATGTTCTTTATCGGTAGAATAATTATAGGGACTTTTAAGCCTTTTATGAAGGGCGATACGTTCGTAATGATAATATGCTTCAACCACAGAATTGGAATACAACAACTTGACTTTCTTGCCGATAAACCGGTATGGGACACTATAATAGTGCTTGTCAACGCTCAGGCAGACATGTCCGTTCTTCATTACAGTGGCATGTAGCTGTTTTTTGAACTCATAATGCAGGATCGGAAGCGGGGCCAGAGCACTGCGCTCAATTTCTTCAAACTGGAGTCTGCGACTGTAATTACGGCCCCGAAGCAGTTGGTTATTATGAGCCTCGAGAGCAATCAATATAGCTGCGTTTAACTCTGTCAGTGAGTTGTAAACCTGCTTTCTTAAAGGCGCATAAATACGGCTGTAAACGATTTTGACAGCACCTTCCACCAACGCCTTATCTCTTGGCCGGTAAGCGCGTGCAGGTAATATCGTAGTCCCATAATGATCAGCAAAATCGGCAAAGGCCTCGTTCAGCGTAGGTTCGTATTTATTGCTTTTTATAACAGCAGCTTTAAGGTTATCCGGAACAATTGCTGCCGGCACACCACCGATATAATGAAGTGCATTCTCGCAAGCTGCGATCAGATCTTCTTTTTGCTGGCTACTGACTGCTTCCACGTAAGTGAGTTGACTCGCTCCCAGGATAGCCACAAACACTTCAACCTCAGTTAATTCACCAGTCTCTTTATCTACAATACTTAATTTAACACCTGCAAAATCGATGTACAGCTTATCGCCGGCCTTATGGTCCTGATGCATCACAGGGTTAACGCGGGCCTTCCATTTGGTCAGATGAAAGCAAAACTGGGTATAAGCAAATCCTTCCGGAAATTCCTTTTTATAGGCTTCCCAAAGCATATGACGGGTAACACCTGTCCGTTTTAATTCTTTGTCTATTTGCGGAAAACAACGTTGCAGATTCAACAATCTGTCTTGCGGTGGCTGCTGTTTAACCGTTCCGAAAAAGTCATCCAGCTCTTTATCATTCAGGCTGTTGATCTGTTCAAAGGTAAGTCCGCTCGCATCAAAAGTGGTCATGTACTTCTTAGCGGTATTGCGGGAAACACCTGTCTGTTCCGCTATCCAGAGCTTGCTGCGGCCCTGGCTGTACATCCGTAAAATCTGTCTTATTTTGCTCATGCTGATTGTCGAATTGGCCATACCTTTTACACGATTGGTTCGTGCCAAAAATATGGTTGATTCTACAGCATTTTCTAATCTCTCAGGTGGTCAGTTTACTCCGGAATCAGGTGGTCAGTTTGATCCGAAATGGGGTGGTCAATTTCGCCCGGAACAGGTGGTCAGTTTAAACCGAATTGGGGTGGTCAGTTTCACCGAATTTTCCAATCTAAGCAGAATCCAACGGTTGATTTGAATCTGATAAGGAAACTAGACAAGTCAGATACAACTCTTATTGAAAGCCTCAATGAGCAGGTTTTAAAGTACCTTTTCGAAGAATACCAGGGGAAAAGCACCGGGATTAATTTTGAGATTTGCCATAAAGACTTTGATAAATTTTATGATTGTGATTCGTATCAATTAAGTTTCCGAATAAATAAAAGGCAACAAATTCTCATGGTTGAGGAGTTGTCCAATTTCGATTCTTTTTGCGAGATTCTCCCCGATCATGAGAAAATTTCTTCCAAGGAGGATTTTGAGAAGTTTGTAAGGGCGGCAGCGATCACTAGTCTATACGGAGACGGTAAGGAGGTGACGTTTGGAATGCTCGAAGATCATTTATGTGCCGAGATGGTATTTCATGGTCAAAGTTACTTCCTAGTTAACAGTGAATGGTATGTTATTAAAGCGAATTTTATTAAACAACTTAATGATCAAACGCAAGATTTCGTAAATCTGAATGAGATTTCAGGTTTACTAAATGTGTGGAAATCCATTGATAGTGAAAATAAATTTAATGCTAGCCATCTCAATAATAAGAATACCCTTGTGTTCGATAAGGTTTGTCCAGAGAATATCGAGGTATGCGATATTTTAAAATGGGACGCAGACTGCGTTTATTTTATACATGTAAAGAAGGGGTTTGATAATGAAATGCGAAATCTATGCAGACAAGTTCAAATTGCCGCAAGGAGAGTTAGCGAGGATTTACGAACAGATAAGAGCTTCTTACGTAGCCAGTATAATACTTTGAAATCTATGACCGCGAAGACAGCTTATTTTAAAGCGGCTCAGATGCAACTTACTAGTATTTCGCCTGATTCCTATATTAGTACATTTGATGGTAAGAAGCCTGTTTTTGTGTTAGCGATGTTAGATAAGTCGAGACGGAAACGCTCTCTGACGAACATCAGAGACTTCGAATCAAACATAGCCAAGTTTTGCCTAAATGAGCTTGTGAAGGACATGCGCTCATTAGGGATGGACTTTAAAATTTTACAAATTAAGAAGCCAAGTAAGTAATGCCACACATCACCGAGTCCGAAATAGAACAAATAGCCCTCGAAATCCTAAACGCAGATTTAGGTTATGAGCTTGTCTATGGTCCGGATTTGGCCGAAGGTGCTTCCAAGGAGCGTGAATACAGCGAGGTCATATTAAGGCAGCGTTTGCAAAAAGCGATTGACAAGCTCAATCCTAAGTTACCGGCGGACGCACGGGAATAGGCTTTGAAAAAAGCGATGCGTACTTCCAACTTGCTACTCTTCGAAAACAATGAAGCCTTCCACCAGATGCTTACGGATGGAATCGATGTGAAATTCAGCATTGGCGACGGCAAAACAAGAACGGATAAAGTTTGGCTTGTTGATTTTGGAGCACCGGAAAACAATGAGTTTCTGGCTGTGAATCAGCTTACGATTGTAGAAAATCATGTCAACAAACGGCCTGATATTGTGCTGTTTGTGAATGGTTTACCGCTTGTTGTTTTGGAAATTAAGAATGCCCCTAACGAAAAAGCGGATATCAGGGCGGCTTTTAACCAATTGCAGACTTACAAGCAGGTAATTCCTTCGCTGTTTACCTATAATGCATTTATGATTGTGACCGATGGCTGGTTTGCGAAAGCCGGTACATTGAGCAGTGATTACAGCCGTTTTATGGAATGGAAAACCGCCGACGGAATCAATATCGTCGATACGGAAACCACTCCGGAAATGGAACCCATGTTACAGGGTTTGCTGAATAAGAAAACACTGCTGGATGTGATCCGCCACTTCATCGTTTATGAAAGAGCAAAAGAACAGACGATCAAGAAAATTGCCGCCTATCACCAATACTATGCAGTAAACAAAGCCATAGAAAGCACGATACGCGCATCTGCTGTTCCTGCATTTAATTCCTTCGCGGAGCCGCCAGCTAAATACGGAAAACAGGATGTTACGGAGCAGTTTCCCGGAGATAAGCGCGCCGGCGTGGTGTGGCACACGCAGGGAAGTGGAAAGAGCCTGAGTATGGTGTTTTATGCAGGCAAGCTTGTGCTGGCACCGGAAATGAACAATCCAACGGTGGTAATCCTGACGGACCGGAATGATCTGGATCAGCAATTGTATGAAACCTTTACCGCCTGCTCGCAATTACTTCGCCAGACACCGGTACAAGCGGGAACGCGTGACGATCTGAAAAACCTGCTCAGCGTAGCATCAGGTGGTGTTGTTTTTACGACGATCCAGAAGTTTATGCCCGAGGAACAAGGCGGGAAATATCCGCAGCTCAGTAACCGCAGCAATGTGGTAGTAATCGCAGACGAGGCGCACCGCAGCCAGTACGATTTCATTGACGGTTTTGCCAAACACATGCGCGATGCTTTGCCAAATGCTTCGTTCATTGGCTTTACGGGAACGCCCATTGAAAAGGAAGACAAAAACACGAAATCTGTTTTCGGAAATTACATCGACGTATATGATATACAGCAAGCTGTAAAAGATGGGGCGACGGTAAGGATTTATTACGAAAGCCGCCTTGCCAAAATAGAGCTGAGCGAAGCGGATCAGGAGATACTGGATGCCCGGGTGGAGGAAGTAACGGAAGACGATGAGCTAACAGACAAACAGAAACGCTTTGCAAAATGGACCAGTAAAGAGGCAGTTTTAGGTAGTGAAAAGCGGCTTAAACAAGTGGCGCTTGATCTCATTATGCATTTTGAAACGAGAATTGAGTCCGCCGAGGGAAAAGGAATGATTGTGAGCATGAGCCGGAGAACCTGCGTGGAATTGCACAAGCAGATCATCCTGCTTCGTCCCGATTGGTATGACAGCGCCGATGATAAAGGTGTAATAAAAGTGATTATGACCGGCTCAGCGAGTGACCCATTGGATTGGCAGGAGCATATCAGAAACAAGCCGCGCAGAAAAGCCATTGGTGACAGGCTAAAAGATCCATCGGATCCATTGAAGCTGGTGATTGTACGGGATATGTGGCTGACCGGTTTTGATGCTCCCGTGCTGCATACTTTGTATATCGACAAACCCATGAACGGGCACAACCTGATGCAGGCTATCGCAAGGGTGAATCGTGTTTTCGGTGACAAGCCGGGCGGATTGGTGGTCGATTACATTGGCATTGCCCAGGATCTTAAAAAGGCGCTGGCGATTTATACGGAAGCGAACGGAAAAGGCAAACTCACCTTTGATCAATCAGAGGCTGTGGATAAAATGCTGGACTTGTATGAGATTGTGGTACAGCTATTTGGCACATTTGATTATCGCAAATATTTTGCTTTGCAGCCAAGGGAAAAGCTGAATTTCATCCTGGAAGCTTCCAATTACATTCTCGGCTTGAAAGATGAGGATGGGGTAACTGGTAAAAAGCGGTTTAATTATCATGTCGGGCGTTTGAGCCAGGCCTTCGGATTGGTAGGGACTACGGAAGAAGCGAAGGAAATCAGAAATGACCTTGCATTTTTTCAGGCTATCAAAGCCCGCTTTTCGAAATTTGACGAAAACAAAAAGAAAAAAAGTAATGAAGAAATTGAAACAGCAATCCGTCAGATCATCAACGATGCCATCATCTCCAATGAGGTAATTGATGTATTTGACGCTGCTGGAATCAACAAGCCGTCGATTGAAATCCTGAATGATGATTTTCTGGAACAGATTAAGGGAATGCCCCGTAAAAATCTGGCGCTGGAGTTATTGAAAAGGTTGTTAAATGACGAATTGAAAATGCGCTCTGCGACTAATCTGGTACAAAGCCGCAAGTTTTCAGAAATGCTTGCTGATGCTGTAAAGCGTTATCAAAGCGGGCTTATAGAAGCGGCGCAAGTGATGGATGAATTGCTTCAACTTGCAAAAGATATCAGGGAAGCCGATAAACGCGGAGAAAAGCTAAACCTGCGGCAAGATGAATTGGCTTTTTACGATGCATTGGCAGATAACCCGACAGCGGAGACTATTCTGGGTGACGACACACTGAAAGCCATTGCACATGAACTGGTCGACAGTGTGCGGAGAAACACAAGTATTGATTGGCAGCTAAAAGAAAGTGTTCAGGCAAAATTGCGTGTGCTGGTCAAGCGTATTTTGAGAAAGTACAAATATCCGCCGGATGATCCCGCAACAGGAGAATATAATGTGTCAGTTAATAAAGTATTAAGCCAGGCGGAACTGCTTGCTGATTTTTGGACCAATCAAGCCTAATTGACTAACTAAAGTAAGTTGCTGATGCCCATCCCAGACTACCAAACCCTCATGCTGCCACTACTCAAAGTAGCAGAAAACAAAAGAGAATGTACTTTAAAAGAAGCCATCGAAATTCTTGCCGATGAGTTTAATCTTACGGAACAAGAACGGACCGAATTGTTACCTAGCGGGCAGGCGTTTCTGTTTTCTAACCGCGTGGGCTGGTCGCGGACGTATCTTAAAAAGGCTGGATTGCTGGATTCTCACAAGCGAGGTACTATATCAATCACGCCGCGTGGCCTGGCCTTACTCAAAACAATTCCGGATAGGATTGATAACAAAACTTTAAAGCAATACCCTGAATTTCTGGAATTTCAGAACTATAAACGGGATGGCGAGTCAACTACGTCGATTGACGTAGCGCCTGAAACTGAGACTCAAACGCCGGAAGAAATAATCGATAATGCCTATCAGAGGATTCGTAAATCATTAGCTCAGGAGATTATCGACACGGTGACAAGTTTATCACCATCTTTCTTCGAGCGATTGGTTGTTGAGTTGTTGGTGAAAATGGGTTACGGTGGTTCTATCAAAGACGCGGGAAAGGCAGTTGGTAAAACCAACGATGAAGGAATCGATGGGACGATTAAAGAAGACAAGCTTGGTCTTGACATTATTTATATCCAGGCTAAGCGTTGGCAGGCAGGAAATACCGTAGGGCGGCCTGAACTGCACAAGTTTGTTGGGGCACTGGCAGGGCAAGGAGCTAAAAAGGGAATTTTTATCACTACATCTACATTCACTAAGGATGCGAGGGATTATACACCACGCAATGAGACTAAGATTGTATTGATTGATGGTGAGGAACTTGCTCAGCTCATGATTGACTACAATCTGGGGGTGTCGTCACAAAGAACTTATGAGATAAAGCGATTGGACGGTGATTATTTTGAGGAGGGGTAGGTATTCGTAGATGTTTCGATAGATTTATAAAGTATTCAAGATCAAATCGAAATATACCACCGTAGTGACGGCCAGACCCAAATTGAGGTAAAGTTTGAGCAGGAAACGGAAAAAAGCAATGTGCAAAATTTGCACATTGCTTTTTTCGGACAGGCCGGTCAAATACAATAGCCAAGATGTAGTAATTTCAGTGCATGCTCTATATCTCAGCCCGCATAAGCTGATTTGCCAAAATTTGCGATCTCCGAACCACTAGCTTCTGATTTCTCTTCGCATGAACAAGTAATAAGAATAGGCAAAGCAAAGAAAAGTGGCGGCTACCAGTCCCGACAATTGGGGCCATACGACCATCAGGCTGTCCATAAACCGAAGGGGCGAGGGGATAGCACCCGCCATTTGTTCCATGGTCATCGGGCCCAGGCTTCGTACCGAGGGCATCAGCAAGGTGGTGGTGGCATCGGAAAACAACTGGCTTGGTGCCAGACGGAGTATGTTCAGCATCATTTCATTGTAGCCGACCAGGTCTGCCTCCGTTTGGATGCTCTGCCTGGGAATAACAGCGCTGACTGCCAAATTGACCACAATCTGGTAAAATACGGTAAAGAATAGCCACACGCCGATCGCTGCGAGCGCGGACGTCGCCGTTTGTTTGAACGCAATCGAAAACAAGATCGACAAGCTCAGCCAAAACCCGACATAGACAATGGCCAGGAGGGTGAAGGTGAAAATTCGGAGCACCTCCGTGGGTTCGATCAACACGCCGGTGATCAACAGGCCTGCACCAATCATGAGCAGGACGAGCGTAAAAAAGAGGGTGCCTACGACGATCAGCGCACTGACGAATTTTGCCAGGATCAGGTTGTCGCGGTAAACGGGTTGAGCCATGAGGCGTATCAAAGTGCCGCTGTTCTGTTCGGCATTGATTGCGTCGAAACCCAGTGCGATCCCGAGCAAGGGGCCCAAAAAATTAAGGAATACATGAAACGGCGGCATCGTGCCGTCGGTACTGGTAAGCAATTTCAGGTAAAGAAACGTGCTGTCCGGGTCCTGGGTATTGGATACGACACCTCTGATGTTGCTGAGCGAAACATACAAAGCCCCGAAAAAGGTGAGCGTCAGCAAGGCGAGCAGCAGAACAAGCCGCCAGCTCCGGATATGATCGGTCACTTCTTTATCGACCACCACCCGGAAGGTGGTGGTGGGATTCGCGGCGGGCTCACTTTTTACTGATGTACCTTTTGAAAATGCTGCGAGACTTTTCATTGGCATTGTTTTCAATTTGATGGTTGTCAAAATATTTCTGGTAGATCTCATCAAGTCCGAACTCCCGCTTGTGGACGCCCATTACATCAAGGCCCCTGGCAACAAAAAAACGAACCATGTCGGGGATAACTTCCGGGGCACACGCGATCTGTACGAGGTTTCCGGCCATGCGCACCCCTCGAACGTCGCGGATATTTTGCAGTGCTTCAAGATGCTCCCAGGAGGCTGGCAGGGGTTCTCTTACCGTCATGTCGACCGAGTAGGAGTCTTCTGCGAAAAGGGTCTGTGAAAGCTGGTGGATATTTCCTTCCATCTGCATTTTACCGGCAGCAAAAATACCAACACGGTCACAAACCATTTGCACCTGGTGCAGATGGTGGGACGATAACAGGACGGTCAGCCCCTGCTCCTTACTCAGCTGGTGTATGAGCCCAAGAAAATCTTTCACGCCCGCGGGGTCGATACCGAGCGTGGGTTCGTCGAGGATGATTACCTCGGGCCGCTTGATCAGAACTTCCGCCAGACCCAGCCTTTGTTTCATACCGCGGGAAAAAACGGACGCCCTTTTATGTGCCGAGTCGCCCAGTCCGACCAGGTCCATCAGATCCAGCGCGCGCTGCCGGGCCTCATTTTCGGCAAGGCCGTTCAGTTTGCCGGTGTACACCAGGTTTTCAAGGGCAGTCATGCCATCGTAAAACCCGATGCTATCGGGCATGTAGCCTACTTTGCGTTTTACGAGAATGGGATTGCTCGTCGCGTCGATTCCACAAACCAGCGCCTTGCCCGACGTGGGTTCGGTGAGTCCGAGCATCATCAGGATGGTCGTCGTTTTTCCTGCTCCGTTCGGGCCCAGCAAACCGAATACTTCCCCCTTTTCGATTTTCAGGTTGAGGTCATCGACTGCCTTCAGAGAACCATAACGTTTAGTCAACCCCTTCAAATCAATGACAGGATTTTCCATATCGTTTATCGTCTGCCGTATTTTTTGATTAACCTGAATATCAAACCGATTGAAAGTAAAATGACGAGCACGCCCAGCCAGCCCGATAACAGGGAAGTTTTAACGGTGATCCGGAAAGCAGCATCGGCATTGGCGTTCTGGGTTTTGGCCGTGAACGTGGAGACATAGTCCCCGGCAATGGTTTTGTCGGGAACATGCACTTTGGCCGTGACATCGATAGAACCGGATGGATCTATACGTTCCACTTTGGCCGGCTCAAAGGTGACCTGCCATTTCGCTGGTGTCTGGGCGGACAGCTCCACGTTGGTAAGCGGCATGGTACCCGTGTTCCTGATGGTGCAGACGATCTCCTCCACGCTACCTTCGGTGACATTTTCGCTGAGGCGCCCCGATGGCGTGGTCAGTTCAATCTTGTACGCCCCCTTAAGAACCGCTTCCAGATTGAGCCGGAGCGTGTCGCCCGGCGAAACAGCCGTTACGGGAATAGCATACTTACCCGGCTTGGAATAGGGGCTCGCGCTCAGCTCTACGGATATTTCCTGCGATGCGCCCGCCTGCACCTGGACTGAGGTGACGGGGCTGCCCAGGGTGCGGAACGATACCTGCCAGCCGTCGGGCGCTTTCGCGTCCAAAGCATAGAACTTCGGCTGTGCGGCTCCGTTTTTCAATGTCGCCGAATACCGGAATGGTTCGTTAGCACTGGCCTCCAGATTAAACAGGTTGGTTTGAAACGAAGAGCTTCCGGCGGGTTTGCCCGAAGGCTGTGCCTGTGAACTTGCCTGAAGCGTGGCGGCGAAAAGAAAGCCGCAAATGGAATACGTGTTGTAGTTTTTGAAAATTGAATAAAAAAGAGACATAATTTAACAAACAAAAGTTATCACTAAGTTTCATCTATTAAAGAACTGTTGCAAAGCATCGTTTGGCCCTTGCACTCTTGTTGCCGCAAAAATAAAAAATGACTATATTTTTCAAAAATCAGTTCAATAAAATTTTTGATACTGTCAATTTTGTCAGTTTTCGCTAGTGTAAACCTGTCAGAAAAAATGTCGGAACCCTGAAAAAATTTCCGGAAAATCAGGCTTGGAACGCCCTTTGAATAATAGAGGCAGGCGGGCAACAAGTCCCGGCCGAAAGTTCATTACGCATTGTTTAACTTTTAAAAAGGAGGTTGATTATGTCACTCATCAAAAGGAACGGGCTATTGCCCACAGCTTTCCCGGCGCTGTTCGACGATTTCTTTGGCCGTGAACTTTTTAACTGGAGCAACAATAACTACTCCGCAACCAGCACGACGGTGCCTTTGGTAAACATCCGCGAGACAGATGATCATTTCGAAGTGGAAATGGCCGCTCCCGGAATGGACAAAAGTGATTTCAAGGTTGAGCTGGATGGCAACACGCTCACCATTAGCTCTCAAAAGGAACAGCGGCAGGCATCTGATCAGAATGGTTACAGCCGCAGGGAGTTCAGCTACCAATCTTTCCAGAGGAGCTTTGTACTTCCCAGGGACGTTGTCGATGTGGAGCACATCGCAGCCAGGTATGAAAACGGCCTGCTTCACCTGACCATTCCCAAAATGGAACAGGCAAAGCAAAAAGCCCCACGGCTGATTGAGATAGGTTAACCAAAACGGAGGGTTCTGCCTGGCAGGCCCTCCGTTTTTTTATTTTTTCGACTATGTAATAATGGATATTGTTTCCGAAAATAGAAGCAACAAATATCAAGTCGTCAGAAAGCGATCTCGGATTAGCCATCAAAAATTAGCCGCCTTACCCGTATCAAACCAAAGGCGGGTTGCGATATCGTCCTTCGCGCCGGCACCCATTTTGGTTACTGCATCCGCAACCGCAGCAGTATTACCCGTTCTTTCTGCGTTTACAAATGGCATTCTTTTGATAAATTCTCCGGCAGGAATAATTCCCCAGGTTGGATTGCTATCGTTTTTGGCTGCGGAAGGAATTTTCGGATAACCGGTCCTTCTGAAATCTACCCAAGACTCGAGCGTGTTGGTGAAGTTATTGAGGTACTTCTGCGTAATGATCTTCTCCAGTTTCAATTCTTTGGAATCCGTCTCGTCCCATGCTACCGTGATAGTCGAAAGAGCGGTAAAATTATTGCGGGCATCGACCGGATCCACATAATTAATGGGTTTGCTTGTTTTGTCAGCCAGATAAGCATCCACATCGCTGGCACCCCAGTCAGCAAAAGACAACTTTACGCCCGCTTCATAGTTGGTCTTTGGGTCACCCGCTCCCGCCCAGCCTCTAAGCCCGGCCTCAGCCTTGAGGAAGGCCACTTCCGCCGCTGTAAAATTCCGTCTGCTTGTTACGGTCTTAAAATCTGCACTTACTTTGGAGAAAGGAGTGCGATCCCCTTTATATTTTATGTAACCACCATTACGAATTCCTTTGTATGGAACTGAGGGGTGATCTGTATAGTAAGCTGGATTGGCTGCGGGAGCAAAATACTTAGAAATCCGACCATCCTTTAAACCCACCATAAAGGATTCCATTGCGGCGCCCATGCGGGTGTCGTCCCATTCATAGCAAATTTGGGCTACCGGCATGATATTTCCATTTAGCGAATTGGTAAAATTATCTGCGTTGGTGGTGATCAAACCAGCCGGATCCTTCAAAGCTTTTTCGCCCTGAATTTTCGCCTGAGTCGGATCCACTTTTGACAAACGCATGGCCAGTCTCAGACGTAAGGAATTGACCAATTTTTGCCATTGCGGGATGCTGCCGCCATATTGCGAGGGATCATAATCTTTGAATTCAGCATAAGTTTTTTTAGCATTAAAATCCGTCTGGATCGAATCCAGTTGTTTAAAAAAGAGCGGGTACAAGTCGGATTCTTTGTCATAAGGAATCGAATTTGCCGTACTACCGTATTGGGAATAAATGATTGGTCCGTGTATGGCGGTTAATTTGGACATGGATAAAATACGAACCAACTTCGCCCATGTAGCAAACAAGGGCAATTTGTTCTCCTGGGAGAGCCTGATCATTTGTGTTGTGGGTGACATAACGTTACCGTATTCCCGTCCCCAAAATGAATTCCAGGTGATGGTATAAGTGGTGTTATTAACATTCTGAAGGAAATCCGAAGGAGTGCCCATATATCCCAGCCAGTTGTCTGCACAGAGGTCTTCTTCGGTCTGATGCCCATTAAGCTGGGATATCACCAGGGGAAAACGAGGGCCAATCATCTGAAAATCCGGAACGGTTGATGGGTCTACTTCTGGTTCAACAGATGATTTTTTTTTACAGGCAGCAAATGCAATCAGAAAAATAAATGCGAAAATTATCTTTTTCATGTAAATGGTTTGATAGATTTAGAATGAAAACTTAAGGTTGAATCCGTATGATCTTGTTGATGGCATGCCAAACACGTCCGCGGATTGCAGCGCGTTGTTGGTGCTCATCGCCTGCTCAGGATCGAAAGGTGCTTTTTTGTAGAAGAAGAACAAATTCCTGCCTACAACGGAGATGGAGGCATCCTTAAACACAGGGTTTGCGCTTTTCTGTTTAAAGGAATAGCCCAGTACAAATTGCCCCAACCTTACATTTGTCCGGGAAAACACATAAGGCTCCATGATCTTATTTCTGTCACCGACTGCCGAATAATAGGTATACGGTTCGATCGAAGTAACAGCTGTGCCTTCGGGTTTTACCCCGTTGATAGCCATTTTTCCGTCGTCTCTCGCGGCCGCGGTTCTTTCACTCACGCCATAAGAATCCAGGAAAGCTTCCGTTTTAGACAATACGACTCCACCCAATTTCCCGTTGACAAGAACACTGGCAAAGAAGTTACGATAACGAAAGTTGTTGTTCCATCCCAGGAGGAATTTGGGATTTACATTGCCCACTTTTGTCTGCGTAGCTTCTTTGGTTGGAACGCCTCCGGTAGACAGAATAATCTGTCCGGCGGTGTTTCTGGCAAAGTGATAAACGTATAAATCATTTATCGAACCACCGGTTTTACTCAGCGAGGCAAAACCTTCATTATCACCACCTATCTGGTAGTTAGGGCGAGATGCAATCAACTCAACGATTTTATTTTGGTTCTGCGAAGTATTAAGTGAAGTATTCCAGGTGAAATGATCTGTGCGGAAAGCTTCAGCATTCAAGGTCAGTTCAAGTCCTTTGTTAGTGATTTTTTCGGCATTAAAATACATGATAGCCGCTCCCGACCCCTGAATTCCGGGCAAAACAAGAAATTGATTAGTACTCACACCATTATATACTGTAAACTCCAAACCCAGCCTGTTTTGGAAAAAATAGGCTTCAATCCCATATTCATTGGTAAGAACTTTCTCGGGTTTTAGCTTGGAGTAAGCTGCACGAGTAATTACGTTGAGACCACCTGTCCCACCTGGCCCGCCTGCCCCGGCAATCGTAATTAATGAGCCCTCAATGTTATAAGGTACTTCATTTGTTGCTTGTGACAACGAAGCTCGAATCTTCAGGAGTGATATCGCGTCAGGTAAATGAACCATTTGGCTGATGATCGCAGATCCACCAATCGATAGATTGAGATTCGACTGACCACCTATGTTGTCCTTAGTAGAATCCCATTCATTACGCCCAGCCAGATCCAAAAACAGAAAATCCTTAAATCCGACAGACAGGTTGGCAAACGCACCTTTTTTGCTGATTTTGCGGTAACGTGCGTCCTCGGTAAACATGATATTATAGGGCATGTTCGCAAATGTAAAGACGTTTGGGTACTGCAATGATACCGTTCCATTTTTGACTGTCATACCATCATAGTAAATGTTCTCCTGGTAACTGAGCCCGGCAAGTGCATTTAAACTGAGTTTACCAAAGCGCTTGTTGTAAGTGAAAATACCGTCAGTATAAATGGATTGATCTGTATATTTCGCGTAGTTCCAGGTACCGTTGGGGCTAACAGTTACCGGGTTACCCGCCGCTGCATAACGCTTATCGTCCAAAACATTGTTGTAGTCAATATTGCCCCTTACTTCAAATTTTAGGTTCTCCAGGATGTCGTATGAGATTTTCGCATTGGCAATGATCCTTTTGGAGGACTGGAGCTTTGGATTTTTGTTAATTTCCCAGTAAGGATTATTTTGCTTCTCTTCCGTCGAATACCAGTTCATCTTGTACAAGTTCCTGTTCGGATTGAAAATGGCGTAATTTTCTTTGTAATTATTGAAATCACGTTCTCTGGCGAATAAATACAAACCAGTCAGCGGGTTGTTATCATAACCCGCGCCTGGCCTGTTTCTGGACACCTCCGAGGACAGGATCACACCTGAGCTAATTGTAATCCTGTTATTCAGCAGCCTTGTGCTTTGTCTGAACGAAAAGTTATTTTTATGGTAACTGCTTGTTGGCATGACTCCCTTCGAGGAAACATTACCATAGGAAAAGTAAACATTTGTTTTGGCGTTCCCTCCACTAATTGACACGCCGTTTGCAGCTGTTACGCCTGTCTGGAAAAAGTCCTCAATGTAACCTTTCTGGTAGTCGTCTGATTTAACAACCGCTGTTCCCACGGGAGTCCAGTTATAATCATCACGGGCCGTTCCATAACGATACTGGAATTTGGGCAGACCGGATACCTGTTCGAAAACAGTACTTGAATTGAAGTTTACAGATACCTTGCCCTCCTTACCTTTTTTAGTTGTGATCAGGATCACGCCATTAGCACCCTGACTACCGTAAAGAACAGAAGCGTTCGCTCCTCTTAATACGTTGATGCGCTCAATATCCGACGGGTTGATCATAGAGAGACCATCTCCACCATCATTACCACCACCCCAAGTATCTGGCTGGCTACCCTTGTTGTTGACCATGGGAATACCATCGATCACATAAAGCGGTTCATTAGAACCCTGGAGTGATCTGTCTCCTCTTAGCACCGCCCTTGTGGAACCTCCGGCGCCGGAGCTGCTTACTTTGATGTCAAGACCTGCTATTTTACCACTGAGCGCATCGGCAAAATTTATTTGAGCAGCGCTGCGCAATTCATCACCGCTGATCTGCTGCGATGCGTAGGGCAGAGATTTTCGGTCTATTTGGACACCGAGCGCAGTAAAAACAATCTCATTCTGCATGTTAGCATCAGGCTCAAGCGCAACATTGACCGTAGTCATCGAACCGGTGACCGGAACTTCCCGGGTACTGTACGCTTTCATCGAAACAATCAATGTATCATGCGATGCCACACCCATAGAAAAATTACCGTTTGCATCCGAGCTTATGGCTTTGTCGGAGCCTTTTAAAAGAATAATGGCCCCGGATAATCCCGTGCCTCTTTCGTTAATGACTCTACCGGTGAGCTGTCGCTCCTGGGCATATACGTCAGGCAAAATGAGTACTATACCAAACAAAATGAGCAATCCTGCCTGTAGTTTTTTCTGCATATTCAATTTTGAAGTCTACTTTTCAGAAGTTGAGTTCGTTTAAAGGATTTTAGCATCAGGCTCGTCAACAATAGCATTGGGGATATTGTTGACGAGCCTCGTCTATTATAAAAAAAGAAATGGCAAGCAGCCACTGCGGTTCGCAGCAAAGATATATTTTAAATATCAAAAATCAGGCGCTTTACCGTTGTTAAGTCAAAGTCGGGTTACAAGGTTTCCAGTTGCACCCGTTCTTGTTTTTGTTGGCGCCGTATTGCTCGCGTTACACCTATTTTCCCCATCTATGGAATCCGTGGGTACGATTGTAGTTGTACCTGAATTTTAATTACCAGTTTTAGTCATGGGTAGTCAGGGTGCTGTATCCTACTTTGGTTGCTGGGAAACTGGGTGATGAACAATTTATGGTTCCGGCGTAAAGTTAAATTTAAAAAGACCCCAGTAGTTTGACTCCGTTATTTTCAGAGATGTTTCAGTCAGCTGGTGAATGTCATAATAGTATTTGTTGGGGTCAATTCGATCGGCGGTATACCAATAAATAATACGGTTGGCAATTTCCGGGTGCCATTTCCAATGCATAGTGAGCCCCGCGTATGAGGTGCCGGAAGTTGTCAGCCCTGATCTGATCACATAAATTCCTGTGTCGTAAAATTGTACAGTAGACTTACCCACGTTTCTAACGGAATCTATCCCTGCTTCTTCACTCAGCATGTTCCAGTAGCGGCACAGGAGTGTGGTTTGTTCCGTCGTATCAATAGCCGCTACCCTGTTTGCGCCCGACGCCACTTTTTTGCTATTGGAATAAAGCTCAAAAGTGATCCCCTTCCCATTATCCTTAAAGTTAGCAATTTTACCAAAGCTGTTGAGTGTTATTTCTGAACTGCTCACGACGGCATATTTATCCGTTATAACGCTTTTACTGGCTATGGAATGGAGTGTATAGGAGCTATCTCCCCGTAGTTCGATCCAGGATTTACCGCCCAAAATCCTCAGATTTTCGGTCTGAAATTCCCATTTGCCGATGATTGCCTTTTTTAAGGATTCCACTTTTGTGCCTTCGTCCGGAGCTACACTTACCCCGTCACTTGTTATACAGGACAACAGCCAAATAGGGAAAATGAATATTGGAATTACCCTTAGTAATTCTTTTTTCATGATTATTAAAGTTTAGTTTTTTAGTATAAAGATGAATACTTATGAATTCTCATTACTACAAGCGCTTTTGTATTGCAGCTTTCCCTGGCCATCACAGGCCACTAGGTGTTTCCCCGTTCCTCACGGTTTTATATCTCGGATGTTTTTTCAGGAACTATACGGGTTGGATACCCGCTAGCTCCAACCGGAGCATCTATGCTTTTTGATTTAAATTTACATGGTGAAATCCTCGAAAAAGATTTCAGACTGAATGATATTATAAACCAGCCTATTCCTGTAATCTCCGGTTGTAGGTCGCTTCAATTTCGGACAGTATTTTGTCGTAATCCTTGCGGCCATAAAAGGCTTCCGGGCGGTAGGCCTGGCCGGGTTTGTGTTTTTTGTGCAGATTAAACTGACTGCCGTGGGAGGCAACCCAGATATCGAACTGCTCTTTTTTCATCACCTGCAGCGTATAACCATAGTCTTTCCCTACCTGCTGATATCCGGGCATGCCCGAAAGCTTTGTTTCGCTCAGGATGGTCGGAATGTTGGCGATCAGGATTTTGTAAGAGCGGTTCTGGTCTTTTACCGTCAGCGCAAAACTGCTTGCACCGGGCGTATGTCCGGGATGGTGCAGGAGTTTCAAGGAGGTATCTCCCAGTTTTATGATTTCCTGGTCTTTTAATACGCGATCGGGCACTACTGGTGCAAAGCTGGCCCCATATTTGCCAAGGACAGCATCCGAACTGCCGCCGTCTTTCATTAGCTGCACATCCGCCTCCTGAATCATTAATGTGGCACCGGTGGCTTTTTTAATCGCGGCCATTCCTGCAACATGGTCGTAATGCGCGTGGGTTGCCAGTAGAATGCGGATATCGGAAAACTTAAAGCCCAGGGTCTCCACATTTTTTTTGAGCTGCCCTACAGACTCTTCCAGTCCTGTGTTTATCAATAGGTGCCCTTCTTTGGTTGTAACTAAATAACTCGCCAGGTCGTCGGTTCCGACATAATACAGGTTCCCGGCAATACGGAAAGGGGGGTAGTCTTTTATCCATTCGTCCTGTTTGAAGGGCAGTTTGTACTCCTGCGCAACACAAAGGAGCGGCATGTTAGCTAACGTCAGGGAGATAAGTACCTGGAGCGTTTTTTTAATTTTAAACATAGTGAAAGGAATTAGCTGCGAAGATATGCCGTGTTCTTCATTTATCCAGTCGAGAAGCCCGTGATTTATAAAATTTGTGTATTTGAAATAAAAAGAATACTCGCAAACTTTTTATTTCAAATAATCTGTCGTTCCGGTATCTCCAGCTTATAACCCTTCCCATGAACATTGGTTATTCTCAGCTCAGGATCTGGGCTTAATTTCTTTCGAAGTTTGGATACAAACATGTCCAGGCTGCGACCAGTGAAAACTCCTTCGTTGATCCAGACTTCCTGGAGGAGCGTTTCGCGGGGGATCAGTTCCCCGAAATTTTTGTGAAGTAATTCCAGAACCTTACATTCTTTGTCTGTGAGACTAATCACCTCGCTTCCTAAAAGCAAACGCTGCCCTTTTACGTTAAATAAGAAACTTCCGAGTGCAGTCAATTCCGGGACGGGCTCTTTCCTTAAAGCGTAATTCTGATTCTGCCCCGGCCCCTTTTTAACATATTTACCAAAATGCCCAATGAACAAGGTCATAACCAGCAGTATAAGAATGCCGCTGTAAACCACATAGATTAATGGATAGTCAAAGGCTGTCGTGACCGATTCTTCAAGTCCAGGATTGATTCCCCTCGGATCGGTTTTAACGGATTTGAGTTCCTCTGTTCCTTCGCCGAAGGTGGCCGTTTTGAATTCTTTAGCTTTGGGGCCAACAACCTGAGTACCCACTTTGACGGATGCAGTCAGCTGGTCGTTGTCAGCTTTCTCCTGTTTTACGTTCGCATAAAAATCCGGGAAGTAAAATTCGATGGTATAACAACCTGCCGGTTGCCTTCTGCCACTGCAAGCTAGGACGTCCGGAGAGGTATTATTTACCTGGAAACCATAGACGATGCCGCCTTTGAGGCAATCTTGTACCGTAACGGTGTAACCGGAAGGAAACTGTGTTTTGGGAAGCAGGCTCCGTGACAGCACCATGAGTGAGTCATGGTTAAAAACGAATTCCTTTTCGAACCTCAGCAGAAACGTGCCTTCTTTAATTTCGGTAACAGGTAATACACGCGAGGTTGAGTCGCCTGCCTGAAGCAGTAGCCTATGGCCCGTTTGGCGGATCATGAGGTTCACTTGTTTCGCCCTTGAGTCGCGGCTGGTATGTGCTGTGAATGACGAGGTGATAAAAAAAATAGTAAGTATCATCGCGGTAATGCCGGA
The DNA here is from genome assembly GCF_907164905.1 of Dyadobacter sp. CECT 9275. Classification (NCBI taxonomy): domain Bacteria; kingdom Pseudomonadati; phylum Bacteroidota; class Cytophagia; order Cytophagales; family Spirosomataceae; genus Dyadobacter; species Dyadobacter helix. The sequence goes on along the minus strand of NZ_CAJRAF010000004.1, from coordinate 935,743 downwards.
GCGCACCACCCACCGTTTTGTGAAAATGCCGGTAACAGCAGAATTTACACGCATTTACATTTCTTTTTACAATTGATTTACAAAGAGCAGCAACACGGGTGCCTACATTTGATATGTGAAGTTAAAAACAATTTCATTCTATCATTTCACCAAACCCATTTTATTCATGAAAATCCATCACCTCTCTTTTTTACTCTTTTTTCCCTTCTCCTTTGCCTTTGATCAGGCTTTGGAATTTCCGCAGTCATCCTCACTTCCGGATGGTGAACAAGCACAAAAAGGAGATAAGGCAGTAGCTGCAAACATCATTTTTAAGTCAGTGGATGGCGGGCAGACATGGCAGGACATTAGCGAGGGATTACCTGAAAGTTTGCAGGGAGATGACATTCCCAGAGATGGTTTCCTTGCCAATGATCATGGGGCCTTTCTGCGTACCGGAAACGAGATATATCAAAGTAAACCAAATGCTACCGCTCCTTTTTGGAAACGGGAGGTTTTCCCTGACGAGCATAGCAGCATTGTGCCTGGCAAGACCGGGATATTGGCATACAATTCCAGCGGACAGTTTTTACAAAGAATAAACGGGGCTAGTCTATGGTCACCTGTATACACGAATTTTCCAGGAAAAGGGGTACGCACTGTTTTTGAAACTGTCGGCGGCGCCGTTTTCATCGGCTCCAACTCCAGTCTCTCCAAATCCATCGACGGTGGAGAAACCTGGAAACATTTCCATACCGGAGGTTGGGGATTGAAATTTGTAGAGTCGAAAGGTGTACTCCTGGCGACTAGTCAGGAGGGTATAATAAGATCGACTGATGACGGTGAAAGCTGGGAATTGGTGATTAGCGAGGGCGGTGTTGGCATCACAGTTGAATGTATCAAAGGTGGATTTGCCGCTATCACTTGCAATACGGAGACGGAGACCAGGAGAGTACGGACATCATACGACGGCGGTAAAACATGGCAGCCTGTTGATGCCGGCCTTCCCGCAAGTCTCTACATCGCCTCCATTAAAGAGGTTGGTGGTTATATGTTCTGTGGTCACCCGGCAGGAATTTACAGATCTTCTGACAAGGGAAAAACCTGGCAACTGTTACTTCCTTCTATTGAAGATAAGGTATTCAATTTATTTGTTTCTGGCAATGCCATCTATGCCATACCAAGGGGCGGGGGATGCTGAAGTGCAGGTTAATTTGGTGTCCTTGGCGGAATACCCAAGTAGTGATTGCTTATTTTACTGTAATGCAAAAAAGCACTGATTACCAGTGCTTTTTTGTTTTTTGCGGTCTGGACGGGAACAAATTGTAATATGTATCTACTTTTAATTCAGATACTTACTGTCTGTTCCTAACAAGAACTACACGATTGGCGCTTCTCAATAAATCCGGTACTAATTTTTAACAAATTTCTTTGCTAAAGTACCTTGCGGACTGGACGGATGTTGAAACATCATTATTCCTAGCTTGAAAATACCACTTTATATAACAAATTTATTGAGCTACTCGATTGACATGCATACATTTTCAAAATTACCTGCTTTACAATTATCTTATCGTTTACACTGGCAAGTCCAATAAGATAAAAGATAAAAAAGCATCCGCAAGAATTTTGTATTATCCCTATATGATAATAAGGCCTGTTACTCATGGCGACTTTCCTACTACTATATTGTATTACCACTTTGCGGCATTAATTTTGCGATCGACTTCAACATTCGCATCGTTAAATGAAACAGATTCAAATACTTCAAGAAGTGAACGCTTCACTTACAAACCAACTAGTCAATCACCGTCTATATAGCGAAATCAAAAGTTTGGAGGACTTACGGATTTTCATGGAGTATCACGTTTTCGCCGTCTGGGATTTTATGTCCCTACTTAAGGCGTTACAAATTAAGCTCACATGTGTTACTACTCCATGGTTGCCGGTGGGCAATCCAGAGACACGATTCCTAATCAATGAAATTGTAACCGGCGAGGAAAGTGATGTAGATTTGGATGGAAATAGGTGCAGCCATTTTGAACTTTACCTCAAGTCTATGAAGCAGGCAGGAAGTGAAACCAAAAGTATTGAGCAGTTTATTGAATTCATTGCATCCGGAAAATCAGTGGAAGAATCACTCGAACTATCCGGTATTCCAAATAGTGTTATTGATTTTGTTAACCACACTTTCTCTTTAATAGAAGACGACAAGCAGTATATACAAGCGGCCGTGTTCACGTTCGGTCGTGAAGATCTGATACCTGGAATGTTCATCTCGTTTGTGAAGGAATTACATCAACAAACCCCGGAAAGCATTGGGATATTCAAGTACTACCTGGAAAGACATATTGAAGTTGATGGCGATCACCATTCTCACCTTGCCTATGATATGACTACCTCACTTTGTGGTAACGATGAAGTTAAGTGGCAAGAAGCATCACACGCAGTTGCTATTGCCTTAAAACAGAGGATAATTCTTTGGGATAGTATAGCGAATGCCATCGAAGTTGCGAGGGGTCAAATCACACCTCAATAGTTTTAAATGGCAAATGGATTAATTAATAGAATTAGCAGGCGAAAGTTCGGCGCTCGTGGTTATGTGTGGTGCATTACAGATTGTCGTTTTGATATCCTAACTTAGAGTTTTTCTATCAAATATCCATCAGTCGTGACCAAGGAGAATATTTAGCCTTAGCAATCCAGAGATTTGAGGAGCTGCAGAACCTTAAAGACAAGAAAACTTTTTACGAATACGAGCAGACGTTGGATGAAATTTGGACAGATCTTGGCCGTCAAGTTCTAGAAAAAAAATCTGAGTGAGGTGCCTGGTCGTCGTAAAAAAAAGATAAAAACTAGATGGCACGAAAATACAAGCCAATGCCAGCAAGCATAAGCGGTTCGCCGCGAGGGTAAATGAGCTATGAATATATAAAGCGTTTAGAGCAACAACTATAGTCGGAAATAGGCAAACTGCTTGCTATTGCCTCCAGCACTGACCAGAAAGAGAAGCCAGAGAAAATTGATGTTCTTGCTGAGTTGAAACGGCGGGAAGAGCGCTTGAAGAAAATCAAACTAGCCAAGACGGTTGTTGAAGCTTGGGCAACTGGACGCTATAAGATCGAAAAGGAAACTTACGATGAAAAAATAAAAGCCCTAAAGCGAAAGGAAGGCGAAAGCGGCAAAAAGCCTCGCGGAAAAGTCCCTCAGGAGCCTGAAAATAAGCCAAACTCGTCCGATCAATTGTAATAGCCAACACTAGATCTGACAGTTGAGTTTTTTCAGGAATTACTCAAAAAATGAATTTGAGAAGGGGCCGGGAAATTCTCAGCCCCTTTTTCATTTCCGTCGACCTGGTTATTCCTGGCGAGTTGCTCTCCAGCGGAGCTCGTTTCCGCTTTACCAGGCAATTTAAAGTTATCACTTTTGTCAAAAAGATCATTGACGTTTTTGCTTTTGGCAATTGCCTTACTATCTGAAAAAGTCTGCAATGGAGTTTTGCCGTAGCAATATCTGCCGCTGTGTGTTCGCAAATGCAATGCGCCGTGATCGCATCCGATTTATACGCATGTTAAAAACAGGTAATTTTCGGAGTCAATCCGCTGCCGGTGCATCCATCGGCCTGGGCGAGCGGCAGTCACAGAGATTGTGGAGCAGTTACGTAAAAGGCGGAATTAGCAGCCTGCTGTTTACTTATTCTGAACGTTGGTGGGGTAAGTTAATCGGACCGCCGAAGCGGTAGCGTTCAGATTAGTCAGCTACGATCTTTTTTACTTTCAGATCAAGCACAGACATTAGCGGATATTCAAGCTTATCTGGCTGGGAATTTAGGTGTAAAGTACAGTATCAGCGGGGTTAGTGACTTATGTAAACGATTGAAAATAAAGGCAAAAACAGGTCGCCCTGTTAATGTACGCCAAAAGCCTGGAAATGTAGATGACTTTAATCGGATCGCCGAAGCGAAAAAATTTGTGAAATGCGTTCTGGTTTTGCAGATCACGCGATCTTTTTTCATCGCACCGACGCACCGTGATGAACTCAGGGCTGGTACGCGAACAGAATTAAGTAGGAAATGGGCTCCTATGGGTCATAGACCTATAGCACCGGTTAAGATAGGTTATGAAAATACGTACCTGTACTTAACAATATGCCCATTTACTGGCGAAGGCTTTGCGACTTTTCTCCCTAAGCTCGACAGTACATCCTTTGGGTGGTTTATTCAAAAAGTTGAAGAGAGCATTGGGCAAAAATCATTGTTTATTGCCGATGGCGCAAAAGCACATAAGGAAGAACTTTTTAACGAAGACAAATTAGTATTTAAAAAATTACCACCTGCTTGCCCTGAGCTAAATCCAATTGAGCGATTCTTCAAAAAAGTCCGCAGGCATTTAAAGAGTAAAGTGTTCGAAACCTTGGAACTGGCGCAAATTAGAATTGAGAAAATCGTTGAAATAATTTCAAAATCTATCGACAATGTAATTTCACTTACATGTTTTCCGTATATAAGAAACACGTCAATTTAAATCGGATTTAGTATTATTTTTCAAAATCGATAATAAACCTGACTCTTGTTTTGTCGGAAATCTTTGGAATGATAGCAAAGAACTTTGTGTACCCTGCATCGGGAAGATATTGATGATATTTTAATATAATCCTATAAGTTATCTCTTCACTATTACAATCACTACTGACTTCCTGTCGAATCAAATTTGCTAGCTGAAGGGAGTATACGCAACCAGCAAGCAATGTCTTCTTTTTGAAATCAATCTTAGTGTCTACCCTAGAAAAATCAATGGATTGTTCTAGTTCAGATTGCGACTGAATAATCCGCTGAATGAACTTATCATCATCTTTAACATTTATAAAATAAGCTAGCTCTACATTGTTTATCTCCTGATATTCTACAAGGCCATCTTTGCATGTAATTACATATGGATCTTCTTTGCAAGAGGCTACTAAGAGCGTGTTTGGGAATTATATTTTGTCTGTTGAGTAAATTCGTTGTAACATGATTTGAATATTCGCTAAATACAGCCATCCTACACTGGATGTGACGGTATACTCATAATCCTTGACAATTCTTCTAAAGAAATTAGACCAAGCAATAGTTCTCTCGACTACCCATCTTTTGGCAACCGGAATAAAGCCTTTCGTTGATTCGGGCTTAGCAGCTTTTTCAAATTTGATCTTATGTTTTTCAATCTCGTCTGCGAAAACTCCTGCATACGCCTGGTCACCATAAATTTTAACCAAGCGCTCGTTTTGGCAAATAATGTCTGGCATAAATCCTAATGCAGCTGCACCGTCATGTATGTTTGCAGCATGTACTTTGGCAAACCAAAGCCTTCCACCACTGTCAACGAGAAATTGTCTTTTTCTCCCATTTACTTTTTTGTGGGCGTCCAATCCACGGTTCTCCCAAATCATTGGAGCCAATTTAACTGATTGGCTATCAGCGCTAAATATAGCAGGATTTTCATCTCTGCCATTGTTTTTTCTATCGAGCTTATTGAGGGCAATATTAATTTCTGCGAAAATATTTGACTTTTTCCATTTGGAAAAATACCAAAATATGGCCTGCCAGGGAGGATAGCTATCGGGTAAGTTTCGCCACTGACAACCTGTTCTTAAAATGTAGAAAATCGCATCTATAACATCCCGCAGATTCAATTTCCGCTTACGTTTTGTATCCAAAAATACCGATATTGCACCCCATTGGAGATCGGTCAGTCTAATATACTGTTTAATCAACTCTTTAACGTTTGGTCACTGCAAAGATGGTACGATCTCTATTCTTCTCAATTCCCAAACACGCTCTAAAAAGACGATAAACCAACCCAAAAACAATAAGCATCTCCTTACAAATATCTGTACCACTTTGTACATACGATTGATTGATTTAGCTGACTAATATTTATTGATCCACATTTTCAACGCAAATTCTATTTGATTTCTTATGAGCTTGCTATTTGCAGCTATCAAATTACATTATTAACAGCACGCCCTCTTCGACCAGTTTTGTTCCAAATAAAATAGAAGAAAACGTTAACATAGTTGTCTCCGGGCTGGATATTCTGGATAATGAGCGATGCTCAACTCCTTACATTCTGTTCAGACTCGAAAAGATAAAAAGGATGAGGCAATTTCTAGAAAACAATATACTTCATGAGTTATTGAGGTTTGTATCTGCTCTCACCCTTTTATCACTTTATAGCAGAAATCTGACTTTTATCCTGATAATCAATTAGTTTTGTAAACATAGGAGGATTTGGGCTGTTTCAAGAAGAAGAGCAGTCCGAAACTTTTTTCAACATAATCACAAACATTTAGAGTTAAACAAAGGTCGAACTCCGCCTTAGCGAAACAAGATGTAAATCTTATTAAGATATTGTATGTCAGATAATTGTATGCTTTTCAGTGCGTCTTTTTTGTCTTACAAAAGACGCACTTTAATTTTGGGCATTTTTGAATATTTTGGTAGTCTATCCCAAAAGAAAAACCCTGTTTAAATAAATTAAACAGGGTTTTAAGCATTTTGAAAATGTAATCTGCGGTCTGGACGGGACTCGAACCCGCGACCCCATGCGTGACAGGCATGTATTCTAACCAGCTGAACTACCAAACCGTTTCATTTTTGCCATCGTTATGGTGAAAACGTGGTGCAAAAGTAACGGATCTGAGATTAAAACCTAGTCATTTGTTTATAATTTTTAATATTTTTATTATACTGCTGAATAACAGTTTCTTAAAACGGGTTGGTATACCTCACCGAAAATGCACGACCGACATTAATCATCAGATTTACTTTTTGTTGAATCTTATGCAAAACCAATCCATTTGGGGGGGCAGGGGAGATGCTCTTACGAACGCCGTTTTCCGGTAAGGCCTGAAATGCAGCTACCAGCATAGCCACGGGGTTATCTATTTTCAGCAGATGCTCTTTGTACTGATTACAAAGCTTTAAAGTATTAAAAACAGAAAGAGCCGGATTTTCATGCAGCCGGGCAGAAGGATTGTCGTCCGGGGATAGGGTGAAAACGGTTATGGGTTTGTGATAGGTTGTAAAAATCCGGTAATAGTAGGTAAACAGCCGTTCCGCCACATCCTTGTCATCACTGCCCTGCAATGCCAGATGGATGAGTATCCACTGTTCTTCTCCGTTTTCATTAAACACTTTCACCAGTTTGTTAACCTGGGGTGGAACGGAAGGTCCGTTGTCAGCGAGCGAAACCTGTTCCAGCTCTTGGTCCAGCCATTCAAATTTTTTCCTGAAGTCAATGGTCTCGGCCAGAGACGGATAGTAGGAATGTAAAAAGTTGGTGAATGTTATTTGCAGCCTCGACTTCCAAAGAGAATCTTCGTTTTTCATCATTTCAGGCGGATAGTGTGATGTAACCTTTGTGCTAAGACTATCTTTTGCCCGGGAAGTCACCGAAACGAGGGAATTTTTTAGATATCCTGTCGGATACAGAGGGAGCCCAGGGCGTGGTGGTCCTGTTTAGGGCCAGGTTTGACCGAAAAGAAGAGGCCTGGCAGACGGGCAGGAGCTTAAAGCGGCCTTAATATCACTGGGCTGTGTACCCACCATCAATAACAACCGCTTGGCCAGTGATTCCGCCTGCCTTTTCGCTTGCCAGAAATAAAACGTAATCAGAGATTTCCTGTACAGCCAAAAGCCTTTTCTGGGGGACGAGCGGATAGATCACTTCTTCCATTACCTTTTCCAGCGGTATGTTTCTGGTTTGAGCCAGCGATTCGAGCTGATTTTGGACAAGTGGTGTATCCACGTAACCCGGACAAACTGCGTTTACTGTTATTCCAAAGGCCGCACCTTCCAGTGCAGTTACTTTTGTGAGCCCGATCACTCCATGCTTGGCGCTATTATAGGCCGCTTTTCCCGCAAAACCAACCAGGCCATTGATGGAAGCCATGTTGATAATGCGTCCGCAGTGCTGTTTTTTCATGATGGGAAACACATGCTTTGTGGCTATAAATGGAGCCGTGAGCATGATTCTGATCATTAGTTCAAACTGAGCGGTCGGGAATTCTTCAACAGTAGAGATATACTGCATCCCGGCATTGTTGATCAGAATGTCAATCCGTCCGAAAATGTCGACGACCTTGTTCAGTGCAGATAAAATGGCTTCTTCCCGTGTCACATCGCATCCAAGGCCGGTTACGTTCCAGCCGTTTTCTTTGAGCGACGCGGCAGCCGCAATTACTTTTTCGGTATTCAGGTCGGTGATAATGACCTGGGCTCCCTGTTTTGCAAACTCCTGTCCAAGGGCCAGACCAATACCACTTGCCGCTCCGGTAATAAACACGACCTTATCCTTAAACATGATGGATATGCTCAATAATTGGGTTCTATGAGGTTAGGGAAAACAGCCAGAAAAAACAATGCCGCTCGGGTTTTCGAAAGCGGTCTGAGCCGTGTGCCAAGTCTGATTTTTCGAAGAGCGGGATGAAACTCGTCCATAAAAAATCAGGGATCTGCTGGCGTCTTTCGGATATACCAAGCGACATTGAATGGATACAAATTAGGGGAAATTATTTTGTAAAAAAAATGTCTGGACAAGAAAAGTATTGAACTTTCTGAAGAAGCCGGGAATGGAAAAACTAAAATTTCGCCGGTGCGCTCGGATCAATCCGAAAAGTTGGGGGGCGATAAAAAAAGTAGTTGCTTTGCAATGAATCAATATTAAACACATTGCAAGAGTCCTATTTAGCCCTAGTCCGTTTCCTATTGCCAGAAGGTATTTTAGAATATTTCGAACTTTCCAAAATTGTTGAAGGTCTCACTGGCCTGAATATCTATCTTGAGGAGAAAAACCTTCCTCCTGCCGAATACGAAGACAAAAAATTAGAATCCAAAGGCTTTCTACCCGAAATATACATTCAGGACTTTCCTATTCGTAATCAAAAGGTTACGCTTTGTATCAAGCGTCGGCGCTGGGAAGTCAGAGAGACCGACGAGATTATCACCAGGGATTGGAATATTGTACAACAGGGGACTCGAATGACTCGAGAGTTCGCTGATTTTTTAAAAGGACTGTATTGATAATAACCCTGTCAGTTGTTCCCAGCTTGGCAAATACTTTCATCTGGACGGTAAACAGTTACAACAACAGTATAAAGACCACATCAGTGATTACCAGCAATGGGATCAAAAGGAACACGCCCAAGATTGGATGTTGTATTCAGAAAACACCGGCGTGCATCTAAGTATTGACGAAACTGCGCTTTCTAATGGAGAACTTTATACCATCGTGACAAATAAAGCAACCAAGGGCAGAAAAGGGTCCCTTGTTGCGATGATAAAAGGCACCCAGGCAGATACTGTTATCCAGGTTTTAAAAAAGATACCTAAGCGGTGTCGGGACAAAGTTCGCGAGGTAACTCTGGATATGGCGGCCAACATGAACCTTATCGTGAAGCGTTGTTTCGTTAAAGCTCACCGAGTTATTGATCGATTTCACGTACAGAAACTAGCTTATGAAGCGGTACAGGAAATCAGGATCAAGTACCGATGGGAAGCCCTGGATAAAGAAAATGAGGCGATTATTGCTGCAAAGGAGGCGGGCATAAGCTTTGATCCTGAAGTTCTTGAAAACGGAGATACAGTTAAACAATTGTTAGCAAGAAGTAGATATCTGCTATTTAAACACTACGATAAGTGGACAAGCACTCAACTTACTCGTTCCAGATTACTGTTTGCTCAATACCCGGTTATTAAGGAAGCGTATGACTTATCGCTGAATTTGGGAATCATATTCAGGACTTGCAGCTCAAAGGAAGTGGCCTTTAAAAAGCTGGCATTGTGGTATAACAAGGTGGAGGACTGTGGGATAAATTCCTTCAAAACGGTTGCCAGGTCTATTCAAACGCATTATTTGGGCATCCTGAATTTCTTTAACAATAGAAGTACCAACGCCGCAGCGGAGTCGTTCAACGCTAAAATCAAAGCATTTAGATCCACATCGCGAGGTGTTAGGGACATTTCATTCTTCCTGTTCAGACTATCCAAACTATATGCCTGAAATCCCTATTTCCTTCCCCCCAAGAATTTGGCTTGATCCAGAATTTGGCTTGATCCGTGCGCTCAAGTCCGTATGTACCTATAATAAAAAAAGACTTGACGGTTAAGTCAAGTCCTTGATTTTCAAGTGATCCCGTTTGGATTCGAACCAAAGACCTACTGCTTAGAAGGCAGTTGCTCTATCCAGCTGAGCTACGGGACCGTTATTCTATTTTAAGCAAAGACCTATTGCTTAGAAGGCAGTTGCTCTATGCTGCCGGCCGTCGCACGGTGAGCTACGGGACCGGTTAAAAAAAAGTAGGCAGTGAGCAGTTCGCAGTCAAAATCTGCATACGGCCTACTGCCTACTGTGATTGTCGGGGAGACAGGATTCGAACCTGCGACCCTCTGGTCCCAAACCAGATGCGCTACCGGGCTGCGCCACTCCCCGAATTATGTGTGGTCAAACATCCGAATTTTGACATTTTAACCTGTTCAGAAGCAGATGTAGAGGAAGCGGGATTCGAACCCGCGGTACCCTTGCGAGTACGGCAGTTTAGCAAACTACTGGTTTCAGCCACTCACCCATCCCTCCTTCTTTCCGTTCTGGGTTGCAAATATAGGGGGTTGTAAATCAGAAAAGCAAGTTAATCCACAAAAAAAATCTTTGTCAGAATCGTTTAATGCCTATTTTTGGGGATATCAAATTACACAATACGTTCATTATGAACTGGAATTACCCGCTTGGAACGACTGAATATTTTTTCATATTTTTTTTTATTTGCCTCTATATCGCCTACATCATACGCACAGTAAGGGTAGCACGCCAGCTTAAAACCACTGCCAGAACCCTGATCATAAAATTATTTCTGCGGATGGTAACATTTGCACTTTTGATGATTAGCCTGCTGGGGCCGTCGTTTGGTGAAGCAGATCAGGAAATAAAAGCGCAAGGAAAAGATATCTATCTCGTGGTTGACCTTTCGATGTCCATGAATGCAGCCGATGTGATTCCTTCGCGGCTGGAAAAGGTAAAATTTGAGCTGAGCCGTTTTGTGGAAAACCAGAAGGCCAACCGCATTGGAATTATCGTATTTTCCAATGATGCTTATGTGCAGGTCCCCCTTACATACGATGCCGACGCTCTCGGATTATTTATCCAGTCTTTGCAAACGGACCTGATTCCTGGCAGTGGTACCAATTTGTGCCGTGCGGCTGAGCTGGCATTTAACCGGCTGATCAATGGGGACGAACCAGACGGGCGGTCAAAAATGATGGTTCTTTTTACCGACGGAGAAAATTCTAAGGACTGCGCCGGGGCTTTGTTTAACAATTTGAGGCGATACGGTATAGGTGTTTATACCGTTGGGGTAGGGACCAAAGCAGGTACCAGTATCCGAAGTAAAAACGGACTGCTGAAAGATGAAAGAGGCAAGCTTGTGATTACAAAACTGAACGAAGACTTTCTTTCTGGATTTTCACTGAACGCAAAAGGCGGATACTACGAACTCAGTAATACCCGTAACGATATGGATCCTTTAATTGCCGAAATCACCAGTGCCAGAGGATCATTTATCAATGCCAGAACCGTGATGGTGGACAGCAACAAGTACTACTATTTTCTGGGAGCTGCCCTGGTTTTAGTACTCATGGATGTTTTAATTACGATAGGAACGTTCCGGTTGTAACGATCTATTCTTATTTTTGTAGGGCAAAAGTCAAAAAAGGAATGACAGCTCTGATTCTTTACGTAATGTTATGGGTGTGGGATAACCGCACTTTTGACTCCATTACCAAAACAAACGAGCGAAAGGTTATTGCAGAGCGGGCATTTAAAAATAAGCAGTTCAAGAAATCCGCCATTCTTTATCAGCAAATTACATACGGATCTATTTTTTCGGACCCGGCCGCCAGGTTAAATCTGGCACATTCCTATTTTTATAATGGACAGCTGGAGCAGGCATTAAAACATTATACGCTCCTGGCGCATGCGCAGGACAGGACCATTTCATCCATTGCCAATAACCAGGTGGGGCTCATTCAAATGAACAAAGGGGATTCGGCGGCCGCATTGGAATCGTTTAAGGAATCGCTCCGGCTGGAAACCGGGAACAACGTTGCCAGGGCTAATTATATTTTTTTAAAAAGCCATTATTCCGGTAACGATGAAGGTCCTGTACCCCAATCGGTTGAAAAACAAGTGAAGAATAAAGTGGAGGAATCGGCAGTGGCTGAGCAGCAAAACCAGGAAATTGTAAAGGATTCAAGGAAGGAAGAATTTCTGAACAGCCTTAAAACGATGAATATGACGGAGGATCAGGCCCGTGCCATACTGGATGCCATGAAAACAAATGAGGCCCAGTACATCTACCAGCTCCGCAGAAGACAGTATGCGGAAAAGCAAAAGTCCAGCAAAAAAATTGAATGGTAATTAAAAATAATCAATGAAAAGTATAGCAGCAACGAAATTTGAATTTCCCGGTCAGACCGGTTTTTACAAGGGAAAAGTGCGTGATGTATATTCCTTTGAAAAAAAATTGGTCATGATCGCCACCGACCGCATTTCAGCTTTTGATGTAATACTGCCCCGCGCAATTCCATATAAAGGACAGGTACTTAACCAGATCGCCGCCCATTTCCTGAATGCCACACGGGATATTGTCCCCAACTGGCTGGAAGAAGTACCAGATCCTAATGTAAGTATTGGTGTTAAGTGTGATGCTTTTGCGGTGGAAATGGTTGTTCGCGGATACCTTGCAGGCCATGCATGGCGGGAATATTCCGCAGGGAAACGAATGCTATGTGGCGTGGCTTTACCCGACGGACTAAGGGAAAATGATAAACTTCCGAGTCCCATCATAACCCCCACTACCAAAGCGCATGAAGGACATGATGAGGATATATCCCGTGAAGCCATATTGGCCAATGGCCTCGTTGGCGAAGAGGATTATGAGCATTTGGAAAGATATAGCCTGGCACTGTTTGCAAGAGGTACCGAAATGGCCGCGGATCAGGGGCTTATACTGGTAGATACAAAGTACGAGTTCGGGAAACGCGACGGGGTGATTTATCTGATAGACGAAATCCATACGCCGGATTCCTCGCGCTATTTTTACCAGGATATTTATGCCGAAAACCAGGCACTCGGGAGATCACAGAAACAGCTTTCTAAGGAGTTTGTACGCGAATGGCTGATACAGAACGGTTTTCAGGGAAGGGATGGTCAGCAGGTTCCTGAAATGACCGATGAGAAAGTACAGGAAATTTCGGACCGTTACATCGAGCTGTTCGAAAAAGTAACAGGTAACAAATTCCAAAAAAACAAACTGGACAATCCGGTGGAACGAATAGAAAAAGCTATTCTGGCAACACTGTGATCTGGACCCGGCCAAGAAACAGATTTAAACAATTATTCCTGATAAAACAGAATAACGATGGATTACAAAATCGAAAAAAAGGAACAATTCGCATACATTGATTTGGAAGAGGCGGCATTTGCGAAAGAAGTCCCTGCCTCTTTTGAAGAAACTGCCCGGTCTCTTTTTCGTGAAGGTTATCACAGCCTCATAGTGAATATGCAGGTTACGAAGTCAATTGACGCAGGCGGCACTACGGTATTGAAAAAGGTAAATCGCCTTTGCGCAAATGACCTGGGATTATTGGTGGTGGTAACCCGTGACGATGATTTTATTGATACGCTGGAGGCATTAAAAATTCCCGATCTGAACATCCTTCCCACCAAAGAGGAAGCAATAGACGCTGTTTTTATGCATAACCTTGAAAATGAATTCGGTGCGGGGGATGATGATTATGATGATGAAGACTATGAAGGCGTGAGCGAATCATCCGAACCCTGATAAAATAGGATCGGAGCCGGAAAACCCTGGTCAGGATTCCGGCTCCGATCATTGCCTGAACGAATCATAGGCTACTCATGGAAGCCGTAAGCGGCATTTTATTTCAGTCCGTCCTTCACGGTTTTCGCCATTTCCAGGTGATGCTGCAGCGTCGATACTTTGCCGCCAGCCCACGCTTTTATATCAGGATCCTTGGCGTCTTTCGCAGTTTTCTCAAATTCCCGAACATCCTTTTCATGATCATCTACCATAAAGGCAGCATAGTCTTTGTCAAAATCCTTGCCTTTTTTCTCAGCCAGTTTGTCAAAATCTTTTTGTTTTTCATCACTGAGACTCATGGGTAAGGTAATGTTCTTTTGCTTGGCAAGCGCTGACAGTTCCTCGTTGGCCTTGGAATGATCAGCCACCATGGTTTTACCAAAATCCTTCACAGATTGTGCCGCACCGTTGGTTTGCGCAAGCTCTCCAAGCTTAACTTCCAGCATACTTCCCTCTGCGGCAGCTACCGCAAATTCGGTATCATCCTCCAGATTGGTATCATCAAATTTTTGCTCGTTCTGCTCTTCGGCTAATTCTTTTGAGTCTTCTTTTTGGGAATTGTTACAGGCAGAAAAAAGCAAGGCACTGGCCAATATAAATGAACTTAATGTGATCTTTTTCATAACGATTTACATTTTTTTGTGATTTGGATAACGGATCGGTTAAAAAATGCGTGCCACTGTCATTGGGGCTATCCACCCTAATTGATGCTGCGGTTAATGCTGCATTATATAGCAGTATCAGCAACATTCCTTATTTCCACGGTATGCTGTCTTTCGCCGGACTATCTGATTTCCTGTTCCACAATTGTGAGTACATACTTCCGCAATTCGGGTTTCTCCGGGCATTGCATGATTGACTGACAATGATATCTGCTCTCATTTTTGTCTGGTAAAATGTTGAATCATTGATTTTTAACCACTCACCGGCATTTGTATTTTACCCTGGTATCAGTTTGGATAGGATAATTCCGTACTTATTAAAATTCATCAGCATGACAGCACAGCAGGTTGCATCAGGTTCAACGGTGCCTTTTCTGATTCCTTCGGGACAAATAAAAAAACTACGGAACGATCCCGCCAAAACAGCCGCCGCAGCGGGACTTCATTACATTCAATCCGCCAACGCGCCCGGATATTTTCGTAAGGGCAGGCATCCTCGTTTTTATTATGTGGATGACAACGGCCAACGCTGCGCTGACAAAGCTCAGATCAGGCGGATTAAATCGCTGGTGTTGCCACCGGCCTGGCAAAGCGTGTGGATCAGCCAGGATCCGGAAGCACACCTTCAGGCCACTGGTATTGACGCGGACGGACGCAAGCAATACCGGTACCATCCGCACTGGAACCTGATCAGGAACCAGGCTAAGTATTACAGGCTTCTGGCGTTTTCGGAAGTGTTGCCAGCGTTGCGGGAGCAGGTGGAGCACGACCTCCGCCGTCATGAGCCGACGTTGGAAAAGGTAACGGCGCTGGTGATCAGGCTGATGGATAAAACCTGTATCAGGGTAGGAAACGAAAGGTACAGGGTGAAGCACGGTTCGGCTGGTATGACAACCCTGGATGCCAGGCATGCCACGGTAAGAGGAAGTACCATACGTTTTCTTTTTAAAGGAAAAAAGGGAATTAAGCAGGATATTGTCTTACGGGATGCGCGTCTGGCCCGTCTTGTGAAGCAATTCAAGGATATGCCCGGCAAAAGACTTTTTAAATATGTAAATGAAAACGGCGGAAAATGTGCCCTTAACGCCAGCCAGGTGAATGCGTATATACGGAAACATACCGGTGGGAATTATTCTGCAAAAGATTTCAGAACCTGGATGGGTACCCTGACGGCCTTTGAGTTTCTGGGAACACAGCAAAAATTTGAAAACCAGCGTCAGTTTACCCGTATCATCAATAGCTGTTATGATACTGTGGCGGGGCATCTGGGTAATACACGTGCCGTTTGCAAGAAATACTATATTCACCCGGCCGTGATTAGAGCCTACGAACATCACAAAATCCAGCGATTCCTTCACAAAGAGGTAGGGCCATCAGCACAATTGACTCCCAGTGAGCAGTTGCTTAAGTTGTTGCTGGCTCGTCCGGCTTAGGCGTAAGGAAGGATTGACACTAAACGGTTGAATAAGTTTCCCATTTGATGGTGCATAGTCAGCAGTGTTTGGTTCTGAAAACAGGCACAGGAGTACATCAGGGCACATCTGGACTGAATGGCACAGGTTTTTAGACTACTGCTGCAAGTTTATCACAAATTAAAAAATCAACATTATGGAAACGAATAGCAAATTAGTCGAGGTATTGAATGATCTGATACGTATCAATAATGACCGTATCGATGGTTACGAGAAAGCAATGGACGAAGTGGAAGACATTGATGTGGACCTGAAAGCAATATTCCAGAAAATGGCAAATGAAAGTCGTGGCAATGTGTCAGAGCTTAGCACGGAGGTAGCGGCTTTGGGCGGGGAAATAGCTACAGGTACCACCGGATCGGGTAAAATATATCGGGTATGGATGGATATCAAGGCAACGTTCACAGGCCATGACAGGCAGTCCGTACTGGAAAGTTGTGAATATGGTGAAGACGCAGCGCAAGACGCTTATGCAGATGCGCTGGCATCGGACGCTGAAATTCCGGCAAATGTGCGCCAGCTGATAACCGATCAGAAGGCAGAGCTAATGGAGTCACATAACCTTATAAAAGGGTACAGGGATGCGCATAAAGCGGTCAATGCCTGATCGCACAAAACGCTCTGACAAAAAAGGAACTTCTCAAAAGGAAGTTCCTTTTTTGTTTTTTTTCTAGTATATTATCCAAATCAAGAAGATCCTCTGAAAAAGGAAGTGTAGGTGGGGCGGAGGACATTTATGATTTTTTCATCGTCATTCCGGGTTTTATTGACAGATTATCAATATTTTCAGAAAAATTGTAACAAATTAACCAATTCGTGTTTTTGAAATAAAATTTTGCCATTTCCCTATTCGGCCAAATATTTTTTATGGTTAAATTGCGTGACTTTACCCAATTCTGAATGTAAACCCGGTAAGGCCAGTTATTTTAATTGCTTATTTATATAAATTCTATATACGAATTTGTTAATTACTCTACAATCTTCGATATATGTCGCAAATGTCTGAACCAATGGTAGAAAATCAAGGGCTGTATCGTCCTGAATTTGAGCACGATGCATGTGGGATAGGTTTCCGTGCTAACATTAAAGGCCGTAAGTCACACCAGATTGTGGCTGATGCCATACACATGTTGGAACGTATGGAACACAGGGGAGCTACCGGTTTTGACCCTAATACGGGAGATGGCGCAGGTATATTGATTCAAATTCCCCACGAATACTTTGTGGATGAATGTCTGAAATTAGGATTTCAGCTTCCTCCTGCGGGAGAATATGGCGTTGGGATGATATTCTTTCCTGGTAAGGAAGAGATGCGTGAAGAGTGCCGTGATATTCTGAACCGTAAAATCAAGCGCCTAGGCCTGCAGTTGCTGGGATATCGTAAAGTACCCACGCTTAATAACACATTGGGTGAAGGATCTCTCTCGGTGGAGCCATTTGTTGAGCAGGTATTTATTAAACGTCCGGACGACATTACCGATGATCTCGCTTTTGAACGCAGGCTGTATATCCTGCGCCAGGCTTCTGCAAGGTTGATATCTGATACGGTAAAAGGGGCGAAGAAAGCATTTTATTACTCGTCGTTATCTTGCCGTACCATCTCTTATAAAGGCCAGCTTACAACTGCCCAGCTAAAATATTATTTCCCTGACCTTGAAAATGAGTCGGTCGTATCTGCCCTGGCGGTAGTTCACTCCCGTTTCTCAACCAATACATTCCCATCGTGGGAACTTGCCCAGCCGTTCAGATACATTGCGCACAACGGTGAGATTAACACTGTGAAGGGCAACGTGAACTGGATACGGGCCGGTGAAAAAACTTTTTCTTCCGAGTTTTTTACAAAGGAAGAAATGGATATGATCCTGCCCATCTGCGATAGAAACCAGTCGGATTCTGCAAATTTGGATAATGCCATTGAACTGCTTCATTTGTCCGGACGTTCGCTTCCGCATGTCATGATGATGCTGGTGCCGGAAGCCTGGGACGGAAATGAGCAGATGGACCCGGCCCGGAAAGCATTCTACGAATACCATGCCGCTATTATGGAGCCATGGGATGGCCCGGCTTCCATTTCCTTTACGGATGGAAAAATGGTGGGAGCTACGCTGGACCGGAACGGATTGCGCCCTTCGCGCTATTGGGTACTGGATGATGATACCATCATCATGGCCTCCGAAGCGGGTGTGCTGGAAGTGGATCAGTCCCGTGTTGTAACGAAGGGGCGTCTCCAGCCTGGGCGTATGTTTATTGTAGATATGGAGCAGGGGCGGATTATCCCGGATGAGGAAGTGAAAGCAGCGGTATGTTCCGCACAGCCTTACCAGCAATGGATTGAAGAAAATAAACTTCAGCTCGAGGAACTTGAAGCGCCGATCCGTACTTACCGGCCCTACGAGGAAAATGCATTATTGAAACGTCAGGTTGCTTTTGGATATACTTCCGAAGACCTGCGCATGATACTGGCTCCGATGTCCCAGTCGGGAGCGGAGGCCATCGGGTCGATGGGAACGGATGTTCCGCTGGCGGTCCTATCAGAGCAAAGCCAGCACATGTCGAGTTATTTCAAGCAGCTTTTTGCACAGGTAACCAACCCGCCGATCGACTCGATCCGGGAGCGGGCGATTATGTCGCTGATCTCTTTTGTAGGAGCAACTGAAAACATTCTGACCGAAACACCGCTTCATTGCCGCCAGATATCTCTGCCGCATCCGGTGCTGACGGTTCATGAGTTTGATAAACTTCGTTTTGTAGATAAAAGTGGTTTTCAGGCTAAAACAATAAATACTTACTTCCGTGCCGATCAGGGCGGAAAAGCCTTGGAGCGTGCGCTGGAACGTATCTGCCGTTATGCCGTAGATGCCATCGAAGACGGGTTTGAGATACTGATACTGTCGGATCGTGCCATTGATTCCGATCATGCGCCGATTCCTTCACTGCTTGCTACGGCCACCATCCATCACCATCTGATCCGTGAAGGGTTAAGGGGTAAAGTAGGATTGCTGGTAGAAGCAGGTGACGTTTGGGAAACCCACCATTTTGCAACACTGATCGGATACGGCGCATCAGGGGTATGCCCTTATATGGCGTTTGAAACGTTGAGCCATATGAATTCCAAGGGGATGATCGAGCCCGGCTTTACAGACGACAAACTGCATTATAATTATATCAAAGCTGTTAACAAGGAACTACTGAAGATTTTCTCGAAAATGGGAATTTCTACCTTGCAGTCGTACCAGGGCGCGCAGATATTCGAATGTGTAGGTCTGAACAAAGATGTGGTTGACCGCTATTTTACGGGAACAATATCCAGGATAAGCGGGATGGGTATCTCTGAAATTGCGAGGGAAATTTTGGTTCGCCATAAAGTGGCATACCACGAAACCCCTGATAAGCATCCAAAACTGGAAGTAGGAGGGTTTTATCAGTGGAAGCAGCGCGGAGAAGCACATATTTTTAATCCGCAGACTGTCCATTTGTTACAACAGTCTACCAGAAATAACAGTTACGAACAGTTTAAGAAGTTCTCCAAACTTATTGATGATCAGAGCCATAAGGCGCTTACATTGAGAGGTCTTCTGAAATTCAAAAAAGGTAATCCAATACCTCTTTCTGAGGTGGAACCTGTTGAGAATATTTTCAAGCGCTTTGCCACAGGTGCAATGTCGTTTGGGTCGATATCCTGGGAAGCACATACCACACTGGCCATCGCAATGAACCGCATCGGTGGTAAGTCCAACTCCGGAGAAGGGGGTGAAGATGAACTGCGGTACAATAAATTGCCAAATGGCGACAGCATGAACTCGCAGATCAAGCAAGTCGCTTCGGGCCGTTTCGGGGTGACAAGCCATTACCTGAGCAACGCGGGCGAACTGCAGATCAAAACGGCGCAGGGTGCCAAGCCAGGCGAAGGAGGGCAGTTGCCAGGTTTCAAGGTCGACGACTGGATTGGCCGTACACGTCATTCCACACCGGGTGTGGGATTAATTTCTCCGCCTCCCCACCACGATATTTACTCGATCGAAGATTTAGCGCAGCTGATCTACGACTTGAAAAATGCAAACCGTGCGGCGCGTATCAGTGTGAAGCTGGTATCCGAAGCAGGTGTGGGAACGGTGGCATCCGGAGTTGCCAAAGCACACGCTGATCATATCCTGATCTCGGGTTATGATGGCGGAACAGGCGCATCTCCGTTGAGTTCGATTCGTCATGCCGGATTACCCTGGGAACTTGGACTGGCCGAAACGCATCAGACCCTGGTGAAGAATAAATTAAGAGGAAGAGTTACCGTTCAGGCGGATGGCCAGCTGCGTACCGGCCGGGACCTTGCTGTGGCTGCCCTTCTGGGTGCTGAGGAATGGGGTGTTGCCACGGCGGCGTTGGTGGCTGCTGGCTGTATCATGATGCGCAAATGCCACCTGAACACTTGTCCCGTCGGTGTTGCCACGCAGCGTAAAGAACTACGTGCACTGTTCTCAGGGAAACCTGAGCATGTGGTGAACATGTTCACTTTCATGGCAGAGGAACTCCGTGAAATTATGGCCCAGCTTGGATTCCGCACCGTGAATGAGATGGTCGGCCAGGCACAATACCTAGAGCTGCGTAATGATATCAAACATTGGAAATACAAGAACCTCAATTTCGACGCCATACTTTATAAAGAAGGAGATATCTCGGTGGCTCAGTTCAAACAGGAAGAACAGGATCACGGTATTGCAGAGGTACTGGACTGGGACCTGATCAAAGGTGCAGCGGCTGCTCTGGAAAACAAGGAAGAGGTATATGGTGAGTTCCCGATCAATAACCTGAACCGGGCTGTGGGTACGATGCTTTCCAACGAAATCTCCAAGAAATACGGTGGCCCAGGTTTACCTAAGGGTACTATCCATTATAAATTCAATGGAACAGCGGGACAAAGTTTCGGGGCTTTCAATACCTCGGGGCTGCGGCTGGAATTGGAAGGAGATGCCAATGACTATTTTGGAAAAGGTCTTTGTGGAGCAGAACTTATTGTGTACCCCGACCGGGATTCGAAGTTTAAACCAGAGGAAAATATCATCATAGGTAATGTGGCATTCTACGGGGCTACATCGGGTGATGCTTATATCAGAGGTACTGCAGGTGAACGTTTCTGTGTCCGTAACTCCGGAGCTAAGGTAGTGGTAGAAGGGGTAGGAGATCATGGCTGCGAGTACATGACGGGCGGTCTGGCAATTATCCTGGGAGAAACCGGGCGCAATTTCGCGGCAGGTATGTCGGGAGGTGTGGCTTATGTGCTGGATAAAGCGGGTGATTTTGCTGAGAAGGTCAATAAGGAAATGGTTACCCTGGAAGCATTGAATGAAGAAGATCAGGGTATACTGAAAGAGTTTCTGGAAAGACATTTCCAGTATACCACCAGCAATGTAGCGTTCCAGCTGATCCAGAACTGGGAACAATCTGTAAAACAGTTTGTAAAAGTACTGCCTGACGATTTCAAGAAAGCTTTGGATAGCCGCAGTATCACACTTGCTCAGCAGATTGCAGACAAAAATGTTGTGTATCAGGATATTGTTGTGGATGTGGAACATCTGTAATATTCGGTCAGCAACACAGTTTTATTTATCTAACGACATAATCAGTATAATATAGAATGGGAAAACCAACCGGATTTTTAGAGTTTGAACGGGAATTACCTAAAAAGCGTCCAGTAGAGGAACGCCTTCATGACTACAAGGAAATAGAAGCTGCTCCAACCGACTCTCACTCAAAACAACAGGCTGCCCGATGCATGGATTGTGGTATACCATTTTGCCACAATGGTTGTCCGCTGGGCAATATCATCCCTGAGTTTAACGATGCGGTATATGATGAGAACTGGGGACTGGCTTATGAAATTCTGACATCAACCAATAATTTCCCTGAGTTTACGGGCCGTATTTGTCCCGCACCCTGTGAGGCTTCCTGTGTCCTGGGAATTAATAAACCTCCGGTTGCCATTGAATTCATAGAGAAATCTATCATAGAAAAGGCGTTTGAACTGAATCTTGTAAAACCTAAGCTCCCTAAGAAACGTACCGGTAAAAAAATCGCAGTTGTTGGGTCAGGACCTGCCGGGTTGGCAGCTTCAAATCAGCTTAACCAGGCAGGACATACGGTGGTGCTGATTGAAAGAGCAGATAAAATTGGCGGCCTTCTACGTTACGGTATCCCTGATTTTAAACTGGATAAAAGAGTAATTGATCGCCGCCTGGAGGTGATGCAGCAGGAAGGTGTGGAGTTCCGTACCGGCGTAAACGTTGGCGTGGATATCAAAGCAGATGAACTGCTGAATGATTTTGACGCAGTGGTGCTTACCATGGGTTCCACCGTTCCGAGGGATGTAAAGATCGAGGGCAGACACCTTAAAGGGGTTCATTTTGCAATGGAGTTTTTAAGCCAGCAAAATAAACGGGTAGCCGGCATTGAACCCGTTGTAGACCACAGGGGAGCAAAATATATTAATGGCCAGATCATTGCGAAAGATAAAAATGTGGTGGTGATCGGAGGCGGTGATACGGGCTCCGACTGTGTGGGTACTTCCGGAAGGCACGGAGCGCGCTCCGTAACGCAGATCGAGCTGATGCCGATACCCCCCAAAGAAAGAGATGCCAGTACACCATGGCCCAATTGGCCCATGATGTTGCGTACCTCTACTTCTCATGAAGAGGGCTGCGACAGACACTGGTCCATCAATACCAAAGAGTTCATCGGCGATGAAAACGGGAATCTGAAGGCATTAAAAATTGTGGATCTGGACTGGCAGAAAGATCCGGAAACGGGACGTATGCAAATGAAAGAGGTGCCAGAAAGTGAACGTAACATCCCTTGTGAACTGGCTTTCCTGGCAGCCGGATTTTTACACCCCCAGCAGGAAGGACTGCTGACTGACCTGGGCGTAGAATTTGACGACCGCGGAAATATAAAAGCAAACGGGTACCAGTCAACCTCCAACGAAAAGATTTTTGCTGCGGGTGACTGCCGCCGGGGCCAATCGCTGGTGGTATGGGCCATCAGTGAGGGAAGAGAAGCGGCAAGGGCTGTGGACGAATACCTCATGGGAGAATCATTCCTGGAAGCAAAGGCGGTTTCCATGCTGAACCCCATTTTTGCCCACGCATAAGTTGATATTTCTGAAGATATATTGATCACCAAGGGCTATCTTAAAAGGTAGCTCTTTTTTTATGCCTGTATAAGCAGGAGCCTGATGTGGAGGCTATTTGTTATCTTTGGCGGGTCGAGTGAGCTTAGCTGACCATTTTACCATTACCTTATTCCATGTTTTTGCATTATTCTCCCTTTTGGCTGAAAGCAATATATCCGAGGTATACCTGGCATGTCCCAACAACAGAAAAGGTACTCTATCTTACTTTTGACGATGGTCCTATTCCCGATATCACAGCGTTTGTACTGGAAAACCTTGCCGCATACAAAGCCAAAGCAACGTTCTTCTGTATCGGGGATAATGTCAGAAAACATCCGGAGATCTTCCGTGAGGTACTGAAAGCCGGGCATTCCATTGGCAATCATACCTTCAATCACATGAATGGCTGGAAATCGGACGACAAAGAATATATTGCCAACATCGAAGCATGCGATCGGCAGCTGGGGCTGGAAACCAATCTTTTCAGGCCGCCTTATGGCAGAATGAAAAAGAGTCAGGCAAGGTTGTTGCCGGGTAAAAGGGAAATTGTCATGTGGGATGTACTGAGCGGAGATTTTTCAAAAGAGATAAGTCCGGAATTATGTCTGCAGAAGACGACACGATATACCCGTCCGGGCTCCATCATACTGTTTCATGATAGTATCAAGGCAGCGCCGAACATGCAGTATGCCCTGCCGAGGTTTCTGGCTGATTTTTCGGAAAAAGGGTACCGTTTTGATGCGCTTCCGATGCATAAAAATTAAGATCTATCACAAGAATCGATGGCAGGTAATAAGGAGGGTATTGAGGTAAGTGTATTGGTGGCAGCCCGGAACGAGGAAAGCAATATACTGCGTTGTCTGGAATCACTTGCCCGGCTGGATTACCCTGCAGGCAAAATAGAAGTATGTATTGGGGATGATGATTCTTCGGACCGCACGGCAGAAATAATCAATACCTTTATGCTGGAAAATCCGAACTTCCGGTATGTCCGTATTACCAGTGCGGTGAGCAATTTGCGGGGGAAGGCCAATGTCCTTGCCCAATTGGCCAAACGGGCCGGGGGAGAATATTTTTTCTTTTGTGATGCGGACATTGCCGTGTTACCTACCTGGATAAATGCAATGCTGGCTCATTTTGACGAGCATACCGGCGTAGTGGTGGGGCTTACCAGAATGCGAAAGGGGAACTTGTTCGCTGATTTTCTCTCTCTCGAATGGCTTTTTACATTGACTATCACACGGTTACTTTCTCTGTTTAATATTCCGGTAACTGGTTTGGGAAATAATATGGCCATCAGCAGGAAGGCCTACGAGGCTGTGGGCGGCTATGAAACCATCGGATTTTCAATTGTGGAAGATTATGCGCTGTTTATGGCGGTAGCCCGGCGAAAACTGGGCTTTAAAATGGCCTATAATCCCCGGATTGTCTCCGTTTCGGAGCCCGTTCTTTCTTTTGCGGATTGGTTGATACAGCGAAGACGTTGGATGCAGGGCGTCATGAAATCGTCATGGTTGACGCGCATGAGTATCCTCGCCGCTGCTTTTGTTTTTCCGTCTATACTCGTCATGCAATACTGGTTTCCGGTGCAGGCCGGGCTTGTTTTTGCACTTCATTATAGCTTTGTAACGCTTATTGCTGTTGCTACTATCCTATTATTGCGGCAGCACGATTTGTGGAAGACGGTTTTCCTGTTCTGGTTTTATATGTTTGTTAGTTTAAGCATCATGCTTGTCAATTATTTTTTTCCAGGAAAAATGAACTGGAAGGGGAGGGTTTACGATAAGGAAGTTTGATTTATAATGAATATTCAGTTTTAAAATGATAGAAACCCACGCACATATTTACAGCGAGGACTATGCAGAAGAGCGTACCGCCATGCTGGAACGCGCATGGCAGGCGGGTATTGAGCAGATATGGATGCCCAACTGTGACCATACCACCATTGGTGGTATGATGGATCTGGCCGGGCAGTACCCTGGTAAATGTTTACCAATGATCGGTCTGCATCCTTGTTATGTAAAGGAAGATTTTGAGCAGGAGCTGCGGATTGTGGAGGAGCAGCTTTCGGTTCATCCGTTTATTGCCATAGGTGAGATCGGTATGGATCTGTTTTGGGATAAAACTTTCAGGCGGCAGCAGGAAGAGGCTTTTCTCCATCAATGCAGGCTGGCCAGGCAGCATGGTTTATGGATTGATATCCATAGCCGAAACGCTTTTTGGGAAACAGTGGCACTCATTGAGAAATTTGCGGATCCTGCGCTCACGGGGATTTTCCACTGTTTTACGGGGAATCTGGAGGAAGCTCTGAAGGTAATCGAGCTGGGTTTTAAAATAGGTGTGGGGGGCGTGGCAACTTTTAAAAACGGGGGGCTGGACAAAGTTTTGCCTCACGTTGATCTGGCCCACATCGTGCTGGAAACGGATGCTCCTTACCTGGCGCCGGTACCTTATCGTGGCAAAAGGAATGAACCTGCCTACCTTGAGCTTGTTGCCCAGCGGGTAGCCGATTTAATGGAAACCAGTAAGGAAGACGTGATCGCAAAAACTACCAACACCGCTTTGTCGTTACTTTCTTAGCAGTAATAAATACAATGGCCTATAAAACTGTACAAATCAATCCGGTTTCACCAGAGCCGGGCCGGGGGACGGTCCTGGTTATTTACACCGGGGGTACCCTCGGAATGGTTTATGATGTGAAGGACAAGCAGCTGGTACCTTTTAATTTTGATCAGATCATTCAACGGGTTCCGGAAATAGCGCGGCTTGATTTTGAAATAACATTTCTGACGCTTGCCCAACCGATCGATTCATCCAACATGACACCGCAGATATGGCTGGAAATCGCTCACATCATTTCGCAGCATTACCAGATTTATGACAGTTTTGTGATTCTGCATGGTACCGATACGATGGCCTATACGGCTTCTGCGTTAAGTTTTTTGCTGGAAGGACTCAATAAGCCGGTTATTCTCACAGGTGCTCAACTGCCGATCGGCGTGGCCCGGTCGGATGCGCGGGAAAATTTCATTACTGCGCTGGAGATTGCCGCCGCCACACTGGATAATGGGAATCCGGTAATTTCCGAGGTGTGTATCTATTTCAATTCCAAGTTACTGCGCGGGAATAGGTCCAAAAAACAGGAGAGCTCAGATTTTAATGCATTTCATTCAGAGAACTATCCACACCTGGCCAATGCCGGTGTACGGATCGATTATAATTTCCCTTTTATAACACCCTATAATCCGGAAACCACCTTGACCGTTCAGCCGGTGATGGACACTCAGGTTGCTTTCCTGAAAATGTTTCCGGGCATCCATGAAAGGGTAGTGTTTTCCATACTGGGTATCGAGGGCCTGAAAGGCGTTGTACTCGAAACTTACGGCGCCGGAAATGCAACTACAGAAAAATGGTTTCTGGATGCCGTAGGAAATGCAATTGATCGGGGTATTGTTATTTTTAATGTGTCGCAGTGTGACGGCGGACGGGTTACGCAGGGGCAGTATCAGACCAGCAAATTCCTTAAAGATGCAGGCGTTGTGAGCGGGTCTGATATTACTGCCGAAGCCGCGATCACAAAAATGATGTATGTCTTTGGGAAGCAAGGTAAAGTAGACGTGCCCGGATTGCTCGGGAATGCCCTGCGGGGTGAGATGAGTAATTAATTGACCTTGTACTTATCCTTTGACCATTCTCTTTTGCTCCGCTTTTTTCAGGTTTCTCTGAACATTGAATTTTGTGATTTTTGTAATCAGTTCCAGAGGCATAGGTTTATCAAACGGAAATTGTACGGATCCTTTTCCTATTTTGTAAAAGGCCAGGTCTTTTTCAAATTCAGGAACGCCGGTAGGGGCAGGGTAAAATCCGATGTGTTTTTTGAATGCTGCAAAGTGCGCGATATATCCGCCGTGGAGTTTAAAACCGGGCATGTCGTAGCTGATCACCTCCACCGAATCTGGAGCTGCCGACCTCACCGTTGTTCTTACAACCTCTAAAATCTGCTGAATGTCTGCTGGAAATCCGGCTATGTAACTGTCGATACTTTCGGGTTTTGAATGAGGCATAACATTGTGTTTTATCGTAGATGTATCAATCCAATATTTTTACTTTGATTATTTTAAAAGCTGATAAATGGTAATTATTATGATCACGGCGAGGATGGAGGTGTAGATCAATTTGGTATATTTTGCCAGCCAGTCGGGCAGATAAATATCAAAATTGTTGCGGGTGGAGTCCGAATATCTGCGGGCGACGAGGGTCAGCGGGCAGGTGAACCTGAAAATAAGCAGAACGATTCCTTCCGCCAGACAAAAGGCATAACCTATCCACAACCATTTATCAAACTTATTCATCACGACAGCATAAAGCATATAGAAGATAACGATGTTGAAAAATATCCATATCAAGGTATGCACTACTTTTACGACCTTCAGTTTTCCCGCATTGTGCATATAACCAATGTGACTTTAAACAATAACCGGATTGATTTCCTTGCTAAATTAATAATAAAATGCTGAATCATTTCTGATATTTGAACGATGGCAACCTGCCGGTTTTTCGTTTTCCAATGGCTGACCGGTCATTAGGATATGCCTATATCTACCGGATACCGGTGATGGCAAAGAGCCAACAGGTCTTTAGCTGACAAGTTTTCTTGCCGATGAAATTCTGTATTTAATAGTTTGTCTCATTTCTGAAACATTAAATATTATTCCTTAAGGCCTTTTACTCTTATATGGGTTATAAATACCTGTCTTTTACAGCTTCTTTTCAGAGTATATGCAGTATAACATGGTCTGTTTGTTTAAGTATGCGTTAACGGTTGTTTTATTTACGATTGTTAGTATAGCCTGCGTGAATGAGCAAAAAGGCGGTAATTCTTCCCAACAGAAGGTTATAGAAACCCTTGCGGACCTGGGCGCATTACCGCAGTATGTTACCGACCCGCCCGGAAACCCGACTAGCCCCGAAAAAATAGAATTGGGGCGGATGCTCTTTTTTGATCCGGTATTATCGGGCAATAGGGATGTAGCCTGTGCCACCTGCCATCAGCCCGAATTTAGTTATGCCGAATTCCTCGAAACTTCAATTGGTGTGAATGGTACCGGCAGCGGAAGTAAAAGACAATTCGTAGCCCCTAACGATATTCCTTTTGTCAAAAGAAATTCGCAGAGTGTACTCAATACCGCATTTAACGGCATCAGAAACCATGAAGCTTACCATGCAGAAATGGCTCCCATGTTCTGGGATAACCGTGCCAAAGGATTGGAAGAACAAGCTCTGCTACCCATTAAAACCCTGGAGGAAATGCGGGGACGTGCTTATACCGAGGATGAGATTATTGACGAAGTATTGTCTCGCATTCGGCGTATACCAGCATATCATACGTTGTTCGCCAGGGCTTTTCCGGGGGAGCTCAATCCTGTGAATGCTGTCAATCTTGCGAAGGGAATTGCAGCCTATGAACGTACCCTCATCTCGAACAATTCAAGGTTTGACCTTTATATGCGGGGGGACAGCAATGCACTCACATTGGGAGAAAAGGAAGGCCTCAACCTTTTCCTTAAAACAGGTTGTGCCAAATGCCATTCTGGCCCTATGTTCTCTGACTACAAACTGCATACCCTGGGTGTGCCCGATTCTCAGAACAGGACGGAAAGTGACCGGGGAATTAACAATGATTATGCTTTCCGGACGCCTTCCCTGCGGAACCTGCGCTACACAGGACCTTACATGCACAGCGGGAAATTCGCCACACTGGAACAGGTACTGGAATTTTATGAGGATATCTCGGGCGGCAAAATACTTAACCCTAAAGTGAAAGCGAGCCAGATGGATACGCTGGCCACCAGAATGGACGTCAATTTCAAGGATCTTTCACGAATTGTGGAGTTTCTGAATGCCCTGAATGACGATCATTTTGATAAAACCGTCCCTGCCAAAGTTCCCAGCGGTCTTGTAATGAAATAAGGTCCGATCGGCCGGCTGGTCCGTTGTATCGGTCGGTTTATTTTCAAAGCTTGCCACTCTTCCAGGGGAAAATAATCCTGAGGCACCGGTTCGGATTTCCTGCTTTTTGGGTGTGACAGGCCTTGTTGCAATTCCTTAACAATATCGTAAAAAATACATAATCGCAGAAAAATGTCTGTGGCGTATCATTGCTGTAGCAATAATCCCGGATTTTGTATTTTGATGCCGACAGTTACCCCCGAAGAAAACCTGTTACTGAAACGATATTTTCCCTTGTTTTTGATAGTGGGTATCATCTTGAATATGCCTGGTCTCTGGCTTGATATTATGGAGCCGGATGGCGCGCTGTATGCCACCATTGCTAAACATATTGTACTTCATAACGACTGGGTCAATCTGATTGGCGATGGCCACGACTGGCTGGATAAGCCGCATTTTCCATTCTGGATGGCGGCAATCAGTTTTAAATTGCTGGGTATAAATGGCTTTGCATATAAGCTCCCGGCATTTCTTTTCTGGCTCGCAGGGCTCAGGTATACCTTTCTGATCGTTCAATATTTGTTCCGCTCCGCTGCCGCCCGCCTTGCTGTATTGATATATACCGTGGCTTTGCACAGTACACTGGCCAATTTTGATGTAAGGGCGGAGCCCTACCTCACGACCTGCATCCTGGCGGCTACCTGGTATATGCTCCATATTTATAACGGTAAACATTGGATTCACATCGTGCTGGCCGCATTTTTCATGGCCTGCGCCATCATGACGAAAGGTATATTTGTTTTGATTTCGGTGGGCGGCGGATGGCTGATTTTCCTGGTCATCACGCAGCAGTGGAGTCAGTTTACGAATTATAAATGGTGGTTAATGCTATTGTTATGTTTCATTTTTATTCTGCCAGAATTATACAGCTTATATGTACAGTTTGACCTGCATCCGGAGAAAATGGTTTTTGGCAAAACCGGTGTTTCGGGAATCCGTTTTTTCTTTTGGGACAGTCAGTTTGGGCGGTTTTTTAATAACGGACCTATCAAAGGAAAAGGAGATTTATCTTTCTTTTTTCATACAACGCTCTGGGCTTTTCTTCCATGGTCAGGCGTGCTGGTAGCCGGAGTGATTTATTTTGTAAGTAATCGACATAAAATCAAAGGCCTAAGCTGTGTTTTGTATGGAAATACCGTGCTGACCTTTTTGCTTTTTTCCTTGTCCAAATTTCAGCTGCCCCATTACATCGTTATTCTGTTTCCCTATTTCTCCATGGTTACCGGTAATTACCTGCTAAGTATCAACAACAGGCGGGCATTGGTACTTCTGCAAAAATTCCAGACAGGACTGTTATTGCTGGTAGAAGCCATTGTGCTGGTATTGCTGTACTACACCCGTATCCCCAATGGCCAGTATGCTGCAGGCATCACCCTGCTCCTGGTTCTGATAGTGACCATTGCCCCGGTCAGGGATACTTTGCTAAAGCTAATAGTACATGGTTATGCGGCTGCGGCGGTTGTATCCGTTTTTTTGTTCCTTTTCTTTTATCCGTTTCTACTTCAGTACCAGTCGGGTAGGGAAGCGGCCCGTTATTTAAAAGATACTACTTTGCCGGTGGCGGCATACCAATCCTTCTCTTATTCACTGGAATTCTACTCGCCGGGTGAGGTCCGGCTGATTAACGGACCTGCGTCTTTGGAAAAGTACCTCACCAACAGGCCCTGTTATTTGTACACAACTCCCCACACCGCCGACAGCCTCAGCAAGGCTGGTTATAGGATGGAAGTACTCTGCAAGCCTGCTTACTTCCGGATCACCAAATTGAAATGGGGGTTTATCCATCATGTGACCAGGAATGACGTGCTGGAAGAACGCCAGCTCCTTTATATAAAGCATTAGCGGCGAAATGACTTAGCGGCTTGCTAGCGGAATCTGGTATCCGATATATATTGAAATAAATCTTATGTTTACAGCTGCGGGGCGAACGAATAGACGTTGGCCCCTGTTATCCATTTTGTTTTGAGTGATTATATCAGTGTAAATTTTTGGCCCAAGGATATCTAATGTCACAGCAACTGCCCTTCATCCCGGTTTCTAGCCTGGATTTTTTAAAATCATTAAAGGAGAACAATAACCGCGAATGGTTCGGCGCAAACAAGGAGCAGTATTTGCAGGAGCTGGAAGTGATGGAGAATTTTGCAGAATTGGTGCTGTCCGAACTCAATAAACATGATCTGATAGAAACGGAATCAGGGAAAAAAAGCCTTCACCGGATTTACAGAGATACACGTTTTTCAAAAGAAAAGATCCCTTACAAGACCAACTGGGGCGGCAGTTTCAGACGTGCTACCAAACAGCGCCGCGGCGGTTATTATTTCCATGTAGAGCCAGGCAACAGTTTCGTTGCAGGCGGGTTCTACGGGCCGAATGCGGCGGATTTAAAACGCATCAGAGACGATATCAGTTTTGACGCCACTCCTTTGAGAAAAATATTGAGCAGCAAATCGTTCCTAGCAACATTTGGTACTTTGCGGGGCGAACAAGTGCGAACCGCGCCGAAGGGGTTCAATGCAGACCATGAAGCAATAGACCTGCTGCGGTACAAACAGTTTCTGCTGATCAAGGAATTTACGGATGAGCAGGTAACAAGTCCGTCGTACTATCAGGAAGTAAGCCAGGCTTTTCAGCACATGCGGCCGTTTTTTGACTATATGAGTGAAGTTCTGACGGTGGATGCGGATGGTGAGATGATCTGAGGGTTAAAACAAAACCGTCTCCTGTTGTTACACAGCAGACGGTTTTGTTAATATAGTACACAGACTTTTAGCTTCTGTCCCAGAAAAATGGCGGTTGTATGCCT
The DNA here is from genome assembly GCF_907164905.1 of Dyadobacter sp. CECT 9275. Taxonomy (NCBI): domain Bacteria; kingdom Pseudomonadati; phylum Bacteroidota; class Cytophagia; order Cytophagales; family Spirosomataceae; genus Dyadobacter; species Dyadobacter helix. The sequence continues at coordinate 903,745 of NZ_CAJRAF010000004.1, read as the reverse complement.
AGGGCACGCAGATAAACATAACCCTGGGCACGATGGTGGATTTCGTTGTCGATGAGGTAAAACAAGGTATCAATAATACGTCCCTCATACTGGCCGAATGCCAAATCATTTTCCTGAAAGCGTTGGGCTGGAATCTGAGGCCAGTAAGTGTTGATCTTGTCTGTGATAGCATCCCATAGCGCCAGCATTTCTTCCTTGGTTTGAGGTGGCGTAGTGTGCCCGCCGTCGGCCGACAGTTGATACCCCGACCAGTCGCCGGTGGCAATGCCCTGGACACCCGCTCCGGCCAGGTCCGTTATTTCCATATTCAGATCTGCATACGTACGCATGCCGCCAATGGAGAACTGATAAAACTCTTTTTCCGGGAAAACTTCGATCATCCTCCTGGAAATACGACGGTGTCCCTGCCAGTGCTCAAGCAGCTGGGCGGGTGTGAAGGTTACAACTGAGGTTTCGTTCAGCGTGTTTGTGTCAATTGCGGTATTTTCCATTGCTGTAGTGTTTAAATGTTTAACTTCGATACAAAGTAAAACCGGGCAATTGACAGCCCTATGTCAGCAGTGTTCAGGAAAATTGATAAAAATCAGGAAAAGGCAGAACTTATCCCTAAGTACTAAGCCTTTTCAATATCGGACAGAATTTTAATCCCGCTTTTTCGCATTAACTCGCTGGCATTGAAGTCTGTGCAGATTCCTTCTGTGAGTTTGTAGTGAAAAATCATTTCGCCGCCGCGTATCTCGCTGTTGAAACTGAAATTGGCAACAATCATGTGCCTTCCCGATAATTTCGCCAGTTCCAGGTCGTGTGTAGAGATAATACCGAAAGCATTAAGTTCATTTAATTGCCTGATCAGCGAAACACCCCCTTTGTATCGGTCCTGCGAGTTGGTACCTTTAAACATTTCATCCAGCAGGAAGAAGATCGGTTCTCCGCTTTCGATCGACTTTAAAAGCTGTTCAATTTTTTTCAGTTCGGCATAAAAAGACGAAACGCCTTCTTCCAGATTATCCTGGGTACGCATGCTGGAGAATACTTTCATGTGTGAAACCCGTCCCGACCGGGCACAGCAGGGAGCGCCCATCAGCGCAAGTACCAGGTTAAGTCCCACGGTTCTCAGGAATGTACTTTTACCAGCCATGTTGGAACCTGTGATCATCGCAATTTCTCCGCGGCCCGCAAGGCTGAAATCATTACATACTCTTCTTTCCTGACGCAGGAGGGGATGCCCGAGCATTTCAAAATCGATGACATAGGGTTCTTCTGTTATTTGGGGGAAGGAAAAGGAGGGATTGGAATAAGCAAAGCCAGCCAAACTGCTGAGCGCTTCGAACGCACTGACAGCCGGCGCCCATATTTTCAACGAGTTCCTGTTTTTGTATTTCCACTTTTCGGCCAGTAGGATCAGGTATATATCTGAAAGCCACAGAAGGTTGAAAATGGCATAAAAGGTGTTGCCCCCGATCGGTTTTTGGTGACCCTTCTGCTGGAAGATTTCCAGTATTTTTCTCAGTTTATGAATCTCTTTTACAGCAGAGTACCCGTTGTGACTGAATGCGGATTGAAGCCTCACCAGTGCCCCGGACTGAAATTTTCCACCCTCAATTTTCGCGATCAGCGACTGATAACCTTTCAATATTTTTACATTATCCTGTGTGCCGAGGATGACCTCCTCCGTAACCGGATCAATTCTTTTAAGTGTAAATTTGTTGATCAGGAGGCTGATGATCAGCGGGAATGCGTGTGTTACCGAGAAACTTACGTGATCGGCAAACAGACCATAAATAAAATAAACTGCGGCAGCAGTGGATATCAGGGACAGGAGTATACCCATGCAGATATATTTTGTCTGCTGCGGAAGTAATTTCACGGGCTTTTCTATCCATTCCAGCAGTTTGTTATAATCGCTGCTGGTATTGCTGGAATGCATACCCGAAGCCTGAAAATCCTGCCGCCACTCCAGTTCCGGGCTAAGCTCCCTGATGATTTCCTGCCTCTCTGCAATAATGTTTTTTGGGGCGGGTTCGGACAGCCATGTTGCCAGCAAACCCTGGCCTGTTTCGGTTGTGGTACGGTTGATGAGCTGGAAAAGAGAGTGCGTGCCGAAGATGTCAAGATCCGAGACATAGGCATGGTCGCGTTTTAGAAACGTTTGCCCGGTTTCAAAACCCGATAATTTGTTTTCCTGTCTTAGTACCTCTTCTTCATTGATCTGCTTTAAAAAGGTTGTATGTTGTTTAAGATAAAAAAGCCGGTTGTAGCGTTTGATCAGCAAGGCAAAACCAAGCATGCATAAAGGAGCAACGAGCAACAGCAGGCCGACTGACCTCGCGTTGGCCAGCACCATAATCACGGCAACGGACAGCACAAAAGATAGCAGCCGGAAGATGGATAGTGTATTGATCACTTTTTCCAGCTTCATTGCTGCTGCGTGATATTCCTGAATTTTAATTTTATAAATGTCCATGCCTGTTTTTGATTTTTCCGGCAATAGCAACAGAGTAAGGTTTTCAGCCCGCTTTTCCAGCCGGGGGCAAATATATACACATTGCGCATATAAAATTTAGTTTTATATGCGCAATTCTTCTTTCAGGCATTTTTGCTTTCAGGTTTTGAGGCTCCCCTTCCAGGAACGTTTGTTCTTTATCTGGGAGCTCTTTCCCTGGGAGTGGAATTGCCGTTAGCGGGTCTTGGGGTACTTTCGCGGCTGTTGCTTCCCGGTCTGGCGGCGGGCCTTGATTCTGACGGCCTGGCCGCTGGGCGTGACGTATTTCCTGACCCCGGCCTTGTTGCAGGACGAGACGGAGGGCTATTCGTATTTCCCGGGCGCGAGGTTCCTGGCCTTGACGGAGACGTACTATTACCGGGGCGGGGGCCACTAGTAGCCGGACGAGTGGTGCCCGGCCTGCTGTATGACGGACCGTTTGTGACCGGTCGCCCGTTTTGATCAAAGGACGGTCGCCTGTATGCTCCGGAAGTATTCGGATGCTTTTCCCTCGATACATTATAACCCGCCCGGGCGGACGATGGCTTGGAATAGGTATTTCTATAATCGCCCCGCTGTTTTCTGGTTACAACAATTACGGACCTAGACCGAATGCCCCCTCCGTAATAATGCTGGCGCCAGGGTGGATAACGGTATACCACTGTTCTTCTGTACCGGTGAAAGTAGTAGGGATTGAGATTGTAGTGATACCCATAGTAATAGTGCCAGAAGCTGGGGCGCCATGGATGCCAGTAGGGTGGGTAATAGTTCCACCTCCATGGGGAGCGCCAGACCACATAGGTAGGCATAAAAATGAATCTGACAACAGGCCATGCCGCAACCTGATAGATTACATCCGGTTGCGGGACAGCCTGCCGATAACTGGGTTTATATCCGGGATTGGGCGTCTGGCCGGGGTCATTGGCTGTTTCGGAATTGGGTTCAATGATATAATCGGGGCCGTATAATTCTTCGTCTCCGACCAGCTGAATCTCCACCTGGCCATCACCCATTTTTCTGACAATAAATACGGCAACATCCTGGCTTTCATTTTCACTTACTGCAACTTTCAGGGAGATGTAATGTATATCTTCCTCTATATGGTCACTCACTTCAATGTAATCGATATTGTCATCTCCATTAAGATCCAGGTTGTTGATCTGGGACGATTCGTCATTAAGTGCTTTTTCAAAACCTTCCAGTGTTTCGGATTCCTGAAAAAGTTTTAGTGCCGCATACAGGTTAAGGTTATCTCCCGGTAAGTCAAGTTTTTCCTGTTCCTGTTGGGCAAAAATCTTGTAAGGCAGTACCACGGATAACAAAACGGCTATTAAAAAAACGGTGGGTTTCATTGTTATACGTTTAAATGTGAGAGTATTTGTTGAATGTTGTGTAAATGGTACGGGTAATTAGAGTGATACTGCTTTTGGTAACGTCAAATACAATAAATGCAGTACATAATTATGGAGTCAAATGATACCCTGTACTGCATTTTCCAGGACCCGGAAGTACATCTCTTTGAAAGATTGAATTATACCATAAAATATTTTTATTATTTCGAGTATAGGGAAAGATAGTCCAAACTTGTCTGTGTAAAATACCGAAAATTTCGGTGTGCGAACACAGCCGATATGGAAAATATTTATCCGGATAGTTTTAAGATTCCCGGGGCCGGGAAGGACCCCCAACTGCCCGACGACACTTTCAGGGAAACCTTCGTAACGGATGATGAACGCCTGCTTCGAAGTACTTTCGCGCTTAATCCGCAGAAAGGCTGTGAACTGCTGTTCAGGCGGTATTATATTAATCTTTGCAACCACGCAGTCCGGTTTGTTCATTCCAAAGAAATTGCTGAGGATATTGTTTCCGACGTTTTTGCTGGTTTCTGGCAGAGCCGTATGTTTGAACAAATCACTACTTCTTACCGGGCATACCTCTATAAAGCAATCCGTCACAGGTCGTACAATTACATCCGGTGGCAACTCAATAAAACTACTCCGCTGGAACTGGTCGAAATTCCCATGGCTTCTCAAACCATCAGTCCAGATGACTTACTGCAGTTCAGTGAGTTACATCAACAAATAGAGAAGATCGTTCAGCGGCTTCCGCCCCAGTGCCGGCGTGCCTATCTGCTCAAAAGAATGGAGGAGAAAAAATATGATGAGATCGCTCAGGAATTACAGATCAGTTCAAAAGCCGTGGAAGCACTGGTAAGCAGGGCGCTTGTACGCCTGAGGAATGAGCTGAAGGATGATTGGTTTCTGGGCGGTTTGGCGCTCTTCTATATACAATTATAACGATGCCGGCTGGCTTATTCCATTGCCTTCGACGACCACTTTTACACTATGAAAAAACAGGTAAACAAACATCTGCTATTTGATTTTTTCTCTGAAAAAACCACGCTTATGCAGAGAAAATTGATTGAGGAATGGCTGGAAGATTCTGAAAACCAGGAGCTTTATTATAAATACCTGGACGAATGGGAAGCCCAGCACCCGCAGTTTTTTCCCGATCTGGATAAAGCCCTGCAAACTTATCAGTTTGTGCTGGAAGGAGAAATATCATCCAAAGAGGGTCCGGAACCGATGGAAGAGGTACCCATGCCTGAGCAAAACAGGGGCAGGTGGTGGCTTCTGCGTGGCCTTGTTGCCGCTTCCGTTCTTTTCGCGGCCCTGTTCCTGTATCGGAAGGAACTGATGTACCAATCGTTGAAGTCGGCCGCGGGACATAGCAGCACGTACAGGCTGCCGGACGGTACACAGGTGATTCTGAACGTTAATTCTGAGCTGCTTATCCCCCGTTTTGGTTTCGGCCGTGAGTCCCGGGAGGTAATATTGTTTGGAGAGGCCAATTTTAATGTGACACATACCCGCTCCCACACCCGCTTTGTAGTCAATATGGGTGATCATTATCAGGTTGAAGTACTTGGTACTGAGTTTGTTGCTTATTCCCGTAAGGAAGGTAAGCGTGTGTTTCTCTCCCGTGGAAAGGTGAAACTCCAGCTGCCGGAGGGTAAACAGCTGTATATGAAACCAGGGAACCTGTTTAGCTCGGCCCAGGACGGGACCTTTAAAGTATCCACCCCTGTGAAACCTCAGGAGCTTACCGCCTGGAAGGAGCAGATGTTTTATTTCGACAATACCTTACTCTCGGATGTGGCACGTCAGATGGAGGAGCGCTTTAATGTTAACGTACGTATAAGTGATCCGTTATTGTCTGCCCGGCGGATCGGAGGCATTTACAGGGCTGAAAACGCAGACGATCTTTTACAGATTTTATCTGAACTGCTTCCCATCGAAATTATTCAAAATCAGGATTATATAGAATTACGTATACCTCAAAACCCATAAATTATGAGACAATCATTATTACAAAAAACAGGGCTACTCCTTGCGGCTTTTCTGCTGCAGCAGGTCTGTTTGTCGCAAAGCATTGCGTATGTAAGTCAATATAACACAACGAGCCAGCATCGGGATCAGGGAACATCTGCCTCCAAATTAAAGGATGTGCTGGTTGATCTGGGCAGGAAATATCAGGTCAGTATTGTTTTTGAGGAAGCCACCGTACAGGGAATTTCGGTTCAGTCAGGCGCAGTTACCGCGGGCAAACTCGAGCGACAGCTGGAAGTTTTATTGAAACCCTATGGCCTTGCTTACAGGAAAGCTGGGAAGGGTACGTATGTGATCGTGAGGAAGGAAAAGGAGAAAGTTTCAGCCGCTGAGTATATCCGGAAAAACCCGGTGAACCCGGTTATGGAAAAGGAGCAGCCCCTCAGACAAGAAACACCCGTACCTATATTTGCGGAGCAGCAAACAGAGGACAAAATTTCGGGAAAAGTGACCGACGAAAAGGGTGTTGGGCTCCCGGGTGTGAGTGTTGTACTGAAGGGAACACAAAAAGGTACCATAACAAGCCCCGACGGCGCCTATACGATTCTGGTACCGGACAGGAGTGCCGTTCTGATTTTTTCATTTGTAGGGTATCTTCCTCAGGAAGTTATTGTCGGGGGGCGGGCAGTGCTGGACCTGGTGATGAAGGTTGACAACAAAACATTGGAAGAAGTGGTGGTGGTGGGGTACGGAACTCAAACGCGAAGAGACGTTTCAAGTGCGGTTTCTTCGGTTTCGGAGGACGACTTTAAGGCCCAGCCTGTCACCCGGGTGGATCAGGTTTTACAGGGGCGGGTTCCCGGCGTGCAGGTAACCAATTCGGGAGGTGCTCCGGGCGGGGAAGTGCGGATAAGAGTGCGGGGTGCTAATTCGTTAAGCGGGGATAATGATCCTCTTTATGTGGTCGACGGCTTTGTGGGTGCCGATTTTACTACCATTAATACTGAGGACATTGCTTCCATTGAAGTACTGAAAGACGCTTCGGCCACGGCAATCTATGGCAGCCGAGGTGCAAATGGCGTAATCATCATCACCACCAAAACGGGTAAGAAGGGAGAAATGAAGGTTGACATTGGTGTGAGATATTACAGCTCGCAGGTGATCAAGAAATACAATATGCTTGATGCCGCTGATTTTGCTGAGGTAGCCAACGAACGCGTGAAAGCACTGCTTCCGGCAGGAGGAACGTATGTGCCGAAGTTTACAGATGGGCAAATATCCGAATTCAGGAAAAACGGAGGTACCGACTGGCAGGATGAAATTTTCCGTACGGCGCCGGGCAAGGAATTTCAACTCTCCCTGTCGGGCGGGAACCAGAAAACGAGTTACCTTATTTCCGGCAATTTCCTTGATCAGGAAGGTATCATTAAAAATACTGACTTTAAACGCTACGCGATCAGAAGTAATGTTGCATCACAGATCTCCGATAAATTTTCGATACGCTTTAATTTCACCGGCACCAGGAAAGAAAATCACAACACCAGCGGAACTTCTCAGCGGAGCGGTGCGCTGGCACAGGCTCTTGCCTGGGCGCCCACCACACCCGTAAGAGACGAAAACGATAATTACATCTTGTTTGACCCCACAAGTTCGCTGTTTTCAAATCCGGTGGCGATAATCAATGAAAACGAATACCGTGCTGAAAATACCAGCGTTAACATGGTAGGCGGGCTGCGTTACGAGTTCATTCCCGGACTTTCCCTGGATGTTCAGGCGGGTCTTAACTATCTTAATTCCCAGGGAAAGGCTTTTCAGGGCTATCCCTCCACCCGAACCTGGGCTACGGCAGGGCGGTCATCCGGCGAAAATATCACCTGGCAGAATACCAACTCACTGAATTATTCCAGAGTACTCCGCATTCATCACAAGATAAGTGCCACTGCGGTTTTTGAAACACAGAAATTTATCGGCACCGGTTTTAATGCCAATGTTTCCAATCTCACCTATCCCGCCCAGTCTTATAACAATTTATCGCTGGCAGCCTCCGGTACCATCGGATCAGGATATTCCAGCTGGAGTTTGCTCTCTGCCCTGGCAAGGGTAAACTATTCCTTTAAAGACAGGTACCTGCTGTCGGCCACTGTGCGCCGGGATGGTTCGTCCAAATTCCAGGGTAAGAACAAATACAGCAACTTTCCGTCAGTTTCGGTAGGATGGCATATCTCTGAAGAATCTTTTCTAAAAAATCACGGACTGGTGGACGACCTTAAAATCAGGGCAAGCTGGGGACTCACAGGCAGCCAGGGGATAGGTTCCTACGGGACGTTGTCGAGTTATGTGACCAACCTGGATGATGCCGGTGTGGTATTTAATGGAAACGGCGGGCCGCTGGTTGCCGGTATCCTGCTGGGCAATCCAGGAAATGTTAATTTGAAATGGGAAACCACCGAACAGTATAATCTGGGTACAGACCTGGAGTTGTTCAAGGGAAAACTTCGTCTTTCGGTTGACTATTTTGTTAAAAATACCCGAGACCTGCTGATGCTGAGATCATTGCCCGGTTATGTGGGCGGATATAATATCCAGTCCAACATCGGGGAAGTTCAGAACAAGGGGTGGGAATTTGCACTGAACGCAACACCGCTGCGGGCAGCCGATTTTGAATGGACCACTACTTTGAACGTGGCGCTTTTGAAAAACAGGGTAGTAAATCTCGGTACCGAGCGGGATACCATTCCGTTAAATGAAAATGTGCTGATCCCGGGCCAGCCGATGAACTCATTCTGGGGATACAAATACCTGGGTACCTGGAAAGCCAACCAGACCGATGAAGCTGCGCTGAGCGGTCTTAAGCCCGGAGATGCACGCTATCAGGATCTGGATAACAACGGGGTGATCAATGAAAAGGATCAGCAGGTTTTGGGAAATGGCACCCCAAAAGTATCCCTGGGTTTCAATAATACTTTTTCATATAAAAACTTATCAATGAATGTGTTCTTTCAGGGACTGTATGGTTTCCAAAAGCTGAATTATACTTATGCCAACGGGATTATGGGCAGCACGGATGCAAAAGAGATAACATTTGCGGATATTAAAAACAGGTACATTCCTGGTGAAAACGAAACCTCGGACATACCTGCATTCAGTGCGGCTTCCAGTAATTCACTCATACAGACTTCGCGGTTCATTGAGAAAGGTGATTTCCTGCGGCTCAAAAATATCAGTCTTACCTACACTTTACCGAAGTCTCTTCTGAAAAATATTGCAGCCGTCAGACTGTTTGTCAGTGGTACCAATCTGCTGACCTTCACCCAATACAAGGGTATTGATCCTGAGGCAAATTCTAACGCTGTCAGCGGAATTACCTGGCAGAATTTCGGAACGGATGTACAGCAGGGGATAGACTTCGGCGCATACCCCAATTCGAAAACCTATACCGCGGGCATCAATTTCTCTTTTTAAAACCTATCCGACTTTCAATCATGAGAAAAATATTTATTTTATTCGTTTTGTTTAGCTGTTTGGGATGTAAGGATTTTCTGGAAGAGGATCCGAAGGGAGCCATTGTAGGTAACAATGCGATCAGTGATGTGCAGGGCCTCGAAGCCGCGCTTACAGGTACCTACAAAGGTCTGTTGCGAACCTGGACGCGTGGATTTTTAAATTCTTCAACCCAGAGCTTTGCGATGGGCGGAGATGATTTATCGACCATTACGGCTGGTAATCTTCCAAAAATGTGGTCACGTCAGCTGGACCAGTTTGACGTGACCTCGGGCAACACTCACACGGCTTTTATCTGGGATGGCTGTTACAAAACCATTCAGGGCGCCAACAATATCATTAATAATTACAAGCAGACCAACGGTGAGCAGGCGAAGATTAATCAGATCCTGGGTGAAGCTTATTTCCTTCGGGCGCTTTCCTACTATTGGCTGGTACGGGGCTTCGGCGCTATTCCGCTCATTACTACTTCCGACTTCACGGATGAATTGTTAAATGTTACCAAAACGGAACCCGCCGCAATTTATACCCTCATCGAAGACGATCTTAAGAAGGCAGAAGAACTGGTAGCCGACAAAAAAAGGGATCCTGGACGTCCTAACAGAGGATCGGTGAAAGCCCTGCTGGCGGACGTGTACCTGACCGAAGGCGGCTGGCCCATCAAGAACCAAAGCAAATATGCCCTGGCTGCCGCCAAGGCCAGGGAAGTAATTGATAATAAAACCCTGTATGGATTTGACCTGGTAGATCTGAGCATTCTATGGGGAGGTACCACAGCAGCCATAGGTACAGCAGAGGAGGTGATGGCGTTTCATGCTTCGTCCAATTACGGGGGATCGGTGAATGCTTATTACGGGCATCCGGGTACCCCGTCCGAAGAAGGTGGCTGGGAAGATTTTTGTTCCGAAATCCACTTCTTCAATAAATTCCCGGAGGGGAAAAGAAAGGATATTACCTTTCATACCAAGTTCGTGAAAGCCGACGGGACGATTGTACCATGGCAGGAAAGCAAAGAAAAGAAACCATATTTCCGTAAATTCAGGTTGCAGGTCAATAATACCTGGCAGTCGTCCCTGCCGGTTCACATGATCCGATATGCGCACGTGCTGCTCGTTTATGCAGAAGCTGCGGCGCGTTCGGGTTCAGTTTCCCCTGAAGCCTATGCAGCCCTGAATGCCGTCAGAACCCGGGCGGGCCTGGAAGTACTGGCGGGGCTGTCCACTGAGAATTTCGTCAAAGCGGTGGTAGACGAAAGAGCCTGGGAGTTTGCCGGAGAGTTTACAAGATGGTTTGATCTGGTGAGGCTCGAAATGGTAGAAAGTGCCAATGCCAACAAGGATGTCAATGATTTAAAGCCGATCGGGAGCATTACAAAAGCGGACTATACCTTTCCTGTTCCGCTTAAAGATGCTAATCTTAACCCCAACCTGACGGAGTAAAAGAAGGTATCCCTTACCGCAAAACCGATGCGTAGGCGCGCAGGGATCATTCCGGAAGCTGATGTTTTCTATATCCCAGCAATGGCGAAGGCCAGGCAGGCGTATGGAAAACATTACTTTTTTACAGAGAGATGTAATTTTATAAACCGTTTTTATTTAGTCATGCCGGTAAAAAACGGCGGTCCGGGATGCCCGGACCGCTGTATCTAATCATAACATGCAAAATGTTCAGTCTTCATACCACTTGCTGCTAAAAAAGGCTGAGTATCTATTAATACGACAATCATTTGTTTTTCGGCTACAACCCGGCCGGGACATTTGCAAAGAAATTAAAAGGCAGGGCGCTTTCTGGTTTTTTTTATACAAACTCCTTTTTGGATTTTATCGGTAAAGGCTTCGGGATAAAATTTATTTTTTAATCAAAAAAATGTGAGAAGATAATGCGTTAAAAGGGCTTTTCTTTATAATTGAACTGTTCTTGCCCTTAATGCCTAAACCAATGTTTTATAACAAGCTTCTGCTGATCCCGCTGATTATTTTGTTGCTCCTTGCCGGTACGAACCGGAATGATGAAAGAATTTCTGAACCCAGTGCGCGGGCGGATTCCACCCGGCTAAAAAAAGCAATGGCAAGTTTCAAGCTGGAACCCGGCCTGCGCATCGAACTTATTGCAGCGGAACCCCTTGTAGTAGATCCCGTAGCGCTGGCATTTGATGAAAAAAGACGAATGTATGTGGTGGAAGACCGTGGTTATCCGGATCCGGCAGAAGGAGGGTCACCCACGACCCTGGGCAGAATTGCCCTGCTGGAAGATAAAGATGGTGACGGGAAATATGATCATCGTTCCGAATTTGCCACCGGACTTACCTATCCCAACGGCCTGCTCGTATGGAAGGGTGGGGTTTTTGTGACCTGCGCACCCGATATTTATTATATGAAGGATACCGACGGTGACGGCGTGGCAGACATCCGGCAGGTAGTGCTGACGGGTTTCAGCAACAAACAAACAGCCCAAATCAGGGTCAGCCATCCCACACTCGGGCTGGATGGGAAGGTATATGTTACCAGTGGGCTAAACAGTGGCGAGGTGCGTTCTCCGCTGTATCCGGATCGCCCGGCGGTAAGTTTTGCACCGGCAGACGGCCGTTTTGATCCTGAAACTTTTGAATTTGAAACAACCGGAGGCCGCAGCCAGTTCGGGCTTACTTTTGATGCCTACGGTCGGCGTTTTGGATGTTCCAATCGTCATCCGGTTCGTCAGATTGTACTGGAGCCGTGGCATTTGCGAAGAAATCCATATCTTTTATTTACCGAAACCATCGAAAATGTTTCAAAAGTGGAGGCCGAAGCCGCAGTGTTTCCCATCAGCGGAGCCATTACCTCGGCTGATTTCATTCCCAGATTAATCGGATTGTCACATACGGGTACGTTCACGTCGGCTAGTGGGGTGATGATGTACAACGGAACGGGCCTTACTGCTGCTCACCGCGGAAACGTGTTTATCTGTGAGTCGGCCCAGAATTTGGTCCAGCGGCAAATTGTTTCTCCCAAGGGTGTTTCGTTTCAATCGGAATTGCCTTACAAGGGCAGGGAATTTCTTTCTTCAACCGACGAGTGGTTCAGGCCGGTATTTCTTCAGCATGGTCCGGAGGGAGCATTATATATAGCCGATATGCACAGAAAGGTGATAGACCATCCCTCTTATGTACCAGAAGAAGCCAGAGGGGGCCTGGATTTTGAAAGCGGGAAAACCGACGGTCGGATTTATCGTGTCATTCGCGAGAGTTTTAAAGATAAATCTCCTGTGGGTCTGGCTTCATTTGGTTCTGTCAAACAACTGGTAAGTGCCTTGCAGTCGCCAGAGGAATGGGAGCGGCAGACTGCACACCGGTTGTTGCTAGAAAACCGTGACCAAGCTGCGGTGCCTTTTCTGAAGCAAGCGGTAATTTCTTCAAAGTTCCCCGAGAGCCGTTTGCGGGCATTATGGATATTGGAAAGTTATAAGGCCTCTGATCCGAAAACCTTACAAGTTGCCCTGGCCGACAAGGATGCCGGGGTACGTGAACAGGCCGTTTTGCTGGCAGGTAACGCGTATTCCAGTCATCCGGAATTGTTGTCGTTCCTGACGGCCGCCGCCCATGATCCCGCCGCAAGGGTTCGTTTCACAAGTGCACTGGTGTTAGGATCGGTGGAAGGCAGCCGGGCCACTTCGGCTTTGTGCAGCATTGCCGCCAGAGATGGTGCGGACCGTTGGGTAAGGGCAGCCGTACTGAGTGGTATTGGCAACCGGCTCCCGGAATTCCTTGCGGCGTTCCGTGCTCAGCCAAAACCTGACCCGGTAGCATTTTCTGCTGTGATGCAGGATCTGGGACAGTTATTCGGTAATGGAGCTTCCTTTGCCGACTGTCGGATTCTTTTAAAAGATATGATCGAAAACCATGGTGACTACGGCTGGCGAATCTCGACAACACTTGGACTGGCGGAAGGCGTCAGCCGAAGAACAGGGCTGCCGTCATCCGAAGATGGTATCTTGTTTTCTCTTTTGGGAGAAAATGCGCAGGTATCAGAAAAGCAGCAGTTGAACAAGTTCATAACCGAGGTGGCCAGCAGGGCAGGCAACCCGGCACTCGGCACCCGTTCCCGTATTTCGGCCACTGCTTTGCTGGGTTACACCCCATTTGACAAAAGTTTAAAGGTACTTCAGAAACTCATGGATGCCCGTAACCCTGCTGAACTTCAGCTGGAAACCGTTTCGGCCCTGGCACGCCTGGGTGACGTGCGCGGCGGGGTATACCTGACTCAAAAAAATATCTGGTCAAACTATACACCACGGGTGAAATCTGCGGTGATTGCGGCTATGGTTTCCAGCCCTGCTTTTATCAACGTCTTGTTCGGAACGATAGAGAAACAGGTGATCAGTGCTGCGGAAATTTCGTCGATGGACCGGCAGCGATTGATGAAGAATAAGGATGAAGCTATCAGTGCCAGGGCGCAGGAGTTGTTCAGGGAGCTGGAAGGCGGGGGAAGAATGAAGGTATATCAAGATTATCGTTCCATACTTACGTCAACAGCCGATGCAAAGTCGGGTAAGGCGGTATTTACCCGAGCCTGTTCTGCCTGCCATACTTACGCCGGTTCCGGCGGAAAGGTGGGCCCGGACCTCACGGGTGTTCGGAATCAGCCTGCCGACGCCTTGCTGCTGCATATTTTGGTTCCTAATTATGAGGTACTGCCTGCGTATCAGGCGGTGTCGGTCGAAACCAACGATGGCCGTTCGCTGTCGGGCTGGCTGATGGCGGAAAGTGATAATAGCCTTACCCTGAAAACAGCCTTCGGAACGCAGGAATCCATTCTGCGAAAAAACATTAAAACGTTGTCTAATTCAGGACTTTCGCTGATGCCGGAGGGACTGGAACAGACAATGACCAGAGACGAGCTGGCGCAGCTGATTGCATTTCTGAAAGCGGGCAGTTGATGAAACGAACCAGGGTAAAATTAATAAGCGTAATCGTTTGATTATTAACAGACAGGTAATTCTTTGGCTATCTGCTATCGTACCTGTAACCGAGTGATGCACATTCCTAAACCTGTATAAAAATGAAAAATGTTTGTTTAAATCTGCTGTTGTTGCTCAGCAGTGTATCCCTTTTTGGCCAGCCTGCTACACCCCCGGCGGGTAATATCTTTCGTGCGGGTGCGGCCACCAGCAACATCACCCCCAGGATCGGGACTTCCATCAACGGTAGTATGACTGATATAACCATCAGAAATATCCATGACGAAACCCATGCCCGGTGCATCGTTCTGGACGACGGGCAGACCCGTCTGGCTATTGTAGTTTCGGATCTCTGCATGGCCTACCGCGAAATGATTGATGAAGCAAAGAAACGAGCCAGTGCCGTGACGAAAATCCCGGTAGAAAACATGATGATGTCCACCACCCACACACATTCCGGAGGTACGGCCTGTTCCGTTTTCCAGAGTGATCCCGACAAGGACTATGTTAACTTCCTTACGGAACGGATTGCGGATGCGGTCATCAGAGCTAACAATAATCTCGCGCCGGCGCGGATTGGCTGGGGAGTTGGCAGCGAGCCTACCCAGGTTTTTAACCGTCGCTGGAAAATGAAACCAGGGGTCGTTAACAAGAATCCTTTTGGCGGGCAGGACCAGGTCCGGATGAATCCGGGCGTTGGTAATCCTGACAGACTGGAACCAGCTGGGCCAACGGACCCCGAAATTCCAGTAATAGCTATCCAGACGCCAGACGGCCGTCCGGTTGCACTACTGGCCAATTACTCGCTGCATTATGTCGGTGGTGTAGGTTCAGGTGATGTCTCAGCGGACTATTACGGTATTTTTGCCAACCGTATGACGCAGTTACTGGGTAGCTACGGTCAGGACCCGCCATTTGTGACGATCATGTCCAATGGAACCAGCGGTAACATTAACAATGTAAACTGGGGTGGTGAAGTGCCAAAACCTGCCCAGCCATATGAAAAGATGACCGCTGTTGCCAATATTGTAGCTGCGGAGGTTTTTAAAGTATATCAAAAAATAGAGTACAAGAACTGGGTATCACTGGCCAGCCGGCAGAAGGAGATTTCCCTGGCCGTCCGTAAACCTGCACCGGCCGAACTGACACGGGCCAAGGATATTGTTTCAAAGGCTCAAAAGCCTACAATGACTTCATTGGAGGAAATATATGCACGGGAAACCCTGCTCCTGAAAGATTATCCAGACCAGGTACCTCTTATTCTCCAGGCTTTCAGGATCGGGGAGCTGGCTGTTACGGCTATACCCTGCGAGGTGTTTGTGGAGATAGGTCTGGAAATTAAGAAGAAAAGTCCGTTTAAACCTACTTTCAGTATCTCTCTTGCCAATGGATACAATGGGTATTTGCCCACCGCAGAGCATCACCAGTTGGGAGGATATGAAACCTGGCGGGCGCGATCCAGTTATCTGGAAGTCAATGCAGCTGCCAAAATTACGGACAATCTATTTCAGCTTTTGGAAAAATTAAAAACGTCGCAGCCCTGATTACTGATTCCATGACTCATTCAAGAAGGAAATTTCTGACATCCGCGTCCTTGCTGACCGCCGGCCTGCTGGCCGCACCCGATATGAGAGGGATGTCATTTTATAAGAGGTTTAACAAACTGGCTCTTGACTTACCCCATTTTCCTGACAAGCTGCATGCCTTTCTGTGGAGGAACTGGAACCTTGTTCCGTTGAGCCGGCTTGCAGCGGTTTTGAAAACTGCACCGCAGGAGGTTCTCAGCCTTGCCAGTGCTATTGGCCTTCCGGCATCCAGGCAGGTATCAGCAGACCAGCAGGAGCGGAGTTACCTCACGATCATCCGCCGTAACTGGCACCTGCTTCCAAGGGAGCAATTGTTGGAACTGCTGGGCTGGACGGATGAAAAACTTACCTTTACCCTTCAGGAGGACGATTTTTTTTACATCAAACTGGGGAGTCTGAAACCTGAATGCGGCAAGGTAACTTTTAAGCCCCGTTCGGCGGAAGTAAAAGTAAAGGAACAATGGGTGACCCGTGTGATCCGTGAGGAGTTTAAAGATGGCTTTCCAGAACAGAAACAACCTCTTTTTCATTTTATTAACGACTTATCCGCGGTTTCAGCAGAAACTGTCGTACAGAAGTCTTCGGGTTTTTCTCCAAGGTTTGGATATGCCTATTTTGCCTTGTTTGGAGATCCTTTGCTTCAACCGGATATTGATCCTTATCCAGAGGGATATCTGGCCCGTATGTCGGCTTCGGGGATGGATGGTACCTGGATCCACATTGTGCTTTCCAAGCTTACGCCTTTCCAATGGGATCCTTCACTGAGCGAACACTGGGAAAAGCGGCTGGAAAACCTGGGCCGGCTGGTAAAAAAATCGAAGCAACACGGGATTGGGATTTATCTTTACCTGAACGAGCCGAGGTTTTTGCCGCTTGCTTTTTTCGAAAAGCATCCTGAACTGAAAGGAGTTACCATTGGAGAGCAGGCAGCATTGTGTACCTCGCACCCGCAGGTGCAGCAGTACCTCACTGATTCCATGGCCTTGATCACCTCCCGCGTTCCCGACCTGGCGGGTTTCTTTTCTATTACGGCATCTGAAAACCATACCAATTGCTGGTCGCATGGTAAAGGTGCCGAATGCCCGCGCTGCGGAAAGCGGAGCCCGGGGGCGGTCATATCAGAACTGAATAATTTGTATCTGACGGGTATACGGAGAGGTATGGCAGGGCTGGGGCCATCAGCGGGTGCAGAAGCAAGCGGGCCCCGCCTGATCGCCTGGGACTGGGGGTGGAAAGACGGATGGGCCGAAGAAATTATTCCATTACTTGGGAAGGAAACGGCATTGATGAGCGTAAGTGAGTGGGACTTACCAATCGAAAGAGGTGGTATCCAAAACAAAGTGGGCGAGTATTCTATTTCGTCGATAGGCCCCGGGCCACGGGCGCTGCGGCATTGGGAAATTGCGAGAAGGCATGGTCTTAAAACTATCGCTAAAATCCAGGCGGGTAATACCTGGGAAATTGCTGCCGTACCCTACATTCCGGCTTTGGAAAATGTGGCAAAGCACGCTGAAAATCTAAGGCAGACCAAAGTGGATGGCCTGATGCTGGGCTGGACATTGGGAGGATATCCCTCGCCAAATCTGGAAGTAGTGGCCGAAATGGGAAGCAGCGACACAATATCGGCCCGGGAAGCCATGGAAAAAGTAGCCCGAAGAAGATATGGCCTGGCTGGCACTGCTGTTACAGAGGCCTGGCAGAAGTACAGCGAGGCTTTCAGAGAGTTTCCTTACCATGTGGGTGTGGTTTACTCGGCGCCCCTGCAGGCAGGACCGTCCAATCTGTTATGGGACAGGCCTACTGGTTATAGGGCAACCATGGTGGGGCTGCCCTATGACGATATCAACGGTTGGCGGGCTAATTACCCTACAGAAGTTTTCATTTCCCAGCTTCAAAAAATAACAGACGGATTCAACAAGGCACTGGCGGCGCTGCGTGTAAAGGCAAAAACATTAAAATTAACCGGTTTGCAGCAAAAGGCATTGCTGGAAGAATGTCATGTGGCAGAAACCGTAGCCATTCATTACGGGAGTATCGTTAACCAGTCGCGGTTCGTCGTTAACCGCGACAAGCTTTCCGCAGGTATAGAAAAGAAAGAGGCGCAGGTACTGATTTCAGAACTCGAAACAATTCTAAAGGAAGAAATCGTTTTGGCCAGGAGAATGGCGGTCCTTCAGGGAAATGACAGCCGCTTGGGTTTTGAAGCATCCAACCATTATTTCTATGTTGTAAACGACCTGGTGGAGAAGGTATTGAATTGCCGTGATTTGCTGGACCGCTGGTTGCCGCAACAAAAAAAGAGATGGTCCTGATTGGTGAGAAATTGCCTGGCCTGAATTCAACGATGGAAACCGGGCCTTTGTACCGCAGGTGCAAAACAACACAATTTATGGAATCCTGTTGTTTTGTACCTGCGGCAGGTTAATTCAATCCACCACCTGTTATTTCTTATCCCACCAGATTTTTGAAACGTAAGAGTCCCCATTGGATAATCGGGCTACTGCCTGCTGGTAATTATCTTTATTAAGCAGCGCTTCACGTGATGAGTAAATGGTACGGCGTGGAATGGTACCATTGGTGGAGCCTGCAAAAGGTCCTGCCTTCAGTGTTGGATAACCCATTCTTCGCCATTCGATAAAGGCCTCATAGGAACGTCCAAACAGCTGGATCCACTTCTGGGTACCTATTTTTTCCAGTTTCTGCTCTTTGGTCAGTCCCGTAAATGACAGTTCTTTCTCAAAAGCTGCCGGTACTGTGGTGATGTTATAGGGCGCTTGTGCCAATGCTGCTTTCACGCCTGCCTGGTAAAAACCTTCCGCGTCTGCCTCGGTGGCACCCCATCCCTCCAGTGCCGCCTCTGCTTTGTAAAATGAAATATCGGCGTAAGACATGGCTATGCATGGAATGGCGGGGCTGTAATCCCGGTTGAAAAAAGTGGCAGTGGATGCGGTACTGTAATCATCTTTAATGATTGTTTTCAGGATTGCATCCGTCAGTGCCACACCTATTCCCTTATATGCCGGTGAGCCTGCTTTTACGGAATTGACGCTTGGCTGTGCAATCCTTGGCAAACGAGGGTCGCCGGTCGTTACCAGTTTAGTTACAAATGCGTCAGCCAGATATTTAAGATCCGGGCTGCCTGCGAGAAAGTGGTTTAGTACCGGGTGTACATTGGCGTTGGTTGCGTTGTTGTAGGTGGGGATGGCGGCATCATCACTGTTGCTGGCCAGTAATGGCTGGCCCATCGCTTCTGTTACTGTTTTCTGTGCAAGGGAAGGGTTCGCATACCTTATCCGCATTCCTAATCTAAGTTTGAGCGAATTGGCATATTTTTTCCATTTGGTGATATCGCCTTTGTAATAAAAATCCGCATTGCCGTAACTCACGTCACCTGCTGTGAGTTGTGACATAGCCGCATCCAGTTCGGTTATCAACGATTTGTAAATGGATTCCTGTGAATCAAAAACAGGTTTGGTATTCACATCATCCGATCCCAGAGCGGTTTGCGAATAGGGCACATCACCGAACAGATCAGTGAGCCGCTGCCACACGGAGATCTCTACAATCTTGGCAATTGCAAGTTTGGTTCTGCCAGTAGGATCGTTTTCTTTCCCTTTCAGGATGGAACTCCTGATCTGGCTGATGTTACGAAGCAGGGTGTAATGGCTTTCCCAGGCGCCGTTGTCACTCTGTTCAATATAACGGGAGCTGCTGATCAGAACGCCGCCCGCCCAGTGCTGTATCCACGAGCCATACTGGTTATTGGGATATTCGTACCCTTCCGAAAAAGCGGCATCTTTTTGTACCTTGGAAAGAATAAGTCCCGGGTCAATGGTGGTTACAGAAGTGGGAGGTGTATTGATCTTTTCAAAGTCACCGGTACATGCCTGTACCAGACAAACGGTGCCGGTCAGCAGGATGGATTTTATTATATTTTTCATCTCTTAAATCATTTCTGGTTTGAAAACTACAATTCTACATTTAAGCTCACGCCAAAATAGCGAAGCAGCGGTAAGGCCGTTGATTCCAGACCCAGCGAGGAATTGTTCACATTGAATGCCGAAGCTTCGGGTGCAAATCCTTCCGTTCTGCGCTGCAGATAAAACAGGTTACGTCCATAGATCCCGGCGCGGATACTCTTAAAGGGCGTCCGGCTGATCAGAGCTGACGGCAACTGGTAGTTGAGGGTTAGTTCCCTGAAAATGACATAACTGGCGTCGTTCAGCATTTCTTCGGGAATGACATTGTCCTTATCCGGTGCAACCACGTTCCAGTAGTCCTGTGCACGCACTGCTTTTGTATTGGTCTGTCCCGTACCCGTCCAGGTTCCGTTATCAGCTTTGGAGGCTACCACACCTTCGGCAACGTAAGAGCCGTCGCGGCCTGGCAATGTTTTCTTGATAGTACCATAAACAAGTTCTTCACGCATACTCTGTGAGTAGATTTTACCCCCCTGGCTGATATCAATCAATCCTGAAAGGCCTATCCCCTTGTAACGGAAGCTGTTGTTAAACCCGCCGATCCAGTTGGGAAGTGCATTCCCGAGTTCATATAAAAACTTGGAGTTTGATTTGAGCGGCAGGCCGGTCGTCGGGTCAATCAGGCGGTTTCCGGCATCATCTCTCAGCCATTGAAAACCATTTCCTACAAGGGTACCAAACGCTTTTCCGGGTTCAGCCACTACGTTCACACCGCGGTCGGTTCCGAGCACATAGGTATCCACACCGTCCGCAAGAGACATCACCTGGTTCCGGTTACGGGAAAAGTTGAAAGTGGCATCCCATGTAAATCCGTCGGCAGTTTTTACAGGTGTACCGTTCAGGGTAAGTTCTACCCCGCGGTTACGGATTTCACCGGCATTGATCCTGCGCGATGCAAAAGTACTGGAAGGAGGAAGTGGTACATCCAGGATCTGATTTCTGGTGGAAGCATTGTAAAAGGCAAACGACAGCCCGGCCCGGTTTTTAAAGAAACGTGCTTCGACCCCCACTTCTACGGAAGTTGTGAGCTCGTTTTTAAGGTTAGGATCCGGGATGGTAGAAGCAAAAGACGCAAGTGGAACACCTCCATGGGCATTCTGGTCTAATGAGTAGGTACCGGTCAGCTGATAAGGAGAACCCGAACTACCTGCCTGTGCAACCGAGGCCCGAAGTTTTAAAAAGCTGAGTACATCACTTTGAATATTAAAAGCGTCAGTGATCACATAACTCGCACTGACGGCAGGGTAGAAAAAGGAATTGTTTTTGGGCGAAAGGGTGGAGGACCAGTCATTTCTTGCCGAAAAATCCAGAAACAAATACTCTTTAAAACCAACTTGTCCCGAGAGGTACACCGAATTGATGGAAGATTCCGTCAGGTTGAAAACATAGGAATTGATCAGTGTATTGTTGATGGCGTATAAGTTCGGCACGATAAACTCGTTTCCTGTATTGCCCGTGGTACGGGAATAGAACTTCTGGTGGTTAGCTCCCAGGTTCAGGGCAAAGGATATATCCTTCGATAGCTGCGGTGTAAGCGAGAGCAGCACATCGCTGTTATCTTCCCGTACACGGGTAACCTGTTCGGAAATATCTCCGTTTTTGTTGGCACTCTGGTAAGTACCTTTTTCGCGGTATCGCAGGCGCTGGTCAGTATAAAAATCGGTCCCTGTTTTAGCTGTCAGTCTGATCCAGTTGTTGAACTGGTAACTCAGGCGGATAAGTCCCAGCAAGCGCTGGCGGTCATCGAAATTTTTGGTATGATCCACCGTCCAGTAAGGGTTGGCGGTTGAGGAATTGGTTGCATAGGTTTTTTCCATTCCTACAAAAGGTACCGTTCCATATCCCAGCTGTTTGCTGATATCTGCTGCCGTCCATGTAGAGCTGGCAAGTGTGCTCATGGGGATACTTCTCGGCTGGCTGATGAACAGATACGCCGGATTATCGCTAGCATCTGAAACCGTGGGGCGGTTTGCACCTTTTTGCCCGATATAATTTGCTTTTACGTCCAGTTCCAGTTTGGATGTAAGTTTGGCAACGGTTCTCAGGTTGACGTTATTACGTTTCAGTGTATTCAGCGGTGTGTAGCCGTCAATATTGGTATTGCCATATGATAACCGGTAATTGATATTGTCATTGCCTCCTTCCAGGCTCAGGTTGTTAACCAGCTGGGTTTCTTTCTTAAAAAAAGTCTGAAAGGTTTTAGGCTGCGGGTTGAAATTCAATACATTCCCCCATTGATCCTCATACTGCTGACCTTCCATTTTAGGTCCCCAGCTGGAACGTGTGAACCTGTCGCGGCCACCGCTGGTTTTTGGCATTCCCTGAATATTCCCTGCCTGTGCAGCCGCCCAGGTATATATCTTGCCGTCTGTTCCGCGGAAGTGTGTGAAGGTGCCGTCAAGCCCCTGTCCGTACTCATCCTGGAAGTCAGGTAGTACCAGGGCATCGCCAACCGAATAGTCGATACCATATTTGATGCCGATCCCCTTACGTGATTTTCCGGATTTTGTAGTGATTAAAACCACACCATTGCTTCCGCGCTGTCCGTACAGGGCAGCTGCATTAGGCCCTTTCAAAACCGAAATGGATTCAACATCTTCCGGGTTGATATTGGAAATACCGTCTCCATAATCGATACCGCCGGAGCTTCCCGGAGAGTTGGGATTACTGTTGTCCATCGGAATGCCGTCGATCACGTACAAAGGCTGGCTGTTACCTACCAGCGAGTTGGCACCTCTGATCACCACCCGTGAGGAGCCTCCTGCCCCATTTCCTGAACGTGTAACCTGAACCCCCGCCATTTTTCCCGCAAGGGAAGTGGCAAGGTTTGCTTCTTTGGCCGTAGATATGGCTTCTCCGCCAATTTCCTGAACAGAATAACCCAGCGCCCGTTTATCCCTTTTGATACCAAGGGCGGTAACCACTACTTCCGACAGGTTTTGAGTATCTTCGGAAAGCGTTACATTAATCTCTGACTGGTTGCCAACCAATACCTCTTTTCTTACATATCCGACAAAAGAGAACACCAGCGTTGTGCCTGCGTCGTCAGCGGCAATTTCATATTTTCCCGCTACGTCTGTGGCCGTGCCGCGTGTAGTTCCTTTTACGAGCACGCTCACACCGATCAGCGCTTCTCCCTTGGTATCGGTGACCATTCCTTTAACAGTGGTTTCGGCAGTGGACACAATGTTGTCATTTGTTTTGGTCTCTATTGTCTGCGGAAGTGTGTTATCCCGATTGAAAAGTGAAGACGAAGTAGGTTCCGGAGCCGAAACAGCCGGATCTTTTTTTCGTTTTTTCCTGTCGGGGAGCAGCACATACGTGTTTTCTTTTAGCTTTTTATAGGTGAGCCCTGAGGAAGAAAGAAGCGCCGTCAGATTTTGTTCCAGTGTCCGGCTGGAATTGATTGCCGAAGAAGGCACTTTCATATCTTCCAACTGCTTTTCTTCAAACAGGATATCTGCTCCGTAGGTCTCTTTCAACTTAAGCAATGCATCTCTGAGTTTAACTGGCTGCATCGTTTTGCTCTGATTCTCGGTTTGGGCAGCGGACGCCAGCAGCTGAGCAAAAACCAGCGAGGGAAACAAACTGACCATTACATAAAGGCAACATGTCCTTGCCGAAGGTAATTGTAGATTCATGGGTTGCGTTATTTAAAATAAAAAATTCAATTGGGACTGGTATCACCGGGTATGAGATAGATCTTATCCTTCTGTACCTGCACCGTAAGGTCAAGTATTTCGGAAAATGCTACCAGCAGCTCATCGGCCTGCTGTGCGTTGAATGTGCCTGTGACTTCCCGGTCCGAAAGGGCGGGGTCTTCTACAACGATATTGGTGCCGAATACTTCGTTTAACCGTACCGCAGCGTCTCTGAGAGATGTATGGTCAAACTGAAAACGGTGTTGTTTCCAGGTAACGGGGTCTGCCAGTTCGGTTTTAGACAAGGTTTCAATACTTATTTTCCCATCCTGGCTGATAGAAGCTTTTTCTCCAGGCTTCATGTCGAGCGGGCTGGCAGCCTTGTGGGAGGATATCTGCACTTTGCCTTTGTTTAAAACCACTCTGGTACCTTTCTTCCGGGTGTAGACAAAAAACTCGGTTCCCAGGACCGTTACTTTGCCGGCATCGGCGGTGTGTACGGTAAATGGCTGGTTATCGGACTTATGCCTGACGACAAAACCGGCCTCTCCTTCAAGCGTAACCTCCCTGTTAAATAACCCGAAGCCCCAGCGTAGCAGTTGCAGACGGGAGTTGGGATTGAGTACCACCTCGCTGCTGTCGTCCAGCATAATGGTTCGGGTTTCATTGTAACTGGTTTGGTAACTTCTGTTGACAATAGTGTCCCTGAAACTATATGCGCCAAGTCCGGCAGTCAGTATCAGCACGGCTGCCCACTTTGACCCCCTCATTATCCGTTCGTACCAGGTGATATGGATGGATTCTGTCAGGTCAGCGGCTTTGTTTTCGAGCTCTTCCGGGCATTCCAGGCGTTGTCTGATATTTTCAAAAGCTTTGCTTTCATCCGGCAGAAACTGTGGCTGGCTTGTTTCCCACTGTTGAAGCCACTCGAAATACAGCTCTGCGTTGTCAGAATTTTCAAGCCATTCTGCGATCAGTTTTTTCTGTAAAACCGTAGCATTGCCCGAGAAATAAGTAAAAGCGGTTTCTTTTGACAATTGAGATTTCATACTTTTTTGTAAAATGCTTCATTTGCAATGACCAGTCCCTCGATGTGAACCCTACCTTTTGAAGTAATCAGGTCGCAAAAAATAAGTGGAATACAAAGGCTGGCCATTAAAAAAAATTGTGCAGCGGCAATAGCAGGATGATGATATTCCCGAGCGATTTTCTCAGTACAACAAGTGCTTTGCTGATATGTGCCTCCACCGCTTTGCGGGATATACCTAATTTTTCAGCGATTTCGAGATATGATTTTCCTTCAAAACGGCTGAGCAGAAACACTTTCTGGCATTGTGGCGGCAGCCCGCTGATTGTCTTTTCGATCTGCAGGTACAATTCGTCAAATTCCATGATGTTATCAGGCAGAGATGGTTCTGTACTGAGGTCGTCTTGCAGCTCTTCCTTTGGGATTTTGTTAAATTCCCATTTTAAATAGGTAAAACATTTATTACGGACAGATGTAAACAGATACGCACGGAAAGACGAGGTGATCTGTTCCTGCAGATTCTTTTTCCAGAAATTCAGGAATATCTCTGTAACCAGATCTTCCGCTATTACCTTATTGTATACAAAACGCACGGCATGGCTGCAGAGTGGTGTGTAGTAGGTACGGAATAACAGTTCGTAACCTTTCACAGGATCCTGTTCAAAAGTTTTTTTGATAAAGAATTCCTTGTCTTGTTCCCTGCTACCCGCGTCTTTCAGGCGTATACCATGGGCAGCATTTTCCCGGCTCGTGTTCTCCTCCAAAAAATCTTCATATAATTCCGCTTTCACAAGAGAGAAATTTAATTGTCTTTATATAAAGTAGGACAAAATATTTTAATGGTACCCTAGGTCAGGTGAGAGAAAAATTTAGGAAAATCTGTTGGTGTAATAAAAATCGTGGTGTAAACCGTTTTGGTTGAAGGTTTCTCCGGAATATCAGACGTGTGTGGCAGGTATCCCAATCAGAAATTTAGATGCCTCACGCAGTCAGGTACCTTATGATCTACGGAATTGTAATATTTTGCTACAAAAATGTAGAAATAATTTTTTAATACCTTTTTTTTAATTGGCTATATTTCGGGTTGTGAGTGGCGGAAAGCGGATGAGATAATCGAAAAATTTAGATTAATTAAAAAATACTTATAGTTTAAACGAACCTCTTTGCCTCCGAAAATGTCTGTTAGGGACATTCCCCTCTTAGCAACAGGATGGGAACTTTTGAATTTTATTCCCTTTCCCTAAACCACTCATTGTTAATGAAAAGAAAAATTTCTACACTATTTTTTTTCCTCATACCCTGCCTTGCTCTCACCATATACCCTTCATTTGCTCAGAAATCTCTTCAGGGTGAAAAAGTACAGACCAATCAGGTAAAAGCCCATTTTAAAAACGGCAGTTTTGCCAAAGGAGATAAGGCCGTCAGGCTGGGTATAGAACAATGGCTGGCCAGTCAGGGCGTTCGTCAAACAGCCGGGGCCGAGTTTACTGCCAAAGAACTGGGATTGATGTTCGCAGATCCTTCTAAAATGACCAGTGCCTCACGATTTACAAAGCCAGGCAAAGGAAAAACCGGCCACATGGGTGGGTTGAAAGACGCCAGTGCGGGTAAAAATACAAAGATTGCGGCGCGCCGGATACCCCGTTTAAGGCCTTCGTCCTTTACAACCCGGAGGGCTGGCTCGGACGTACCAACGACCTTATATGTGAACTGGGCTGTTGCAGATCCTTTAGGAGATGGAAGCAGTTGGGACCAGGCTTATCCTGAACTCGCAGATGCACTGATTTTTGCAAGGGACAACCCTAGCGTGGAGCAGATATGGGTTGCAAATGGGGTGTACTTGCCCGCCTATCCGGCAGACTACGAGGTTGGGGATGACTGGGATTATCAAAACCGTAACAATGTCTTCGTTTTACCTGCTAATGTCAAAGTATATGGCGGTTTTGCCGGTACGGAAGCCACGCTGGCAGAAAGGGTTTTTAAGGTGGCCGATCAGTTTATAATTATGGGTGGTTCTCAGATGGTAAGCAGTACCATTCTGTGCGGAGATGTAAACGGGGATGACTTTTATTACCTTTACCAGGATGATCCTACCGCCATTGAGGATAATTGCTACCACGTAGTGGTGGCAGCCGGAACCAGCGGAGCCGTTCTGGATGGTTTTACGATTTATGGGGGGAATGCTGACGCTACGGGAGATCTGACGATCGGTGCTCACACGATCCCCGGCACGGCAGGCGGTGGTATTGCCGTTGTTAACGCTACGCCAGCACTGTCCAATCTGATCGTGAGGGAGAATTTTGCATCCACCGGCAGTGCAATTTATGGCGAAGGCGCTTCCTTTACCTTAACCAATACGGTCATTGCCGGGAATGTATCATCTGAGAAAGGCGGGGTTTCTCTGGTCAGCTCTGCGCCTGTTTTTACCAACGTCACCATTGCTGGAAATTCAGCGGTAGAGAACGCAGGAGGGATCTATTGTACCGGTAATTCATCGCTCCCGATTATCCGAAATACGATCGTTTACGGAAACACGGCACCAGCCGATCCTAACATCCTTTTGGCAGATGATGCGTCACCCTCTTTCGAATATAGTATTATTCAGGGAAGTAGAGGAAGCGGAAATGGAACCTGGGATAGTTCTTTCGGAGAAGACGGAGGAAATAACATAGATGCCGACCCAAAGTTCCAGGACCCGGAATATGGTTTGTTTGGACTTCAGCCGTCCAGTCCCGGGGTAAACGGTGGCAATGACCTGTACTTTCAGGCAAGCCAGTCACCTGATCTATCGGGTATCACAACAGATCTGAGGGGCATCACCAGGATTACCGGAGCTCACGTCGAGATTGGAGCACTGGAAAGTCTCTATGATAATTTAACTACTACACTGGTACATACCGGTGGGAGGCTGTATGTAAAACAAGGGGGAGCTGGCAATGGAAGTAGCTGGGGCAATGCTGCGAGAGAAGTAGCGGATGCCTTGCTTGCTGCCAGGCTTAATGCTGATATTACCGAAATATGGGTGGCAGGAGGTACCTATTATCCGCTTTATCGTCCGGATAACCTGGCCGCTGACCCAGACAGACGTAACCATGCTTTTGTGCTGGTGGACGGGGTGAAAATATATGGTGGTTTTGCGGGTAACGAGGGCTCGCTGAGTGACCGTATTTTAGGGGCTACTCCCAGTATACTGAGTGGTGATTTTAATAATGATGATATTGCCCTATCCAATATTGATCTGGAAGATTTCCTGCAAAATGGCCCTTCTACAACACTGGATGAAAATGCGCTGCAACTGATATATGCCGCCGACCTGTTCAGTGAGAATACGGTTTTCGACGGGTTTACCGTCCAGGGCGCCGCTTTACTATCCCGGATGCAGGAGTTCAATATCGAGGATGAGGATGCAGGGGAATTCTTTGGGAAATTTTTCACCGATTACCTGCTGGTTAATGAGATCGCAGCCCCGAGGATTCTGGGCTCGGGGTTTGTGTCCCTTGGTTCCGACGTGGAGATATCAAACGTTACAGTGAGAAATAACTTCGGGATTTTAGGGGGGAGTGTATTTACTTTTGGTTCGCTGAACAGGATTTATAATTCAGTCGTTTACAATAATTTTTCTCTCATGATGGGTGGTGGTATTACCTGCTTCAGTACATTTTCGGATGTAATTAACGCGACGGTTACCAAAAATTTGTCCTTTGGGGCACCTGCGGGCATGATTGATTTTGATGGAAGAAGTTTTGTTTCCAATAGTATTTTTTACGGCAGCATATTAAATGAAGAGTTACTGGGGCCTGAATTTAGCAGTATCAGTTTGAGTTTTCCTTTCGACTCTCAAATTGATCACAGCATTATTGGGGGCAGTGGCGGCAGTAGTAACTGGAGCCTGCCTGATCCTGTACTGGACGGCGGGGGCAATCTGGACGAAGATCCATTGTTCGCTAACGCTGCCACAGATGACTTTACACCTACTGCCTGCAGTGCGGCAGTGAATGCAGGGGTTAATAATTTTATAAATCCGGATAGTGAAGAAAATTTAGATCTGACCGCCCTGTTACCTCAGGATCTGGCAGGTAATGACAGAGTATTCAATACCGTTATCGACATGGGCTCTTTCGAATTCCAGGGCAGTACGCCGCCAGGTGTTTTGCCACTGGCTGGTAACGGAAAGGAAAGTGAGCATGAATTTACAAGTAACACCGCCCATTCTTTCACGGCCGGAAGCGGCCTCTGCACCGTTGATTTACTGCAACTGGAACCTACGGAAGGGCTTTCCGGAAACGTAATGACAAAGGTATGGGTAGACCCTTCTGTGAGAACGTATAATAATGCTGTTTACCTGCAGAGACATTACGATATCGAACCCGAGACAAATGCGGGGTCTGCAAAAGGGAAAGTCACCTTGTATTTTACCCAGGCCGAATTTGATGCTTTTAACCTGCAGGTAGAACCTGAGGAATATTTGCCGACTGGTACTGAGGAAGGAGAAGGGGACCGTAAAGCCAATTTTAGAATTTACCAGTTTCATGGGGTAGACGCTGGCGGTTATGGAGATCCCTCCTCGTATGATGGGGACCGTACAGAAATTGACCCCGGCGTTAATAATATCGTATGGGACTCTGACAAGGCGCGCTGGGAAGTTACCTTCACTGTCAACGGTTTCAGTGGATTCTTCGCAGGTACGGCCAGCCATTCCCCATTGCCGGTCAGGCTGGTATCCTTTAATGGTAAGTTAACCGAACAGCAAAAAGTGCAGCTCGACTGGAAAGTAACCGAGCAGGTGAATATTGACACCTATATAGTGGAGTACAGCGCTACTGGTAAAAGCTTTACAGAAATTGGCAGGAAAGTTGCTAATACGGTTGCCAGCACAAATTATACCTACCTTGATACCCTGTCGCATGCTGGCGGAACCGCTTATTACCGGTTGAAAATAGTGGAATTGGATGGTACAAAAGCTTACAGCAGGTTAATATCTGTGAAGCTGCCGGAAGCCCCTAAAATGATTGCCTATCCGGTACCAGCCAAAAATGAGCTATGGATCGACTGGAAGAAAAGTGATGCCGACAAAGCTGAGTTTTTTGACAAAAATGGTAGGTTACTACATACAGTGGGTAAAACAAAAGGCGTTCAGCGGGTTGATATTTCCAGGTTTCCTTCTGGCCTGCTTCTGTTAAAAGCAGGAAATGATACTCGAAAAATACTCAAAGAATAATACAGAAACGGGATGGATATTTAGAGAACTTTTAGCTGATTAACGGAGGAACTGTTTCGGAAAGAGACAGTTCTTCTGTTTTTTATATCATGAATTTTTCACAGAGCCTGGTTTCGCCTAGGCGGGCTTTTAATTCAGAACATTGCGCACAAAATTGTTGTTAGAAAATAGCAAACGGTTTGTGGTTGATTTCCAATGGTTTCCATGAAGAGCCCTTTAGGTTTTTAGATTTGTTTCGTATATATTTTAACAAATGTATTTTTTTATGTTACCATTAGTAAATATTTGAATACTTTTGCAACATCCTATTATACTCCTCCACGTTTTAAATAGTAATTTTTTAGTATGAAGCAACTGGTAACAGCGGTTTATGTCTTTTTAAAAAATAACACATATCCGTTAACATTAGGTTTCTGCATCGTTTGCACCCTCATTCTTTTGTACATCAAAGGCGTATTTGTTTTTAGCTTTCATCCTGATATCTCGGGCAGCGAACGCGGTACAACTTTTGGTATTCAGATTGTTGCGGACAATCAGCCTCTTTACAGAAATCCGGAAGTATCGCCATTCTGGATCGTTCAGTATGCTCCTCTGTATTACTATCTGGTGGGCAAAACCTATCAGCTCCTGAACTGGGATCCTACCAACATTTACCGGATACAGTTTCTTAGCAGAGTGATCTCTTTTGTACTTGTTTCTATGGCCATGGTGGTTGGATATTTTACCGCGCGTAAATTCTTCAATATTTCCAAGGTACTCAGTTTTATATTTTGCTGCCTTTTATTTGGCCAGTTACAGCAATGGCATCTGACCAACTCACGGATAGATAGTCTATTGTTTTTTTGGACGACTCTCTACATATATATCATCCTCCAGGCCATTAAGCAGAATACCGAATGGAACAGGTATTTTGTTTTTGCGGCATTTATTGCGGTTACCGCATTTTTTACCAAACAAAGTGCGTTGATTCATATTGCTGTGTTAGCAGCGTATTTTATTTACCGGCAGCAATGGTTTTCATTGGTCAAGTTTTCGGGGTTTACAATTCTTTTCTTTGCACTTTTTGCTCTTGCGCTCAGCCAGTTTCAATTAAAAGTATTTTATGACAATCTGTTCGGTAGTCTGCAGTTACCTATTGCACCAGGCTGGTTTTACTCTTATACCTTCCGCGAGTTAATACCTGCCATGTCTGTTTTTATTGCTATCACTGTCATGATTAATTTGCGATGGTTAGCCAGTTCTGCAGAGCCTCAAATAATATTTATTTCCCTGGCCACATTTTTGTTCTTTGGCTTTGCAACGGCTACCGCGTTTAAACATGGTGCGGCCGTAGGGTATTATCATGAGTACGTATATGTTGGTCTTCTTGGGATATTCTATTATTTCTATGGCAGGAATAGTTTGGCGCGGTATTCATCTTTTGCCTATTACTTTTTTCCTGCCATGATCGGCATGACAATGCTCTTCTTTACCAGTCGGCAACTGGAAAAATATTACACCACCAACCTGGGAAAGTACATAACAGATTATAAACACCAGAACGATGTCAAGAAATATGTGGAAGAGCATATTGAAGCGGACGAGAAAGTAGTTGTTTCCGGTGGTGAGGATTTCAGGGGGTGGTTGTTGCAGCACATGTTATTCAGGCACATGCTGGCTTATCAGGATACGGAGGTTCGTTTTTTGTTCGAGTCCAAACGATTTGATTATTCCAAATTTTATGAACTGGAGCGGGACAGTAAAATAAGATACCTCATCATAGACGAAAAATCTGCACCCCATCTTTACGCTTTCAATTATACTTTCGATCTCCGCGATTATCAAATGGAGAAAGAAATGCACGGGTATAAAATATACCGGCTGATCCGGCCTGACAGAAAGACCTGATTACTTCCGGTTATCAGATCCGCTAAGGCTTTATTGAAATAATATCAAAATCAACGGATAGCATTCTCTGGATTGACTGGTATCGCGGCAATAGCCTATTTCTCTATTTGTTCCAGTATCTTTTTCGCAGCTCTTACATCATAATCCGAATCCTTTGGATTACCTTTCAAAAGTGCCCGCACGTTCTCAAATGAAGGTTTGGCCTTTGCACCAATGGTTTCCAATACATTCAATGCCTGCACACGGGCCATCTGGTTGGTATCCTTGAGTGCTTCGCTGAGTATCTGCACAGGTTTGTCAGTTTCTCCTATGGCCAGTAATGCCTCGGCGGCTGCAATACGGACACTTATTTCGGGATCAGCGAGCAACACCATAAGCTGATTTTTAATTTCGGCTGTTCGGGCTTTAAGAATCACGGTACCTGTAACGGCCCAGTATCTTACCACAGGATCAGCGTCGCTGAGGCGTTTAACCAGATCGGGTAGTTTGGATTCGTCCCGGGCAGAAGCTATTTCGGCCGTTTCAATTACTTTTTTTAAATTGTACTTTCCGCTTCGTGCGTACTCGTACAAAGGTGTGGTTGCTGAGATCTTGCTCAGCATAGCTTCCGGAATAAACCCGACATCCCTGGATGCAATCAGCCAGTTATGATTCACTTCCCGCAGCTTTGCCAGTACGTTTTTGTACTTCGGATCGGTGGCTAGGTTATGGATGTTATGAGGGTCTTCTTCAATGTCAAACAACTCTTCCGCAGGTTTTTCCTGCCAGAATTTTTGCTGGATTTGATTCAGTCTCCCTGCCCTGAACTCCGCTTCCCAGGAAGGCATGGAGGGCGCTTTCCACAGATATTCCAGGTACTGAGCATAGATTTTATGCGGCAGATAGTTGCGGATATACCGGTATTTCTTGTCCCTCACAGTTCGGCAAAGATCAGTACGTTCGTCCATTCTTCCCCGAAATCCGTAGGCATAACCCCTTTCCTTTACCTGCTGTGTACCCAAAAACGGTTTGCCCTGCATGTAAGCAGGGACCGGAATGCCGGCTATACTTAGTATGCTTGGGGCGAAATCATTGAAAGTAACAATCCGGCAAGTAACGGAACCGGGTTTTCCGGAAGCAAGAGCGGCAAATTTTTCAGGAAAACGTATGATCAGCGGCACTCTCAGCCCCGACTCGTACACAAAGCGCTTGCTCCGGCCAAGTATCCCACCATTGTCACTGTAATAAAATACGATGGTGTTTTCAGCCAAGCCTTCCTTTTCCAGTTCTTTCAGGAGCTCGCCTGCCTGGCGGTCCATTTCTTCTACCTTGTCGTAATATTGGGCCCAGTCGTGTTTCATTTCGGGTGTGGCGGGATGGTAGGGCGGAAGCGGGACCTTTCCAGGGTCATGTTTCAGCTTTTCGTTGGGTATGGAGCTGTGTATGATGCTTTCATGAGAAACATTCAGATTAAACACTGCAAAGAATGGCTGTCCGGGTTTTCTGTTTTTGTAGGTTGCCCGCTGATCCGACTGATCCCAGGCTTCTGGCTGGTCTACAGTGTTGTAATCTTTCTTGGCATTATTGGTGGTGTAATACCCTGCTTCCCGGAGGTATCTGGGAAAGAACCGCACGAAATCAGGAACCGGATAGGTGCTGCGCATATGCTCGGTACCCATCGAGGGGGGGTACATGCCTGTGATGAGCGTGAAGCGTGAAGGTGCGCAAACCGGTGCTGTCGCAAATGCATTTTCGTAACGAATACCCTGTTTGGCCAGGTTATCCAGGTTTGGCGTGGTAGCAAAGGAATCACCATAACATCCCAGAAAAGGGCTGTTGTCCTCGCTGACAATCCACAAAATGTTAGGCCTGTCCTGCGCAGATACTTCAGCACAAAAGGAAAGCAGGCTGATGAAGAGTAAAAATCGTTTGGTCATCATCTGAATAATTTTCAGTCTGTGTGGTTAAAACCACTAAGGTGGGTCAATCTAATTGTCGGACAGTGTTTTGAATGCGGAATTGCCAAGAGAGCAGAATGCCAGGAAGGAGCAGCAATCGGATGTGATATCTCAGGGATGAAAACAGGAGGGCGGGATTCCTCATACATTCCGGAGATTATCTTTCTAAAAGTTGGCACCTGAGGCATCCGGTCTGGCGGATCAACAAATTCATTTAATGTAAATGGGATTGAAGGAGGTAAAACCGGTGGCTGGTTATTATTTCCTATATAATTGATAGACAAAGTAATTTATTTAAAGACAAACTTACAAGCGCAAAGGTTATATTATTTAAATTCGGTTTGGTACCGAATAGAATGGACAAAAAAAAGGGAGGTGCAACTGGCAGCCTCCCTTTGGGAATATTCAAACAAATGATGTCAGCCGAGCGGGTGGTATACCCTGTCGGATATGGAGGAGACGCCCGGGCGATAGAAGCTGCCAAAACGGTCGCAGAAGGCTTTTTCCAAAGATTCCCGGTGATCCGGATGTGCGAGATTGATCAATGCCCGGGCACGTTGCTTCAGACTTTTACCAAACAGATCCACCACTCCAAACTCGGTAACCACCCAGTGGATATGGCCACGGGTCGTTACCACGCCAGCTCCTTCTTTTAGAAAGGGAACGATCCTTGAAACACCTGATGAAGTAACTGAAGGCAGAGCGATGATCGGCTTGCCTCCTTCCGAGAGGGAAGCTCCGTGAATAAAATCCATTTGTCCGCCAATGCCGGAGTATTGGTAAGTACCCAGGGAGTCGGCGCAGACCTGTCCGGTGAGGTCCAGTTCCAGGGCTGAGTTAATGGCGGTTACCTTTGGGTTCTGGCGAATGATACTGGTGTCATTCACATACCCGATATCCTTCACGCTGATAGCGGGATTGTCATGTACAAAATCGTATAATTTTTGTGTCCCTACCAGAAATGAAGTAACAGATTTTCCCCTGTTCAGTTTTTTTAGACTGTTGTTAATCACACCGTTTTCAATAAGTGGGATGACACCGTCCGAAAGCATTTCGGTATGCAGCCCGAGGTTTTTATGATTTTTCAGATTCCGTAATACCTGATCCGGAATGGCCCCGATGCCAACTTGCAGCGTGGCACCGTCTTCAATAAGAGATGCAACGTTTTCACCGATCTGTACGGTTGAACTTTTGACGTTCACGGCATAATCTACTTCGGGCAGAGCGGCTTCATGCCATACCATCGCGTTGATTCTGCTGATATGCACGAAACCGTCACCAGTAGTACGGGGCATCCGCGGATTAACCATAGCGATCACATGCCGGGCAGAATCCACCGCTGCCCTGGCGATATCCACCGATGTACCCAGCGAGCAGTAGCCATGGGAGTCGGGCCGGGATACCTGAATGAGCGCTACATCAATAGGTAACTTATGGCTTTTGATGAGCTGCGGTATCTGGCTCAGGAAAATAGGCACGTAGTCACCATAATCACTGTTGACCACACCACGGGTATTGGCCGAAACAAACAAAGAATTGAAATAGAAACTCTTATGATGTTCAGGATTGTTGAAATCAACATCTCCTAGCGTGGTGATACTTACAAATTCAACATTTTTTAGTTCCCAATGCCTCCGTTGCAGGGCATGGACCAGATGCGCAGGCGTTGCGGCGCTGCCATGGATGAAAACCCGGTTTTCGGACTGAATGGCTTTGACCGCTTCTTCGGCAGTAATATATTTGGGCGTGTTCATAAAGCGCTGGTTTGAGTGGTTAACAATAATCGGTTTTCTAAGTATAAGTTCATGAAAGTCACCGATTATTGTGATTTGATGATGCGAAATTAATGTCTGCTGATACCTTTTAAGGTGACAGCGGCAGGTTCAGAACATGATCCTGGTCATGTTTTTAGGTAATGCATAGAACATTTCACCTCAAAGTGATTACCTGACCGGTTTACCTCAAAATTTTGTCGGATATTGGAGGGGAAACAAAAAGGCGGTCTGGAAAAAATCAGCTGATGTTTTGAAAGATTTTCCAAAGGCATCGATCATTCCAGGTAGCCGGGCCAGATTTAAGATTGTGGGCAATAAATATCGTCTGATTGTAGAAATAGACTATTTAGATGAAATTGTTGAAGTAAGATTTATAGGAACACATAGCGAGTAGGATACAGTTGATGCTTTAAAGAACCTATGGCAACAGAAAAACCGACAACGATAGATGAGTACCTCAGCGGCTTCCCGGAGGACGTAAGGCTGCTTCTGGAGGAGGTAAGGGCTACCATCAAAAAAGTAGCCCCCGATGCGGAAGAAACGATCAACTATGGTATTCCCACGTTTAAGCTCAAGGGAAATCTGGTACATTTTGCCGGATACCGTAATCACATCGGGTTTTATCCTACGCCTACCGGGATAGAGGAATTTAAGGACGAACTTTCTGTATATAAAGGAGCTAAAGGTTCGGTTCAATTCCCGATTGATCAGCCGTTGCCTATGGAACTGATTGCCAGAATAACCGCCTTCAGGGTGAAGAAAAATCTGGGGCTTTAAAAACCGGCTATCATTTCCTGCTGAAAAATTTCTTTTGAGGGCTTTTCTCCTGTTGCAGAGGCCGGATAGATTCTGCCACTTCAATAGGGTAGTCCGACTCAATAATGGTAGCACCGTCTCTGGCAATGGACAGATAGGCGGCTTTCCGTTCCTCAGCACTTTTGAGTTTGTCATAGGACGACGCCGCTGATATCATACACATTGCACCCTCTTTGTTCAGCAAACGATATAATTCCTGATTCTCCGGTTTCACCCATGGCCCTATGTAGGCAATGAGTTGCGTAAAAGGGATACCTGCTTTACGGTAATCCTCAAATTCCTCTTTCGACCTGATAAAAGCGGAGAAGGTACTGTTTTTATTTTGTTCCAGATAAAAGCTTGCCTGCTGCGGGTTGTGTACAGTGAGCATAACAAAGCCGTCTGCCTTATGTTTCCGGATAAGTGCTGCCGTCATTTCAAGGGGTACATCCTTATGATCCAGATTCAGAATGGTCTTTCCCCGCGCCCATTCGATCACCTCAGCCAACGTTGGAATGGGATAATCGGTAACATGTCCCTGTGCATCTTTCAGGCGGAAGTTTTTCAGTTCTGCAAAAGTGTAATCGGCCAGTTTTCCCTTGCCCGTGGTGGTACGCTCCAGCGTAGGGTCATGCAGGAGCATGATCACGCTGTCTTTGGTGAGCCGGGGATCAATTTCGAAAAAAGCGGGGGTGTGTTTTAAGGTATTTTCAAATGTGGCAATTGAATTTTCGGGGAACCCTTTCACCATTCCACCACGGTGCCCGGTTACCAGTATGGCATCATTGCCAGTGTATCTGAAAAAAGCATGAAGTTCCTTCGCATTTTTTGTCTTGATAAAGTGCATGTTACGCTGGCCAGATACTTCAACAGACAAAAGCAAAATCAGCACCAGACAAAAATGGGGGTTTTTCATAGTCAGTCAAATGATCCATCCGAAGGGAAGATACAGGTATCTTCAGAGGGTATATACAATATCAAGAGCGGGCAAATTAACAACCGATAACGATATGCCGATCAGCGCAGCGTTAATTTATTTTTACTTTTTGCAATGCCTTATAAAGATCATCGCGCAGATTTGGCTTTCTGCGCGATGAATCAGGTACATTTTTTACTATTGCTTCAACAACCAGATATCAGATATTTTCGAGTTTTTCCTCCAGTTCAGCTCCGATTCTTCGGGGCCGTCAAATGTCACGGAAATTTTTCCATCCTGCGTAAGCGACAGGGGGACAATCCATTCTTTAAAACTATCCTGTTCTTTGTTGTACAAAACCGGTGCAAGGCGTTTCCCGTCTACACGCAAAAGAGCATCCCCGTAGCCACACACCCGTATCCTGTAACGAGCCTGGGGGTCGAGGTTTTCGTAATCGAGCTCAGGTTCGCGTTGGAAAAGCTGAGACGAAAGCCGTTTTCTGCTTTTGCCATTGTCCCACCAGGCCACATCAGTGGCATCATCCGAGATGGTTTTCACACGGGGGCCCTTGCTTACACTGGAGATATCGTCATAATAACTTCCAGGTCCCGGATTTTCCCAGGTCACGATCTTTTTAAGCTCCGCCAGTTGTTGGTCCGGATCGGTTATCTTCCTGATCCTTTCAAATTCGTCGGTGAGCCACCAGCGGTTGTTGAGCGGATAATCCACAAAATCCATTACCACACCGCGCTCGGGGCTCTTTGGTTTGTGTTTGGCGGTACTAGTCTGGTAACCTATCGTGATATAAAGCGCGTCGCTCAGGTCGTCCAGGTGTTTTCTGATATCCCTGGCAATGGGTTCCGTATCACCCTTGTTTACTGTTTTCAGGGCAAGTTCCATTGATTTTTCAATGGTTTGGACGTTGGCACTATTCAGGATTTCATTGGCCTGTTTTTCCAGCTCCTGCTCGTAAATAAGCCTCAGCCGGGTATACTGGTCGTAATAGGCCCGGTGCACCAGCATTTGCCAGCGCCAGTTATTTTTCAGTTTTGGGTGGGCAGCTTCCAGGTTTTTCCAGAAAAGGTAGGTCATTTCCACGCCACCGTTTTCGGCCAGCGGTCCTTTCCAGTTTTGTTCCAGGGCTTCTATGCCACTGGCAGCCGTGTTTTCGGTACTTTTTCCAAAGAAAAAGCTGGCATATTCTTTCAGTATCTGGTGAACATCTTTTTTGATATCCCAGGCGCGCATGCTCCACAGTACCTTGTTGAAATCGTCGTGGCTGCCGTCCGAATAGGATACGAAGCCATCAGTGAACGGGGCATATTTCTCATGGATTTTTGCAAATGCATAAGGACGGGGGTTTACCGATTCCCTTCCGAGTGTCAGGGCATAGGCCTGGTCGAATTTTTCAACCGGGAACTCACAGCGTACCGAGTGGGTAATATCGGGATACTCCCGGTGCTGGTAGTTTTTGGGCAGGCGATACCGGGTTTCGGCCATGGAAGGACTTCCCGGGCCGGACACCACCCCTTGCAGCCAGGTGGGCTTTTCGGTTTCCAGGTAATGATAGAAATAATCGATTTGTTCAACGCTGAAACCCTGCAGGGAAATCCACACTTTTGCGTTGGGATGGTATTTCACCAGCCGGCTCTGAAGCTCCTTTAAAAACGGCATTACCTCCGAAGGATGATTGTCGCCAGGGTCCCCGCCTGGGAAAAATATGTGGTCCAGCCTGGGACATTTTTTATAAAAGTCTTCGTGCATCTGAAGTTCTGCAGCTCTCTTATCCTTCTCGGTCTTCATGTCAAACGTCCCGGGTGTCCATAGCCAGTAGTCCATATCATAAGCCTGGCATATTTCGCTCATTCTGATCCGCATTTCAGCGGAAGGGATCTTAAAATGAGGACTGGGCGCCTGCCCTTCCTGAAAAGGTATCCCTTCAATCGCATTAGTCCCGAAAATGGCGAGTTCCCGGATGTACTGGTCGAACTGTGCTACTGACCAGGCGTCATAGGTGTTGGCCGTGGTACGGTAACCCAGCTGGTGGCCACGGATAGGATAATCCGGCGAAGAGGCAAAATCGGCCTTTTCATCTAATTGAAGTAGGTTTTTGTCCATTCTCAGATTACGAAGCAGCCAGCCTGAACCAAACAGGATACCTCTGGCATCAGCACCGATGATCCAGGTGATATTTTCCTTGCCCGAGATTTCGGATACCACACGGTAACCTTCTTTTTTAAATTCAGGACTATCCGCTCCGCGTTTGGCAGGTACCCTTTTCCCGTTCAGTTCTGTATCGGATGCCATCACCAGGGCAATTACCGGTGTCCCGGCTTTGGGCCATGCGGTCTGCGTTTTAACCGCAAAATCCGTTCTTTTTCCTATTTCCTCGGCAAGAACCTTGGCCGCCGTTTCCCGCATAGGAAGCGGAATATTGGGGGAAACAACTAAAACGGGATTTTTAAGATTTACACTTTGCGCACCGACAGACCAACAGATACTCAGCAATAGCCATGTAAAACAGGCTGTCAATGATGCCCGTAAAGCGCAAGTGGGAGGTATTTTGGAATGCATAGGAATAGTGATTTCAATGTAAAAGAAAACTTGTAAGTATATACTGGCAAGGCGCGGTATCAGGCCAGTTGAGCCGAGATTCAATTTCCGACTTTATTAACGGTCCATATCAGGTATCCGACCACGTTAAACGGAAAAGAGCAATTGAATGAATTTAAAGCAAATACTTACTCTACTTCTTAAATAGAATAAGTATTTTCACCGATGGTTTCGATCCTGTCTCGCACCATAGTACGTGTATCCTTAACCCAAACCGATTATTAACCATGACAAGGAAAAAATGGAACGCACCAACGGCCGTAGTATTAAGTTTCGCCGCAATTTGTTTGATGGCCGCTACCCGCGAACCCGTTGTGGTTGAAAAACTGCCTAACATACTGCTGATACTTACGGACGATCAGGGCTATCACGACGTGGGCTATTACGGAACCAAAGATCTGCGGACCCCTCATATTGACCAGATCGCGAAAAACGGCATCCGGTTTGATAATTTTTATGCCAACTGTCCGGTATGTTCGCCCACCAGGGCGGCTCTGCTTACCGGTAATTATCCTGACGTGGTGGGTGTTCCTGGTGTAATCCGTACATACCCGGAGGACAACTGGGGATATTTAAGTCCCAAAGGCCCTTTGCTCCCTGCCATGCTTAGAAAAAAGGGATATCACACCGCAATTATAGGTAAATGGCACCTGGGACTGGAGTCCCCGAATACGCCCAACGAGCGCGGGTTTGAATATTTTCACGGCTGGCTGGGCGACATGATGGATGATTACTGGGCGCACCGCCGGCACGATATCAACTACATGAGGGAAAACGAAAAAGTAATTGACCCGAAAGGTCATGCAACCGACCTCTTTACGCAATGGTCTCAGGATTACATTAAAAAGCAGGCAAAGTCAAAGCGGCCGTTTTTTTTATACCTGGCCTACAACGCACCGCACACACCGGTGCAGCCACCGCAGGAATGGCTCGAGAAGGTCAGGAAACGTGAACCCGGAATCGACGAAAAACGAGCCAGACTGGTGGCGCTGATAGAACACATGGACGATGGAATCGGGAAGGTAACCCAGACTTTAAAGGAAGAAGGCTTATATGAAAACACCCTCATTATTTATAGCAGTGATAATGGCGGCCATTTGCCAAGCATGGCCAATAATGGGGCTTTAAGAGACGGAAAACAGAGTATGTATGAAGGCGGATTGCGCGTACCGACCTGCATGTCATGGCCGGCTCGCATCCAGGCGGGCCGCATTTCGGTTCAGCCGAATGTGTCTATGGATTTGTATCCTACGCTGCTTCAGCTGGTGAGACTGGAAGCGAAAGGAGAAGACGGACGAAGTTTTCTGCCGACACTTATGAATGCGGATGCCCAGGAAAAACAAGAGGAAAGGGAGCTCTACTTCACCAGAAGGGAAGGCGGTATGGATTACGCAGGAATGTCCAGCTACTGTCTGCGCAAGGGGAAATGGAAGCTTGTGAAAAATGCTCCACACAAACCGATGGAGCTTTTTGATATGGAAAATGACAAAGCGGAGAAACACAATGTCATTGCTGAAAATCCTGAAGTATATAAAGAACTTAATAAGTTGCTGATGCGGCATATCCAGGAAGGCGGACGGGTACCCTGGCAAAAACCTCACTAAAAAGTTTCCTTAAATGTTGATGATCTAATCTGATTCTAAGTATGATTGATAAGTACAATACGGTTGTTAAATCCGTGATTTCCAGTCTGCTCGTCGTGATCGGGTCCGGTGTTTTATCTTCAATGTCGCTATACGCCCAGGTTCCTGATACGAAGCCGAATATCGTTGTTATTTTCTGTGATGATCTTGGCTACGGTGACCTAGGCGCATTTGGCCACCCCACAATTATGACGCCAAATCTGGACCGGATGTCAGCAGAGGGCCAGCGCTGGACAAATTTCTACGTGGCTGCGCCGGTTTGTACACCGAGCCGCGCCGGATTACTGACGGGCAGGCTGCCGGTGCGGTCGGGTATGGCCAGTGAGAAAAACAGAGTACTGTTCCCTGATTCAAAGGGTGGACTGCCCCAGTCAGAAATTACACTGGCACGCCAGCTGAAAAAAGCCGGATATGCCACCGCCTGCGTGGGGAAATGGCATCTGGGGCATTTGCCTGACTATACACCGAATGCCCACGGATTTGATGAGTATTTTGGTATTCCTTACAGCAATGATATGGATTTCGTAACAAACGTTGACAGGAAAGAGGCCTTTGCAAATTCAAAAATCGAGTATTTCAATGTACCATTAAAACGAAATACCACCACGATTGAGCAACCCGCCGACCAGCATACCATCACCAGGAGGTATACCGAAGAGGTAGTTAAATTTATTAAAGCCAAAAGAGATAAACCTTTTTTTCTGTATCTGGCGCATTCCATGCCGCATGTTCCATTGTTTCGTTCAAAGGAATTTGAAAATAAAAGTTTAAGGGGATTGTATGGTGATGTGATAGAAGAGTTGGACTGGAGTGTCGGACAGGTGCTGCAGACACTGCGTGAAACAGGTATGTCCAAAAACACGCTGGTGGTTTTCACGAGTGATAACGGACCCTGGCTGACTTTTGGTACTCAAGGTGGAAGCGGCGGTATCCTGAAAGGTGGAAAAGGAGGGACTTTTGAAGGAGGCATGCGAGAACCAACTATTTTCTGGTGGCCGGGTAAGTTGAAACCTGGGGTGAGGCCTGAGATTGCCACCACACTGGACCTTTTCCCCACTTTCACCAAACTGGCTGGAGCTAAAATGCCGTCGGACAGGGTTTATGACGGGTTTGATATTTCACCGGTTATTTTTGGGACCGGCATCAATCCACGGTCAGAGGTGGTTTACTACCGCGACACCCAGGTTTTTGCTATACGTGTGGGGGCGTACAAGGCTCATTTTATCACGCAGGATGAGTATGGCAGCAATGATAGGACTATCCACAACCCGCCGCTGTTATACAATCTGAATGAGGATCCCTCTGAAAAGTATAATATAGCCAGGGATCATCCCGAAATTATTGCCCAACTGAAAACTGCCCTTCAAAAGCATCAATCCACGGTTGTCCCGGTTGAAAACCAGCTTGATAAGAGGTAGCGCAATTTTTCTGGTGTAATCAAAAAACAATATAAATGGATTGGTAAGCCGGTACAGGCATGATTTTATAATACATGGAGGAAAACATTCTCTCAACGTATAAAACCAGAAATCATGAAAGCCATCACCAACACCGCATATCCAAAAAGAGAAGATACCTTTGAGCAATTTGCCGACAGTACGAATCCGTTTCCAAGCAAGGTTTTTGCAAAGAATCAGCATCCGTTTGGTTCGGTACAGAGCCAGGCAACAAAGGGAGGTAAGCGGCCACGCATCTATAAGCCACTCTATTCCGTCAGGTTATCCTGAGTGAGGTATACCCTGTTTTTCGGCCATTGCAGCTTTCGCAGCATCATTTTCCACGATTATCTTTTCAAACGCCGGACTCCCGGGTTACTTCAACTAATCACCCGGGAGAACCTGTTACTGATCGGATGACGGTACCATTTTTGCAGTAAGATCAGGATCCTTCATGTTTTTGTCCAACGGAAACATAGGGCGTTTGATTCTCTTATAACCCAGTCTTTCAAGGTTTTGATCTACGCCGCCGGGCGTTAAGGCAAGAATCCAGTCGGCACGCATGTTGTAAAGTTCAGGTTCCAGGTAACCTATTTTTACCACCACAATGTCGGCCTTGCGCGGGTGGAGCCCCAGGCGGGTGAAATCAATTTCCTTGTGGTAAGGTTTGCGTTTTTTGGTCACAATCACCCTCACGC
Source organism: Dyadobacter sp. CECT 9275 (assembly GCF_907164905.1). Classification (NCBI taxonomy): domain Bacteria; kingdom Pseudomonadati; phylum Bacteroidota; class Cytophagia; order Cytophagales; family Spirosomataceae; genus Dyadobacter; species Dyadobacter helix. The sequence goes on along the minus strand of NZ_CAJRAF010000004.1, from coordinate 860,346 downwards.
TCCCTACTTTCACCACTACTTCGGTTTCTGCATTTTTATCTCCGTGTTCTATTGATTCTATGGTACCTTTCAGACGTACCGGGCCGGCAAATCTTGCGTCCACCACCGCTCCTGCGTAGGCATCCACTTTGCCACCAACTCCGGCCTCAACCGCCCTTTTTACAAATTCGGACCCCGGGATTGAGGCATATATCAACGAGGGGCCATTTTCATTCTTAAATTCCGGGCGGGCCAGTATTTCTTTTAAGGTCCAGGTTACATCTCCCGCACCTCCTGCGGTAGGATTATCTCCTGAGTCGCTGATAAAATAGGGGTGTTTCTGACTGGCAATGGCTTTGTCCAGGCTTTCTTTCAAAGAACCTGTGGGGGCTACAAACGCGAATCCCGACCTGACATCCCAAAAACTTTTTGCCAGCCGTTCCGCCGTTTTGGTCACTTGGTTTTTATCGTCTCCGGTCACCATCACTACCGCGTGGTTACGGGGTTCGTCTGCCCAGGCATAACCTACCCACATCGCCGCGTCGATAATACCGGGTTGTACCGAAGCCGGTGCCACGGCTGCATATATGGTTTTGGCCGGTTCAATCCGGGTACTTGTTTTTTCCCCGGGTAGGAGAATCGGGATCGGTATCCAGGCTTTGTAGGTTGGTTTTCCTTTTCCGGTTTCAAGTCTGGACAAAAGATTGTCCACCGCCCTTTTCTTGGTTTGCATCGCGTCTTCATGCGGAGCCATGCGGTAACAGGTAATGAGGTCCGTGTTTTGCGCCAGTCTCCACGAAACGTTGCCGTGTAAATCCATTGAGGTTGAAATGATCGTCTTTTTTCCAATGACCTCCCGTATCCTGACGATGAAGTCGCCTTCCGGATCGTCCAGGCCCACCACGCTCATCGCCCCGTGAATGTCCAGAAACATACCGTCATAGGGTAAATTCTTTTTCAGTAGTTCGAGCGTTTGTTTCACCAGCGACTCGTAGGCTTCGCGGGTGACCGTCCCGCCGGGTAACGAGCGGCCCATCAGTGCCGGGAACCATTCGGCACGCCGCCGGTTGAGAGAATCTTTGGAGAAGAAAGGATAGGAGGTATAAATTTCGTCACCGTATTTGGCATGAAACGCTTCTTCGTGTGTAAGTGCGGGAGAAAATGTGCTGGATTCTATTGCCAATCCCGCAATCGCGATACGGGGAAGTACTCTGGCTGCTATATCTTTTTCAGATGGATGCGTTTTTTGAGATAAAAGTTTTCCGTTCCTTCCAGTCTGCGATACGGAAGCCTGCGCAATGATCAGGCAAATGGAAAGAGCAAGTGAATTTGTAAAATTCATAGGTGAAATTTGATTGTGAACGATTTCAAAAAAGGCTTAATTAAAGGTAAGCATCTTTAGCTCCTTTGCGAAATGGAGTGCCAAGTTTTTAGCAGCCTGTGGAGAGCCAGCATACATTTGGACGCGCCTGACAGATATCATATTTGATAGACATTGTAAAAGGTATTTTCGATATGAATTAATGGCGGTGAAAAGAGATTTGCGACGGATATTTTAAATTCTGGTCTGAGTTTAACAGTTAAAACGAATTAAATGATGGGTACAAAAACAGCGAAAAGCTGGTTAATTTTTCTGATGGGCTTCTTAGGCGTTGGAGCTTGTAGTGGTGGCGGTATGCTGGTTATTTCGCCGGATGGGGAACTGCTTGGCATGCCGGTGTCCGTACTTGAATACTCACCGTTTCCGGATTTCCTGATACCGGGAATTCTGTTGTTGGTCATACTCGGGATTGTGCCACTTTTATTGATTTTTGCATTGATTAAAAAACCTGCTTCCCCATGGGCAGAACATTTCAGTTTTTTCGGGGATATGCATTGGGCGTGGACGTACTGCATTTATGTAGCTTTTGCACTCATCATCTGGATCCAGGTGCAAATGGCATTGCTTCGTACCGTGCACTGGCTCCATACATTTTATATGTTTTATGCCATATTACTTATTTTTGTCTGCCTGTTACCGTCAAACCGAAACTGGTATAAGTCTTGAGGGGGTACATCGTTTGCCGTTTTTGGTACCGGTTCGGGCAAGATCCGGAATAACTTCTTTCGAATTAGGAGGAATGTGGGTGTAAGAAGATTGCAAAGTTTGGATAATAACAGGTATTTTTGGTATCTGTTATCAAAAGTCACTATGTTTAACTTATTTACATCTCCCCGTCTGCTGTGGAACATTTCCGCGGTTTGCGTGGTGTTTCTGGCCTCGCTGTTACTTACAGGTTATACAGATATCACCAGTACTTCAAGTGCTTATGCTACTGACACATTGGAATTTGGGTCTTTTGTTGAGCCGTCATTCCCTTATATCCCCGCTGCTATAGATGCGCGAAAATTGGGCGCGGGTTTTCCTGATGATAACCAAGCCGCACGGACTCTGGCTGTTAAGCTTGGTGACAGCGCTTATGTATGTTTTGATACTGACCGTCTCAGGTGGTCCGTGGCCTGGACCGGGAAATTCCTGCCGATGGTATCCATGGCCCAGGTTTCCTACAAAGATTTTTTTAACAAAAACAACAGTATAAGCACGCTGACAGGAGTGCCAAAAATTGCAACCGGGTTATATCCAGGCTGGTCCAATCATAAATCGGACTATAGTAATATCACCTCAAAGCAGCCGGAATGGGGACCTATCCCAGCTGAAAAGGGCAGATGGAAAGGGGTGTACGTACACGGGGACAAGGCTATTTTTAATTATTCGGTTGGGCGTACCAACGTTTTTGAAATGCCGGGCAGCGCCAGATTGGAGGATCAGGTTATTTTTACAAGAACCATCCGGATGAATGGCCCTTCGGAAGATCTTTACCTGACTGCAGCAGAAGTAAGAGGTGCCTCCGCCAGCGAGCGCAGGGGAGGAATTACCTACGTATATCATGGCGCAGGGAAAGATACCGTCACTGCTATCGGGATTTTGGGCAAAGGTAATATTGACTGGCAAACGGAAGCGGATGGAAATCGATATCTGACAGTTAAAATACCTGCCGGAGCAGCCAGGGAGGCAACCGTTGCCATTTGGAAAGGTCCCTCCAAAAAAAGATCCGTCTTCGAAAAGTTTTGTAAAAAAACACACATTACGTTCCCCGATTTTACTGCGGGAGGCCCGGCACCCTGGAAAGAAACGGTGTTGACACAAGGAGAGTTGTCACCCGATACGGCGGCGTTTGTTACCGACAGGCTGACATTACCGCTGCATAATTCCTGGAAAAGAAATGTGAGAGTAGCGGATATCGCATTTTTCAGGGATGGGCGTGCCGCTGTGGTGACTTTCGAAGGAGACGTGTGGACGATCGACGGCATCAGCAGTGGCCTGCAGAATCTGAAATGGCGTAGAATTGCGTCCGGGCTGCATGAGCCCATGAGTGTGGAGATCGTTAATGAAAGGGTGTATGTGTTTGGCAGGGAAGGTATTGTTCTCCTGCGCGACCTCAATGGGGATGGCGTTACTGATTTTTATGAAAATTTTTCCAATATCATGCCCCAGTCTTCCGAATCCAGGGAATGGGCAGCAGACATGGTTACGGCTCCGGACGGTGGTTTTTACATCGCCAAGGGTGGAAGCCTTTCTAACGGGCCAGGTGTAACGGCACCTGTTGCCAAGGGTTTCAGAGCCGGATCTTCACTGAGCGGTACCATTCTGAAAATAGCACCCGATGGGCTGAAATACGAGGTAATCGCAACCGGACTGCGTGGTCCTTATCTTGGAATCAATGCCCGGACGGGGATGTTAACGGCGTCGGACCAGCAGGGGAATTTTGTACCTTCCACGCCTATATACCTCATAAAAAAAGGTGATTATTATGGCGTGGAACCGACCCGCCACCGTAACGATAACCCTTCGGTGGCGCCCCCGCTTACCTGGATACCTCATAGCGTAGACCGCTCCAGCATCAGCCAGGCATGGGTGACGAGTACTAAAATGGGCCCTTTAAACGGCAATCTGATCCATTTTTCATTTGGCCATCCGGGATTGTTCCGTGTGCTGATTGACAGTACCTCGCAGGTGATCCAGGGAGGTGTTTCCTTCATCCAGGCGGCATATCCCGCGCCTACCTCCAAAGGGGCAATGAACCCCTTGGACGAGCAACTCTATGTCGCAGGTTTTAACCTGTGGGGATCCAGTTCAAACGGGCTCAGTGCATTGCTGCGGCTGAGATATACCGGAAAGCCCAGTTATATGCCCAACTTGTTCAGGGCGGGTAAACAAGGTATAATACTTGGCTTCGACTCGGAACTTAAGGCGGAGGAGGCGACGGCGGTTTCCAGTTTTCTGGTAAAAAGATGGGATTATAAACGTACAGAGGAATACGGCTCGGGGCATTTTAAAACGGATGGGACACCCGGTGAAGAAACCATTCCGGTGGCGGCTTCCTACCTTTCCGCTGACCGGAAAAAGGTATTGTTGCTGATACCAGAAATGACCGAGGTCATGCAGATGGAAGTGTCGTATCGCCTTTTGGCGAAGGATGGCCATCAGATAAACGATCAATTTTGGTTCACGGTTAATAAGGTTGGAGAGCTCAGGCTCGCCCAGGAGGGATTTGAAGATGTGAACCTGGCTCTGCTAACTGCCCCGAAACAGGAGGCGGCGCCATCCGCAAAAAATGGAGAGCTGGTGACGGTGCAAAGGGGAAAGGAATTATTTCAGCGAATGGCCTGCTCGGGTTGCCATTCGGAAGGGCTGAGGACGAAGGGTATGTACGGGCCGCCTTTTCAGGGTATGTACAATTCGGAAAGACTCTTTGACGACGGGACCAAAACCATTGCTGACGAAAAATACCTCCGGGAGTCCATCCTGACGCCCTCACTTAAAATTGTGAAAGGATACAACGAAGAAATGCCTTCTTTTGCAGGGGTGCTGTCCGATCCTGATATAGAGTCAATTATCCTTTATATAAAATCCCTTTCTGGAAAATAATAAAACCGGGAACAGGTTTGTGATTTTTAGGAGACGCTTTTCTGTCAATTTTTTGGGAGGAGCCTGTAAGTAACTGTACTAAGAAATACAGCCGCTTACAGGCTTTTTCGGTTTAATTACTGCCGTAAAAAATAGTATCACTAATTGCAATGATAGTAGGAGAATGTACGGCTCTGTGCAATGTACTTTTGCATTGTGATCATTTTGCGATATATTATTTTGCTTTTGTGAGTATGCTGATGATTATGTTCTGTGTCGGGTACTGGCGGGTATTGCTGGTATGACAGATCATTTTTTAGTTAAAAAACAGCCCGGAAATAAGGTAAGTTATTCATTTTTAGTTTTATATGACAAAAAAACAGCCAAACCTGCGGGAAGTGTCAGTTGGTGTTGTGGGATTAGGTTTAATGGGTAGCAGCATTGTGGCTGCCCTTTTAATTGCAGGGCATCAGGTAAAAGCGATAGCGGCAATCCCGGAGGATGTTGAGGGGGCGGATTTAAGGATTGAAAAACAGCTCAGGCAATGTAATGAAGCCGGGTTGGTTCCATATTCTCCGGATGTTTACGCAGAACAGCTCACCATTTCTGTGGATTACAACGAACTTCGGAATTGCGCCGTGGTGATTGAATGCGTGTTGGAAAAGATTGAAATAAAGAGTTCTGTTTACAATAAAATCACTGCTATTGTGGGTGCAGAGACGGTTATCGCCAGCAACACCTCAGCCATTCCTATCAGCGAGCTTCAGACGTACGTCGACAAGCCGGCCCGCTTTTTAGGTATCCATTGGGCCGAACCGGCTACGATGACCCGTTTTCTGGAAATTACCTGCGGCAAACTCACCGACCCGCAATATGCACAATATATATTTCGGCTGGCGCATCGCTGGGGAAAAGAACCCACGTTCCTTAAAATGGATATAAGGGGTTTTATTACGAATCGTTTAATGTATGCCGTATACCGGGAAATTTTTTATCTGATTGAAAACGGGAGAGCAACAAAGGAAGATCTCGACAAATCTTTCCGTTACGATGCGGGTTCCTGGATGACCCTGATGGGTATCTTCAGAAGGATGGACTATATGGGGCTGAAAGATTTTGCTTTGATAATCAACAGGTTATTTCCAGAACTTAGTAATTCGGAAACCGTACCTCCGCTGATGCAGGAAATGGTCAGCCGGAATGCCCGTGGTGTACATAATGGGAAAGGCCTCTACCCGTATTCCAACGGAGAAGCCAAAGAATGGGATGACGCCTTTGCTGACTTCAACCTGAAAATCCACAAGCTCGCAGCTGGATATTCAGCGGAGAAAGTAAGGGAACAGACGTCCTGAAAAGACGCACTTAAAAAGAATATTTTTATCAAACCATACAGAAACACTGCTTGCCGGGAAGTACCGGCAGTTGGCCGCAATAAAATGAAAACATATCAGGAATCTTCCGTATTGCTGGAAAGAGCCAAAAAGGTGCTCGCCAGCGGAGTATCTTCCGAATTCAGGAAATATAACCATCCGCACGCGTTGTTTTATACCCACGGGGAGGGCAGCCGGATTTATGACGTGGACGGGAATGAGTACCTCGACTTTACCCTCAGCCAGGGGCCGCTGATACTGGGTCATTCGCATCCGGAGGTATTAAAAGCAGTAAGAGAATATTCGGAAAAGGGGCAGCTTTTTGCCGGACAGCATATCCGGGAAATCGAACTGGCCGAAAAGATCAATCAACTGATACCTTCCGCCGAACTGATGCGCTTTTGTCTGGATGGATCGGAAGCGGTTCAGACGGCTTTCAGAGTAGCCCGGGCAAAAACCGGACGGAAGAAATTCCTGAGATTTGAAGGCCATTACCATGGCTGGATGGACAACGTTTGCTGGGGGATTTCCACACCTTCTGCCGAAGCACTGGGCAGTCGCGAAAATCCAAATGTATATCCATGGACACAGGGCTTACCTGAAGGTGTTGAAAATGAATTTATTATTCTGCCCTGGAATGACCTGGACCTGGTGAGAAAAACGGTATCCGAGCGGTTTTCAGAAATTGCTGCCATCATTACCGAGCCGGTCATGTGTAATAACGGTTGTATTGAACCCAGGCCGGGATTTTTGGAAGGATTAAGAGAAATTTGTACGGAACACGGCATCGCACTCATTTTCGATGAAGTGATCACCGGCTTCCGGTTATCATTGGGAGGTGCGCAGCAATATTTCGGTATAACTCCTGATCTTGCCATTTTTGCCAAAGCGATTGCCAGCGGATACGCCATAAGCGCCATTGTCGGTAAAAGAGACTGGATGCAACTGATAGAAGATGCCAGGGTTATCCATGCCGGAACCATGAATGCCGGGAACCCCACCGTGGCTGCGGCGCTCACCACCATTACGGTTCTGGAAACCGAGCGGCCTCATGAACGCATGTTCGCCCTTGGGCAAAAACTGATGGCAGGTTTAAAACAAGCTGCCTCGGACACAGGGCATAGTCTGCTTGTGGAGGGCCCAGGGCCGATGTTCGCGATCAGCTTTTCTCTACTTGACAAAACGAATGAATATAGGGATACCCTTTCAGCAGATAAGGGAAAGCTGGGCAAATTCATAGCGGCTATGCATGACGAAGGTGTGAGGGTCATTGGAAGGGGGCTTTGGTACATCAGCGCAGTGCACACCGAGGCTGACATAGACCATGCCATCTCCACCGCTCGTAAAGTACTTGCAGATATGAAGTAATGATACCTCCCGGACATCAGCAAATGAAAGAAACACGAAAAATAATAGAACCCGCACTGGTTGTTGGAAATAATAAACTGGCTTACAGCCTGGCTGTATGTTTACGTGACGCAGGGCATCCGGTTATTTTAAGTACGGCCAACGCTCCGAAAGCTTGGAATTACCTGAGATACCACAAGAATGATATCAGAAAATGGTCTCCCGGGCAATACGGGCCTTTTGATATCAAGGTCATTGAAGACCTGCATTTTGAAAATGGCATTAAACTCGCGTTTGTCATTACTGAGGAAGATTTGATTGCCAAACAGGAAGTAATCAGCTTTCTGGAATCCAGGTTACCGGAAGATGCCGTCATTGCGATTAACTCTGAGACGATACCGCTTGATGCTATTCAGGATAATCTGGCAAAGCCGGGGCGCATTCTGATCGCCAACTGGGTGGAACCTGTGCATACTACTTTCTTCCTGGAAATAGTTGCCAATGAGGTCACCGAGGCACGCTTTGTTGATCAGATTACTGACTTGGCCCGATCGTACTGGGGCAAAGACCCCTATGTCATCCAGGGAGATACCGGCGTGAGAATGCGGCTGCTGGCGGCATTGATGCGAGAGGCTTTTTATCTGGTTAAAAATGATTACGCCACCATTGAAGACATTGACCGGGCTTGCAGGAATGATGCGGGTTATTACCTTCCATTTGCCGGAAATCTTCGCTACATGGATCTGATGGGTACCTATTCCTACGGAATGGTGATGAAGGATCTTAATCCCGAACTGGCGAAGGACCAGACCGCTCCCGATTTTTTCAATGCGTTGATCAGGGAAGGGGATTTCGGAATGGAAAGTGGTAAGGGGTTTTATGCTTATCAGCCGGGAGAGGACGAAAAATGGGAAGCGCTCGTGAAAAAATTCAGCAGCGAAATTCATGAGGTTATCGATAAATACCCTTTTAACCAGTAAACGAATTAAACAAAAATTGACTTAAAACGAATGAGGTACGCAGGTACCTTGTGATCAGGGATGAAAAGATTGATTTTTGACGCGCATCTGGATCTTTCCATGAATGCCATAGAATGGAACCGCGACCTGACCCTTCCGCTGGCTGATATCCGGCAGCGGGAAATGAATATGTCGGACAAGAACGACCGGGGTAAAGGGACGGTTTGCTTACCCGAATTGCGAAAAGGTAATATTGGTATCGTGGTGGCCACCCAGCTTGCGCGGGTTACACCCTATGGAAGTGCGCTGGGCGGCTGGAATTCTCCGCAGCAGGCCTGGGCCATGACGCAGGCACAGCTTGCCTGGTACCGAGAAATGGAAGCATTGGGTGAAATGGTACAGATCACCAATTTGCAGGAGCTGGAAGCGCATCTGTTGCTCTGGAACGATGCATCCGTTGCTGCTGATACCAAGCCGGTAGGATATATCCTGAGCCTGGAAGGGGCCGATTCCCTGGTAAATGTCTCTTATTTACAAAGGGCGTATGACTATGGGTTACGTGCTGTGGGGCTGTCACATTTTGGCCCCGGCAGATATGCCCCCGGTACTAAAAATGAAGGCGCTATTACACCGGCAGGTTTTGAGCTGCTTAAAGAAATGGGTAAGCTGGGTATCATCCTGGACACTACCCACCTGACCGACCAAGGGTTTGACCAGGCTTTGGATCACTACGATGGACCTGTTTGGTCAAGTCATCACAACGTTAGAAAAATTGTACCGAACCAGCGTCAGTTATCCGATGACCAGATCCGAAGGCTGGTAGACCGCGGAGCGGTGATAGGTGGCATGCTGGATTGCTGGGCAATGGACATCCGTTTTATAGATATGGTTTCCGATCCCTGGCAGCTGGATATCAAACTGGAACATTTGGTGGATCACTGGGATCATATCTGCCAGATCGCCGGAAACAGCCGTCATGTGGCTATTGGCAGTGATCTGGATGGGATTTTCGGAACGGAACAATCGCCCTGGGACCTTAATTCCATAGCCGATCTTCAGAAATTTGAAGCGATACTCGAAAGAAGAGGCTATAAGGAGGAGGATATTGACAATATCTTCAGTGAAAACTGGCTTCGGTTTTTAAGAAAGGCCTGGGGTGGGAAAGTGGAGGAAGAGAGATAGGAAGTATGTGATTTTGGCAGACTTGTAACATGTCGTTTCAGAGTTCTGCCGGGATCAAAAAATGAGTAAGAAATAATTAATTATTGCGCAGATATGAACATAAATTCTTTCCAGGCAGGAGCAGCAAAGGTGAAGACCACACCACCGCTTGGTACCCGAATCAATGGTGATTTTATCACACATTATGCCACCTATATCCACGATGACCTATACTCCAAGGCCCTGGTACTGAAAAACGGAAGTACCCTCATTGCCCTGGTGGTGGTTGATATCTGCATCATGCCAAGGGACTTTTTGGACCAGGTGAAGGCTGACATCACCCGCGCAACAGGGATTCCGGCCAGCAATATCATGATTTCCAGTACACACACCCACGCCGCAGGATCCGTTGCTGACGTGCATCTGGGAAGTGCTGATCCGGCCTATTCTAAAAAACTTCCAGGGCTTATCCTTCAGTCGGTTCAACGGGCGATGGATCATCTGAAGCCGGCACAAATTGCCTTTGGGTCGGTTGCAGCACCTGAGCATTTGTTGTGCCGGCGTTATAAAATGCAAGAAACATATCTGCCTTTTAATCCGGTGACGGGCGGTACGGATCAGATCAAAACCAATCCATTTGGTGCAGAAAGCCTGATTGAAAACAGTATAGCTCCAACGGATCCTGAGCTCGGTTATCTGGCGGTGAAAGGATTGGACGGTGAATGGATATCGTTGCTCGCTAATTACTCACTACATTATGTGGGCGATTGGGAGAATGGTACCATTTCTGCTGATTATTTCGGAATGTTTGCCGCCCGGCTTGCGGAGCGGCTTCAGGTCGAAGATTCTTTTGTCGGGATCATGAGCAATGGTACAAGCGGTGATGTCAACATCTGGGACTTTCAGGATAGTAACCGTTATCCCAAGGAAAATTTTGAAAAAAGCAGGCTGATCGGAAATAGCCTGGCAGATAAGATCGTCGACAACCTGCCCAACCTGATCTGGCAAACCGATCCGGAACTTTCAATCGGTTATGACGAAATTGAAATTGATGTCGTAAAACCATCTGCCAGCGAATTATCCTCTGCCGCGCTGCTGGTGGCCGGTGCGAGGTATGAGGAAATTGAACCCGATCAAAACGGGTTGCGGCAGATATATGCCCGGGAACAGATGTTACTCAATGAATTCCCGGCACAATGCATTACACCGGTTCAGGCGATCAAAATTGGTGAAGGAGCCATCGGTGCGCTGGCTGGCGAGTTTTTTTCCGAGACTGGTTTGAGGTTAAAAGCGGCGAAAAAATCGAAATACTATTTCACCATCACCATGGCCAACGGTAACGCAGGGTATGTTCCCCCTGCTGCCGAGATCGCGAAAGGGGGGTACGAAACCTGGCGCTGCCGATACAGCTGCCTGGTGCCCGGCGCTGAAGAGGTGATCAGAAAACGGCTTTTGGTGCTGTTAGACCAGTTATAGTCGCGGTGACGCTAGATGTTCAGCGTTTTTCTGTAATCACTCGGGGTCATGTCTTTTAGTTTTTTGAACTGCCGGTTGAAGTTGGCCAGGTTGTTAAATCCGCATTCGTAAGCAACCTCCACTACGTTCCGGTCATTTTGGGAAAGGAGTTTGCAGGCGTGCCCGATGCGCACGGTGGTGAGGTATTCCACAAAAGTAACCCTGAACTGCTCCTTGAAAAAATTGCAGAATGCAGTTACACCCATACTTCCTACCGAGGCTATTTCTGCCAGGCTGATATCTTTATCAAAATTCTCCATGATATAACCGGTTATTTTCTTGAACCTTTCAGAAGAATCGTAATGGAAATTTTGTACAAAACGGGGGCTTGCAAGCAGGTCATATTCCGTAGTGTTGGACATGATATCAAAAATAAGGAACAGCGATGACAGCCGGTGAAGGCCGTTCATTTCGGGCATTTTTTTGATGATTTCATTAATCTTTTCACGTGTTTCGCCTTTGAGCGACATTCCCCTTTCGGCCAGTTTCATGACTTTACGGAAATTCTCTATTTCAGGAATATTCATAAAATCGTCTCCCAGGAAATCGTTGGTGAAGTGAATCACCAGGGCGTCTGCTTTGTGATCTGCCTGGCGGTTCAGATATACCGGGTCGTTCACCCATACATGCGGTAACAATGAGCCCAGAAATACCAGGTCGCCCTCATCGAAATATCCTATGTGATCCCCAATCATGCGTCTGCCGGTACTTTTTGTTACTAAAACAAACTCATAATGAGCATGATAGTGCCATGGGGCGGGAAAAAAATCACCGGTTTCCCGAAAAACAATAAATGATTTGTCAACATCCTGAGGTAGGTGAAATTCAACTGCTTTCATGATATAGAATTTATTGTATCCCTAAATAATATGCACGCCAAGTCAACAGAGAAGCCAGGTATTGTTTTGAAATAAGCCATCCGGGATTTTTTCTAGATCAGGAATAACCTGGGATAATCCTATGATGCCGAGCTCTGAGCGATGCCTCTTTGCAATTTTAGTATGAAATTTTCAGGAAGCTGCGATTCCTCCCATAAATAGTTCCGATAACGTTATCGGTGACAAGCGCTACTTTTTAGCATGTTTTTTTGATTTTTCCAGAAGGTACAGCAGTTTTCAATCCTCAGCTGCCCGGATGAAGTATCGGTTGGAGCTTAAGGAAGCTCCTATAAAAGTATCAGGATTACGAACGATAGTACAGGAATTTGACGCCTTTGAAATATAATTTTGTGATATCCTGAATTTTGAAAATAATGAATATGGGAATTTTGGATATTAATAAGATAATTGCTGCGAAAATATAAAATGATAGTTTAAATAGGTTTGCAGGTTATGCAGACGATCAACCTTATTTCATGCAATGCGTATTTTGAGTAAACCAGATCTGAAACGGATCTTCCTTGTTCTTTTTCTGTTTTGTCCTTCCATAGGTTCCTTGCGCTGCCTGGCGCAAACGGCTGATACCAAACGGGAGGTATATGAAGTACAAAAGCTAAAAAGGGCTATAACCATTGATGCCAACTGGGATAAAAAACAATGGAAAAAGGTAAAGCCAATTACTATAGACAAGTATATGGGGGTTATCCCGCCGTTTAAGCCGGGTGTAGAAGCCAAAATGATGTATGACGATCAGAATGTATACGTCATTTTCAGGGTAAAGGACAAACATGTGCGCAGTCTGGTTCAGGAGTATAACGGGAATGTTTCAGGAGATGCATGTGTAGAATTCTTTTTCTCGCCGGACGCCGCCTTGCCTGAGCGCTACTTTAATCTGGAAGTAAACGCAGGCGGAACGCCACTGATATTCTACGTCACGAAACCCTGGACCGGATTTGAAAAACTTCAGGCGGATGACATCAGACAAATCGAGATAGCGCATTCGTTACCCTCGAAAATTGATCCCGAAATCTCGGAACCTGTTACCTGGACCATTGAATACCGGATACCTTTGTCGATGCTCAAAAAGTTTTCCAATGTCACTGACCCGAAACCGGGTACCGTCTGGCGTGCAAATTTTTATAAAACGGCAAGCCAGAGCACCAATCCGCATTGGATCACCTGGTCGTTTGTTGACAACCCTAAACCCAATTTTCACTTACCGCAGTTTTTTGGTACCTTAAAATTCAAGTAATCCAGTCTTATGAAAATGACTATTCCTAAATCTTTCATTACATCAGTACTTCTCTTTTCATTCCTTATCGCAGAATTTTCCTTTGTGAATATGCAAACATCAGCATCCGAAGATTGGTATAAAGCATCCGTTTTTACACCTGCCAAAAGTTTTACTTCCGGCGCTGAAGGGCCCGCCGTGGATAAAAACGGGATATTATATGCCGTGAATTTTGAAAAGCAAGGTACCATAGGGCAGGTAACACCGGGCGGAGAGGGTAGTATCTTTGTGGAGCTTCCTGCAGGGAGTATCGGAAACGGCATCCGGTTCCACAGCAAAGGACATATGTTCATAGCCGACTACCCCAAGCACAATATTCTGAAAGTGGACATGGCTACCAGAAAAATCAGTGTGTTTGCGCATGAACCTAAAATGAATCAGCCCAATGATATTGCCATAGACAACAAAGACCGGCTTTATGCCAGTGATCCCAACTGGGGAAACGGAACGGGCAATATCTGGCGCATTGATACCGACGGAAAAGTAACTTTGCTGGAAGCCAATACCGGCACCACCAACGGAATTGAGGTAAGTCCCGACAATAAAATCCTGTATGTGAATGAGACCGTACAGCGTAAGGTATGGGCCTATGATCTCTCTGCAAAGGGAGAGATAAGCAATAAACGCCTGCTTATTGAATTCCCGGATTTCGGGATGGATGGCATGCGCTGTGATGCTGATGGAAACCTGTACATCACCCGTCATGGAAAGGGAACGATCGCCAAAGTTTCGCCTGCCGGGAAGGTAATACTGGAAGTTCCTCTGTCAGGAAAACTTCCCAGTAACCTGGCTTTTGGCGGGAAAGACGGCCGCACCGTTTATGTAACGCTTCAGGATAGTGGCAACATTGAGACCTTCAGGGTGGAAACACCTGGCCGCGAGTGGAAAATGCTGAAAAAATAAAAAGGCTCAGACCTGCACCTATATACAGAAGTTAATCATACCAAACCTGATCTTTGCTTGAATAAGAATCAATTTTACAAAGCTGCGCTTGTATTGTCGGGTATTTCATTGATTGTTACGCTGGTAATGATTTTTAATGACAGCATTGCTTCTGCAGGCCCTTTTTTTATCACTTTTCTGGTGGCACTGTCCATTGGTTTCCGGGGCATCCCCCTTCTGAAAGGTCTGGCATTTACTGTATTTATCTTGGGAATATCTGCCACAGCATTATATTACCCGGCGCCATTCATTGAGATCAACGGCTTTGAGCTGGCCGGGCTCATTACCCCGCTTATCCAGCTCATCATGTTTGGGACGGGTTCCTCCATGGGTTTTAAGGATTTTGTTGAACTCTCCAAATCACCAAAATCGGTTATTGTGGGAGTAATTGCCCATTTCCTGATCATGCCGTCGCTTGGTTTTTTGTTGGCCAAAGCAAACGATTTCTCTCCTGAAATATCGGCTGGTATCATTCTGCTGGGTTGTTCTCCAACATCAGTTACGGCCAGCCTGTTTTCTTATCTTGCCAAGGCCAATGTAGCGCTGGCCATCACGGTTACCTCCCTCACCACGCTCCTTGCTCCGTTGCTGATTCCCCTGCTGATGAAATTGTTTGCCGGCGGATTTATTGAAATTGATGTTCTGAACATGATGTGGGGGATGATCAAGATTGTGGTGCTGCCCATTGCCGCAGGGCTTCTCATTAATAAGCTGCTGAGCACCAGAGCCCAGTGGCTTCATGCCTGGATGCCCTTCGTATCCATGTTTGGCGTGACGCTCATTGTGGCCATCATCATGGCGGCTGGGCGGGATAGTATTCTTAATATTGGTTTGATGTTGCTGCTGGTGGTGCTTGCGCTCAATTTGCTGGGTTACCTTTTGGGTTATTGGGCCGCAAAGTTATGCAGGCTAAGTGAACGCGACGCCCGTACGATTGCCCTTGTTACCGGGATGCAAAATGCAGGCCTGGTATCCGGCATTGCCAAAGTAATGGGCAAGATTGCTACAGTCGGCCTTGCATCCGCAATCTGCGGGCCGATCATGGGGCTGACCGCCTCCGTTCTGTCGTCGTATTGGAGCGGTTCGCCCGTGAAAGAGGATAGGAAAGATAACCCGGAGGCATAGCCTTGGGAGCGATCTTAATAAAAACAATAAAATAGTTTAAGTAAAGAAATATAAACACATGCCGAAAAGAATAGCTTTATTGGGTATCTATCATGAATCCAACACGTTTGCCGAAAATCCCACTACGCTAATTGATTTTGAAAAGGGACATTCGCTTACCGGCCAGGATATCCGGAAAGAATATGAGCATGCGCATCATGAGGTAGGGGGGATGATCGAGGTGATTGATGCTGCTGGAATGGAGCTGGTACCTGTTGTTTTTTCTGAGGCTACCCCAGGAGGGACGGTATCAGGGGATACTTATGCTACTTTAAAGGCAGCGATGCTCGCCAGACTTGAAGAGGTTTTACCCATAGATGGCTGTTTGGTGGTGCCGCATGGAGCGGGTGTGAGTGAAAATTTTCCGGATATGGATGGTGACTGGATCAGTGCGGTCAGGGCTCGGCTGGGTGACGATATCCCCATTGCAGGCTCTCTGGACCTGCATGCCAATGTGAGTCCGTTGATGGTGGCTTCCACGGATGCGTTTGTATCCTACAAAAAAAACCCGCACGTAGATCAGCGGCAGACGGGCAAAGCCGTTGCAGGTATCCTTGTAAAAATGCTGGAAGAAGGAATAAAGCCAAAGCAGGTGCTCGTACAGGTACCTCAGGCCATCAGCATTGAGCAGCAGTTCACCAGTAATGAGCCCTGTAAAAGTTTGTATGCCTTTGCAGACGAACTGAGCCGGAAAGAGGATATCCTATCTATTAGCATACTACTCGGATTTCCTTATGCGGATGTGCAGGAAATGGGTACTTCACTGGTCATTGTTTCGGATAACAACCCTGAAGCGGCCCTGGAAGTTGGCAGGCAACTGGAATCCTACATCCTGGAAAACAGAGAGAGTTTTGTAGGTACAAAAAATGATATTCCCACAACCATACGAATGGTGGCTGATAGGGCAAAACCTGTGCTCCTGCTGGATATGGGAGATAATATCGGTGGTGGCAGCCCGGGAAACAATATCTGTCTGCTGGAAGGGCTGGAAGCCGACGGGACCTATTCCTATTTTGTCTGTATCTATGATCCTGAGGCGGTTATCCGCGCGGCGGAACATCGCCCGGGTGATGCCTTTGATCTTTCCATTACCGGAACAGCCAAGGAAGGACTTAAAGATATCACCCTTTCGGTGACGTTGCTGAGAATATCCGACGGACATTTTACGGAAGATACTCCCCGCCACGGCGGCCAGGTGAATTATTACATGGGGAAAACCGTAGTGCTGGGCAGGTCAAACGGAAGTGTGATCATGGTTACCTCCCTGCGTATGCCGCCTTTCAGCCTGGGGCAGCTTACTTCCTGCGGAGTGGATCCTGCCATGTTCGACGTGGTGATTGCCAAAGGTGTTATTGCGCCCATTGCAGCTTATGCGCCGGTTTGTCCTTCTATTATCCAGGTCAATACGCCGGGAGTGACTCAGGCCGACATGACGATGTTCAGCTACAAAAACAGGCGACGGCCGCTCTTTCCTTTTGAAAATCCCTGAAAATGTATCAATTCTGAATTATAACTAACCTGCTAAAACATTTAAAATATGAAAAGTCTATTCCTAACCCCGCTGATGGTTCTGCTTTTACTTGCGCATTTTGCAAACGCGCAGGTAAAAAGCACGAACCCTGAAACCCGTTTGAAAGAACTGGGCATTGTCCTGAAAGCACCAGGAAAACCAACCGCCAATTTTTTGCTGGCCGTCAGGGTAGGGAACCTGGTCTATCTTTCCGGACATGGGCCGGTGAAAGAAGACGGTGAGTATATGAAAGGCAAAGTAGGTGATCAGGTAGATTTTGATCAGGCGAAAATTGCTGCCCGTTTAACCGGAATTTCCCTGCTGTCGTCACTTAAAGCGGAAATTGGTGATCTTAATAAAGTAAAAAGAATTGTGAAGGTATTGGGGATGGTCAATGCAGTGCCCACTTTTGACAGGCACTCGCAGGTGATCAACGGCTTTTCTGATCTGATGGTGGAAGTTTTTGGAGAAAACGGGAAACATGCCCGTTCGGCAATAGGGCTGGGCTCATTGCCGATGGGCATACCCGTTGAAATTGAGATGATTGTGGAACTTAAGGAGTAACCTGCACCGGAAGCCACGCCGTGATTTTTTAGTTTAACAAGCGCATTTATGATGAATATTAAGAAAATACGGAGCCTGAAAGGGGGCTTGTCTTTTGCTATGGCCTGTGCTGTGGCGCTGGGATATAGTCACCTGGCAATGGCTCAGGTAGCCAAGAACAACCTGCGGCCCGCCTCCCTGGGAAAGCTCGGCATGGTGGCATCTGCCAACCCGCTTGCGAGCCTGGCCGGGCAAAAAATCCTGATCAAGGGAGGGAATGCCATAGATGCTATCGTCGCAACGGCGGCCTCCCTCAATGCCGTTGAGCCCTACATGTCTGGTACGGCGGGCGTCGGATATATGTTGTTTTATTCGGCCAAAGATAAAAAGGTACGATCACTGGTTTTTGGCGGCTGGGTACCTCAGAATTTTCAGGCTAAGGCAATCAAAACAGATACAAAATTGGCGGACGGGGCCGGGCACGGAGGTATGGAAACCATCGGGCCGCGTACGCCTGCCGTTCCGGGAAACCTGGCTGGCTGGAGCCGCGCACTGAAGGATTACGGAACGATGTCGCTGTCGGAAGTTTTTGAAAGTACGATAGACTACCTGGAAAACGGTGTACCCATTACCGAATTTGACCAGGCCATGTGGGAAGGAACGCTTGACCGGGTTTCGCCGCATCCTGAGTCTGCCGCTATTTTTTTAAAACCAGACAAAACTCCCTACAAGATCGGAGATTTTTTTACCAATAAACCTCTTGCCAAAACAATGCGACGCATTGCGAAGGAAGGTATTGATGTTTTTTACAAAGGTGAAATTGCGAAGGAAATGGCCGCTGCCTTTAAACGGGACGGCGGGTTTATTACCTTGGAGGATCTCGCATCCGTGCCCGATAAGGTACAATGGGTGGAGCCGATCTCGGTCAAATACCGCGATTACACCGTTTACAACAACCCTCCTCCGGGCATGGGGATCCAGCAGCTTCAGGTATTGAAAATCATGGAAGGTTTCGACCTTAAAAAGATGGGACATAACAGCGTGGAGTACCTGGCACATTTGATGGAGGCCATCTACCTCAGCCGGATGGATACGGACAAGTATATCGGCGATCCGAAATTTGTTAAAGTGCCGGTAACTATGCTTCTGTCGGACAGCTACATTGCTTCGCAACGTGCAAAAGTAGTGGCAAACATCAAGGAGCGCAGAGAGAAAATGAAAAAGCAGTCGTACCTGGAAAAGGTGCCGGGATATATGGAAGACGCCAGGCAGGACAAGTATAAATTTGCTACCACCAGCCTGTCGGCAGTGGACCGCTGGGGTAATGCGGTTGTAATTATCCAGACCCATGGCGGTGGATTCGGTTCCGGATATGTGGCCGGAAAAACAGGAGTGGTGTTCAACAGCGCGCTCGACTGGATGACACTTGTTCCAGGGCAAGCCAATAGTGTTGAACCCGGTAAAGCGGTGGGCTGGTGTATCGGCGGAATGATGCAGTTTCATAAAGATGGCGTGCCACAGCTGATCGTGGGTTCGCCGGGAAGTTTCGGGATACTGCAGTCAGTGCCGCAGGTTGCTTTGAACGTGGTTGATTTTGGTATGAATATCCAGGATGCGATCAGTGCGCCCAGGTTCCGCTGGAAAGACGAGCTGGGTTCGGTACCTGCCAAAGAGCTGATCATCGAAACCAGAATTCCGGAAAAAACCTTACAGGAACTTCGCGATATGGGATATGTGCTGGATACCAGCCTCGGTGAATGGTCCATGACGGTGGGAGGTGCACAAGGTATTACTATTGACCATAAAACTGGCTGGATCATGGGAGGAGCCGATCCGCGCCGGAACGGATATTCCATGGGCTGGTGAGCCATGCTTTTTTTGAAGAAATGAAATGCAGTATTTGTGAATACTATTCCTGAATCTTTTAGAATGAAATCATCCGAAAACAACCCACGACGCCAGTTTATCAAAAAGTCAGCCGGTGCAGCGGCCAGTCTGTCCATGTTGTCAGGTCTCTTTCCGCAAGGATTTATTAATCTTACTGGTCCTGACAATGAGATTGCAGCAACCGGCTCCGGTGCTGCTCCTACTGCACTTAAAAAGGTAGCCTTTATTGCCAATCAGTACCGGAACAGCGCACACGCGGATGTAATCGGGACAAAATTATTTGTAGGTATCCCTACTGACGACGGTATGGTAGCTCCTCAGGTTCAGATCGTTTCGGTCTGGATTGACCAGATCGGTGCAAACGATACCGGAGTAAGAATTGCCAAAATGAATAATGCTACTTTGTATCCGACCATTGCGCAGGCACTTACCCTGGGAGGCGACAAACTGGCTGTGGACGCGGTGATTTATATTGGCGAACACGGGGATTATCCGTATAGCCGTCTGGGTGTAAAGATGTATCCGCGTATGAATTATCTGGAGCAGATCTTTCGGGTATTTGACGCATCCAACCGATCTGTTCCGTTGTTTTCGGACAAACACCTGGCATACAGCTGGCTGGACAGTAAGTGGATTTACGACCGTGCACAGGAACTTAAGGTACCCATGATGGCGGGGTCGTCCCTTCCCTATTGCTGGCGGGATCCTATGCTGGTACATCCGCTGGGTACTAAAATTACGGAGGCGGTTGCCATTGGATATGCTTCCCTGGATGCGTACGGATTTCACGTGATGGAAATTCTGCAGTGTATGGTGGAGCGCAGGGCCGGTGGTGAAACGGGTGTGGCGAGCGTTCAGGGGCTCACAGGTGATGCGGTGTGGAAGGCTATTGACGCGGGTAAAATATCAAAAGAATTGGTAGAAGCTGCCTGCAACAGTATCAAGGGAAGAGCAGAGGGGAACATGAGAGACATCGTCAAGGATCCGAAGGCGGTGATCGTCCGCTACAATGACGGCTTAAAAGGAGCTATCCTGATGCTGGACGAACTTGTAAAAACAGGCTGGGCCTATGCTGCCAAAGCCGGAGGCAAAACAGTGGCAACGGAATTCGTGCTGGACAACAGTATGAGTTATTCCCATTTCAGTTACCTTACACTCAACATTCAGAAATTTCTGGTAACCGAAAAACCACAGGGGCCCGTGGAGCGTAACCTGCTCACCAGTGGCATGATTGACATGGGTATCCGGTCGGCGGTGGATGGCGGCAAGGAGCGTAAGACGCCCTTTCTGAATATAAAATACACGGCTGCGGGAACAGAACCCATATTGCCGGTAAGTCCGCGGCCCACCGGGCAGAGCATCGGGCCGTGGCCACCTGCTGGTTATGAATTTATCATTCCGGATTCGTTCAAAAAGAAATAGATAACCTTTTGGATTGATTAAAACATAGTGCTGGTCATTACTCATCTTACTTATAAATCCTAATATATATGCGCCGTCGTGATCTGTTAAAAGGTTTATCCGCATTGCCTGTGGTGGGAGGCTTTTCCGGTACTGTACTGGAAACGCAGCCAGCCCCCGTTGCTAAACGCGATCTGTTTAAAGAACTAGGTTTGCGTACTTTTATTAATGCTGCCGGAGTGTATACTTCCATGACGGCCTCGTTAATGCCGCCGGAGGTACTTGAAGCCATTAGTTCCGGTGCGGAAGAATATGTTATGCTGGACGATGTTCAGGATAAAGTAGGTGAAAAAATAGCCGCTTTATGCCATGCCGAAGCAGCCATGGTAACCGCCGGATGCTGGTCTGCACTGGTTTTGGGTATGGCTGGCATACTCACCGGAATGGATACCAAAAAGGTGGCACAGCTTCCTTTTCTTGCAGGTACTGGTATGAAATCGGAAGTAATCGTACAAAAAACACATGCCAACGGTTACCACATGGCGCTTACCAATGCAGGCGTTACCATTGTCATTGTTGAAACAGGGGAAGAGGTGGAGAAAGCCATAAATGAAAAAACGGCTCTGCTCTGGTTTCTCAACCGGGAAGCGCCGGAGGGAAAGATTAAACACCAGGAATGGCTTGATATTGCAAAAAAACACAACCTGCCCACCATGATTGATATTGCAGCGGATGTGCCACCCGTCGAGAACCTATGGAAGTACAATGACATGGGTTTTGACCTGGTTTGTATTTCGGGCGGGAAAGCCATGCGCGGACCGCAGAGTGCGGGCCTTCTGATGGGTAAAAAACACCTGATTGCCGCCGCAAGGCTGAGTGCGCCGCCGCGCGCAGGAATTGCCCGGGGGCAGAAGGTCAACAAGGAGGAAATTCTGGGGATGTATGTGGCACTGGAAAAATATATCAAACATGACCACGCGAAGGAATGGAAAATGTGGGAGCAAAAAATTGCACTGATTGATACGGCCGTTAAAGGGATTGGAGGGGTGAAAACCGAGATCGTACTGCCGCCCGTTGCCAATCATACCCCTTCACTGAGCATTACCTGGGACAGCACCAAAGTAAAACTTACCCGTGACGAACTCTGTGAAAAGCTTCGGAAAGGAACTCCTTCCATTGAGGTGATCGGCTGGGAGGCGGAAAATAATATACGGCTGACCGTTTTTATGCTGAAACCGGGCCAGGAAAAAGTGGTTGCCCAGCGTATCAGAGAGGAGCTTCAGCATGCCTCTGCTTGACATTTCAATACTTAAAAATCAATATTCAAAAATCATAAAATGACTTCAGGTACCAAAATCATACTTCTTTTTTTTCTGTTCTTTGTTAGCTCGTTATCAGGATTTTCTCAGACCCCGGCCTACGACATCCTCATCAAAGGAGGGCATGTGATCGATCCAAAAAATAAGGTCAACGGGATAATGGATGTAGCCATCGCGGGTAATAAAATTGCTCAGGTTGCCAAAAATATTCCGGCCGCTCAGGGAAAGCAGGTAATAGATGCTACCGGGTTATATGTTACACCAGGCATTATTGACATTCACGGCCATGTTTTTGCTGGTACCTCCCAAGAGGGCGGCCTCAGCGACGGTTTCAGTTCGCTCCCTCCGGATGGTTTTACGTTTCGGGTAGGGGTTACCACCATTGTGGATGCCGGCGGTCCCGGAGCCCATTCATTTGCCAAGTTCAAAAAGAATATTATTGATAATTCCCAGACACGCGTTCTGGCATTTCTTAATATTTCCAGTGCAGGGATGGTTGGTGATGAGTATTCTGAATATCAGCAGGATATGAAGTATTTTGACCCGGCTCTGGCTGCAAAAACGGCGAAGGAATATAAGGACTACATCGTTGGTATTAAGGTGGCACACTTTCATAAACCTGATTTTATAGCCGTCGATCGTGCTCTTGAGGCCGGAAAACTGGCTGATATACCGGTCATGATCGATTTCGGGGGAAGTAAGCCACGGCTTTCTATTGAGGACTTGTTTATGAAGCGGTTGCGCCCTGGTGACATTTTTACGCATACTTACGGACAGATACTGGAGACCAAGGAATCCATCGTGGATCTGGAAACCAACAAGCTGAAACCATTTGTACTGGCTGCACGCAAGAGAGGGGTGATTTTTGATGTGGGCCATGGTGGCGGAAGTTTTACATACTCGCAGGCATTGCCGGCCACGCAGCAGGGATTTTATCCCGAAACAATCAGTACCGACCTTCACACCGGCAGCATGAACGGGGCCATGAAAGACATGCTGAGTGTGATGTCCAAGTTTATGGCATTAAAAATGGATTTGCAGAGCGTTATCACAGCCAGTACCTGGGCAGCCGCGAAGGCCATTAAACACCAGGAGCTGGGACATATGACCGTCGGAGCAGTTGCGGATGTCGCTATTCTTAATCTACGGAAAGGTAAATTCGGATTTTATGACGTGGCCAGGTACAAATCCGAAGGTACTGAAAAGCTGGAATGTGAAATGACTATTAAAGATGGGAAGGTAGTATATGACCTGAATGCAAGAGCAATCCCTCTTCCTCCCAAGTCACATCATTAACAGGGCCTCAAATCAGATTTTTTAAGGATGAAATGTTTTTCTAATTGCTCCCGCCGGTTTTTGTCGCTGGCCTGGCCGGTGTTGCCATGCGCGCTCGTTCTGGGCGTAAGTATTGCTTTTATACAGAATGGTCCCCTACCTGCTTTGCCGAAAGGAGACCCGGACAACGGAGGATTGTTTCTGCCCGGTAATTTTGAAGCGGTGGTGGTAGCGGATAGTATCGGGTCGGCCAGACATCTTGCGGTAAATAAAAACGGGGATATTTATGTGAAGCTCAGGAGAGTGGGGCCCAAAGGTGGGAGTGTCGCCCTGAGAGATACCGACAACGACGGAAAGGCCGATATCATACAGAATTTTGGAGATTACGAGGACCCCGGCAACTATGGTACCGCCATGAGGATTTACAAAGATTATCTTTATTACAGTACTGCCGGAGTTGTTTTTCGTAATAAACTAACACCCGGACAGCTCATTCCCGAAGGGAAGCCCGAGGTAATCCTCACAGACGATTATAAAAATAAAGTTCACGGTTCAGAGCATATTGCCAAGCCCATCACTTTTGACAATGAGGGGCACATGTATGTACCTTTTGGCGCACCGGGTGATGTTTGTCAGATCAAAAACCGGGTACCGGGGCTGGCAGGGCAGGATCCTTGTCCGCAGCTGGAAGAGCATGGCGGTGTATGGCAGTTTGATGCGGAAAAACCCGGACAGCTTCAGAAAGATGGTAAACGGTATGCAACCGGCATCCGAAGCATTGTGGCGATGGACTGGAACAAGGCTGATAATACACTTTACGCGCTGCAGCATGGGCGTGATAACCTGGTCAGGACGTGGCCTGCTTTGTACTCGGCATGGCAAAGTGCGGTACTTCCCTCTGAGGAATTTCTCAGGGTGAAGGAGGGTTCCAATGCGGGTTGGCCCTACTATTATTATGACCACATGCAAGGAAAAAAACTGCTGAACCCCGAGTATGGTGGTGACGGCAAAAAGGCCGGAAAAGGGGCCGAGTTTGAGCAACCCATCATCGGTTTTCCCGGGCATTGGGCACCTAATGATCTCTTCTTCTACCAAGGAGACCAGTTTCCGGCACGTTATAAAAATGGAGCGTTCATTGCTTTTCACGGTTCAACCATCCGTGCGCCTTACCCGCAGGCGGGATATTTTGTTTGTTTTGTACCGTTTAAAAATGGAGCTCCTTCCGGTCCATGGGAGGTTTTTGCTGATGGTTTCGCCCAAAGGGATACCATCATTAATACTGCCGATGCAAAAGCCCGGCCCATGGGCATTGCGATGGGCCCTGATGGCTCGCTTTATATCACTGAAAGCGTAAAGGGTAAGATTTGGCGGATCATGTACAAAGGAGGCCGGAGTAAGTTTGGTAAAAGCCAGCTGGCAGCGATGGAGGAACGTAAAAACCGGACTAACATAAAGACACCGGATGAAGTAAAGGACAATCTGGAAAAGAAAATACTGGCGGCAGGCGGGAAGAGCTATAACCTTTACTGCGGTGCCTGCCACCAGGGGGATGGCAAAGGTGACGGCAACCGTTTTCCTCCGCTTGCAGGTTCGGAATGGGTTACGGGGGATAAGAAAAAATTGATAGAAGTAATGCTCCATGGACTGAACGGGACCATTACTGTGAAGGGTGTAGAATACAATGGCGTAATGCCAGCCCATAATTTCCTGAAGGACGAAGAAATTGCGCAAATACTGACGTATATCCGGATGAGTTTCGGTAATAAATCGACGGCAGTGGGAGTGACAGAGGTGAAGAGGGTCCGGAATATGCAGTAATCCAAAGACAAGAGGATGCAAAGCGGGTGCCGAACGTTCGGACACCCGCTTTTTTGTTATGAATCGAATTGTATTATACGAATATTACCTCCTCTGTCAGGCCAAAAGTGTCTGATCGCAATTCCGTGGTTGCATGAACTAGTGGGAGGAACTGGGAAACAGCGGAAATATCATAAAATGGAATGTGGATATGATTCTGTTTTTGATAAAATACCAGGCAAATATTCTGCATAATGCGGTTATTCCAAAATAATAGATAGGCTTTTCGTTGGCCGGTTTACGACAATATTTTCAATTAATAATCATACGAACGGTGTTTTGTAACTCATGATCAGTAAAAATTGAAAAATAGTATCAATAATGAAAATGATAGTATCATTATGCTTAAATGATAAACTTTAATTTTGTTAATGCCCATTAATTCAAAAGAATATATTGTACTAACTAACCATGATTGCTATTATGAACGGAACGTCTATTCCAATTCCATTGCGATGGAAAAATTGTACTTTTAAAATTTTTAAAAGCTCTTCTTTTGTGCATTCTGCGTCATGGCAGACATTGAGAATGTTCATGTTTTTGCTTATTGCCTCTTCTGTTTGTATTTCTTCGGTGATGGCCCAGGACCTTGCTATAACCGGGAAAGTAAGTGATGAAAAGGGAGATCCATTGCCAGGTGTGAACGTATTGATCAAAGGATCCAGTAAGGGTACTTCAACAAATGAGATTGGAGCCTACAGCCTGTCGGTTCCGTCTGCAAGTGAAACATTGGTATTTTCGTTTATCGGTTATTCCTCGCAGGAGGTGATCGTAGGAGGCCGCTCTGTGATTGATATAATCCTGAAAGAGGATGCAACGCAGCTTGGCGAGGTGGTGGTTACCGCTCTAGGGATTGAAAGGACCGCCAAGTCACTTACTTATGCTACGCAAAAAATTGAAGGCAAGCAGCTTACCGATGTACGGGACGCTAACTTTGTCAATACACTTTCTGGTAAAGTAGCCGGGCTTGTGGTTACACAGGGTTCATCAGGGCCGGGTTCTGCCACGCGGGTGACTTTGAGAGGTAACCGTTCAATCGGGGGTAGCAACAATGCCCTTTTTGTAGTGGATGGAGTACCCATTGACAATACTAACCGGAGCAATGTATCATCCGATTTTGGAGGAACTAACCGCAGTGATGGTGCGGCCAATATCAACCCGGATGATATAGAATCCATGAACATACTGAAGGGGCCGGCAGCATCCGCTTTGTATGGTAGCCGTGCCGCCAACGGGGTGATCATGATTACAACCAAAAAAGGGAAAGCGGGTAAAATAAGCACAGATATCAATTCTGGTGTGGTGATAGAAACTCCTTTTCTAATGCCTAGTTTTCAAAATACCTACGGACAGGGTGCAGGTGGTGTTTCCAGTGAAAATGCCTCGGGTAGCTGGGGTGCCAAAGCTACTACCTATCCCGACAATATAAGGGATTTTTACAGAACCGGCGTTTCTACCAACAATTCCATTGGGGTATCAGCGGGTAGTCAGAATGTTCAGACTTATATGTCTTACACCTTCAATAAAAGTCAGGGGCTGCTGCCGAATAATGATCTGTCCAGACATACGCTGAATCTTAGGGTCACTTCACAGCTGACCAAGAAGCTGAGTGTTGACGGCAAGATCACCTATGTGAACCAGGATATCAAAAATAAACCATACTCAGGTGAAAACAGTGGGCCGGTTATGAACCTGCTTAAAACGCCCAGAAGTGTGGATCTGGAGAAGTATAAGGTATTTGAAACGCCAACGGGTACGCCAACTTACTGGACGAGCTCGGGGATTTACATGAACCCTTACTGGACGATCAACAGAACTTTTGCAGACGAAAAACGGGATCGTTCCATTATCCTGGGTTCTGCAAAGTATGAGCTCACACCATGGCTGAATGTGCAGGGACGTGTGAGTTATGATAGTTATATAGATGATTATGAGAGAGGTTTTTCCAACCTGACGCTATTGTACGCTGCCGCAGGAGGAAATTACGAGCGGTCGACCGGTAAAACAGTAGAGCGTAACCTTGACCTTATCTTTTCAGGGAACAATAAAATAGGTAAAGATTTTGGTCTGACATATAACTTTGGTGCGGGTTCAACTTATAACAAGTATTCTGAGGTAGGTGGATCTGCCACTGGGTTGTCGGTTGTCAACAAATTTGACTTGTCTTTTGCAACCAACCTGACCCGTATTTCATCTTTTTCGGAAAGAGAACTGCAATATGTTTTCGGTACGGCATCGGTTTCCTTCCGGGATTATCTGACGGTGGATGCTTCCGTGCGTAATGACTGGGCCTCAACGCTGCCAAGTCCGTATTCCTATATCTACTCATCCTTCGGCGGTAACTTTATTCTCTCAGATGCTGTCAAGTTACCTTCCTGGATAAGTTTTGCCAAAATACGTGGTTCATGGGCACAGGTGGGCAACAGCACGGATCCTTATCAGCTAGATCCATCCTATGCTTTTAACCCTGGTGGTGTGGGCGGATATATTACCAGAGCAACCACGTTGCCGAACGCCAATCTGAAACCTGAAATTTCTTCTGCCACTGAATTCGGTCTGGATTTCAGGGCGCTGGGAGGCCGCGTTGGTTTGGATGTGACCTATTACAACAGCAATACGGTTAACCAAATCCTGACGCTTGCACTTCCTCCTGCATCCGGGTTTAGCGCACAGTTGATCAATGCGGGGAAAATTAATAATAAAGGAGTTGAAATCATGTTGAGCGGTACACCTATTAAGACTGATAATCTGACGTGGCAGACCAGCTTGAATTTTGGACGTAACATCAACAAGATCGTTTATCTTCACCCGAGTATTAAAAGAGCTACCTTGGGTGCAGGGGTAAGAACGGCTACGCCGATTGTTGCGGAAGGCGGGTCCTATGGAGATATGGAAGGCCTTACCTGGCTGAAAGATGCCCAGGGCCGCCGGGTTGTTTCTGCTGCTGGGGTGCCGGTCGTAGGCCCGCTGGGTATCATCGGTAACTTTAACCCTAAATTTACCTTGGGCTGGAACAATACGTTCAATTACAAGAATTTTGCCCTTACTTTCCTTGTCGACGGAAGGGTGGGAGGTACCATGACCTCCGGTACAGAAGCTAACTTGGCATTCGATGGTAATGCTGATTATACGACAGCCTACCGTGAAGGAGGTTGGGTACTTCCAGGCGTAACGGCCGCAGGTGAAACCAATACCCAGGCGATCAACGCGGAAAAATTCTGGCAGACCGTATCACAGGGACGTTATTCCTGGGGTGAGTTCTTTACCTATTCCACTACCAATTTCCGTTTGAGAGAACTAACGCTGGGTTACAACATCCCCATGCCTTCGGATTTTTTCCTGAAGAATGTACGGTTGTCATTTACAGCCCGTAACCTGTTCTTCCTTTACAGAGGTTATGCGAAGATGGATATCCCGGGTTTGCCAAAACGTAAACTACCATTTGATCCGGATATGAACCTGGGAGCAGGTAACTTCCAGGGACTGGATTATGGTAACCTGCCATCGTCAAGGAACATAGGATTGAACCTCAAAGTAAGTTTTTAACAAAGGGTAGGTATACTCGTTTTTTTAATATTGAAAAGATCATGAGAGAAAATATAAATCAAAGAATCAGAAAAATCTTAAAAGTTGGTTCCATAGGACTTGTCGGGTTTTTCGGTGCCGCCTGTACTGACGATTTTGATACCATGAACAAAAGCAAAACGGCTCTTGTGGTATTGACTCCGGCTGAGTATCCAAAATTATTCTCGCAGGCATTGTCGCAAGGATCTTATCATCCTTCTTACCAGACTGCCACCAATTTATTTGCGGATCTGTATGCGCAGTATTTTGCTACCACCACTGCCAACTTCCAGTCCGACAGGTACTTCCTGAACATGTCGTGGATCAATTCGCACTGGAACCCTATTTATACTCAAGTGGTGCCACAGCTTAAAACCCTGTTTGATACCTACGATCCTCAAAGTGCAGAATATGCACTGGCAAGCATCTGGTGGGCGTTTTCATTCCACCGCGTGACCGATTATTATGGTCCGATTCCTTACTTTGATGCGGGTATTCCGGCGCAAAGCGTAAAGTATGATGCGCAGAATCTGATCTATGATGATTTCTTCAAAAGGTTGGATGCTGCTGTGGCAATATTAAAATCCAAAACCGCTGAGAAACCATTCGGAACTTCGGATATTATTTACAGCGGTGATGTCAATAAATGGATTCTTTTTGCCAATACCCTTCGACTGAGGTTGGCCCTGAGGATATCGAAGGTAGACCCGGCCCGAGCCAAAACCGAAGCGGAAGCTGCTGTGGCGGCAGGCGTAATGACCACCGTTGCGCACGATGCGATGATGGTACGGACAGCCGTGAGCAGCGCTGACGCCAATGGTTTGTCAAGGATTGCCGCCTGGGGAGAATTCAGGATGAGTGCTACGATGGAATCCATTCTGAAAGGGTATAATGATCCGCGTATGGCCCAGTTTTTTCAGCCTGCCTTTGGTACCAAAACCTATGAAGGCTTGAGGAACGGTTTGGACCCCGCGCAGCTGATCCAGCCATTGAATACGAATGATAACAATTCCAATATCGGGGCGAGATGGATACGTAACACAGGAACGGGGTCCGGATGGGAAAACCTGCTGGCTGTAAAAGCAGATATCATGCACGCCGCTGAGGCCTATTTCCTGAGAGCGGAAGGTGCCCTGAACGGCTGGAACATGGGTACAGGTACTGCGGAGAGTTTCTACAACGAAGGTATCCGTGCTTCTATGGCAACCTGGGGTTACAGCGGTGCTGACGTAGAAACCTATATCAACGGAACCACTCCTCCGATAGCGCCTGGTGATTCACAAAATTCTCCGGCGGTAAGTAATATTCCCGTGAAATGGGGAGCTTCTGAGGCAGTGCAGCGCGAACAGATCGGAACGCAGAAGTGGCTTGCTGTGTATCCTGACGGCTGTGAAGCCTGGGCCGAATTCCGGAGAACGCTCTATCCCAAGCTGTACCACGTAGTGAATTCCGTGAATACCGATGTGCCGAATACCGCTTTCATCAGAAGGTTTCCTTTCATTGATTCTGAAAAGCAGAACAATGGTGCAGCTGTAACAGAAGCAGTGAAATTGCTGAGTGGTCCAGATAAAGCAAGTACACCGCTCTGGTGGGATAAAAACTAAGATTGTTAGATAGTAGGATGTAGTATGGAAAGGTATTCCTGGTAGAAATTTTTCTCCAGGGATATCTTTTTAAGTTTAGTACCTGCCTGGGTTTTGACGAAAAATATATATTCTCATGGTATGGTCCCTTTTAACCGTAATCAGGTATAATCAAAGTTTTCTGCATAATCCTAAGTCTTGTCACAACGTCTCTCTTTTAATTTTTAGCTAAACAGGTATCCTCTATGGAAATGACCAGGCCAAAAACATACATTTATCCTCTCGTTATTATTGCAATCCTGTTCTTTGTCTTCGGTTTTATAACCTGGGTAAACGGAATCCTGATACCCTATTTTCAGATCTGCCTGGAGCTGTCCACCTTCCAGTCGTTATTTGTGGCTTTTGCTTCTTACATCGCTTACTTTTTTATGGCCATTCCTTCTGCCTGGATACTACAGCATACGGGTTATAAAAAAGGAATGGTGATCGGACTGGTGGTGATGGCTATAGGTACTTTTATGTTTTTGCCTGCGGCTTATTCCAGAACTTACCTTGTGTTTCTGGGCGGTTTGTTTGTAACGGGTACCGGCCTGGCATTGCTTCAGACGGCGGCAAACCCGTATGTAGCGATCATCGGACCTGCGGAAAGTACTGCGCAAAGAATCGGGTTTATGGGGATTGCCAATAAAACCGCGGGAATATTGAGCCAACGAATTCTGGGAGCCATATTTTTATTGAATGCCGATAGTATCGTTGAAAGCATCAGCGCTGCAACAAATGTGGAAAGGGCAGCAATTCTGGACGAATATATTCTGAAGGTTGTGAATCCATATCTGGTGATCACCCTCATCCTGCTGGCTCTGGCGGTGCTGGTATGGCTTTCTAAACTTCCGGAGATAGATGAGCACGCCGACCAGTCTGTGTCTGCAGATTCTGGAACAGATGACCGGACCAGTGTATTCCAGTATCCTTATCTGGTACTGGGTGTACTGGCACTTTTTATGTCTGCTGCATGTGAAGTAATTCCTATTGACGGCATTATTGTCTACAGCCGCGCGTTGGGTATCCCGCTAAACGAAGCCAGGCATTTTGCGGAATATGCCCTGTATGCCATGCTGGTCGGATATGTTTCCAGTACAATCCTTATTCCCAGGTGGTTGTCGCAACAGGCTGCGCTGATGTACTGTGCCATTGGTGGAATTGTGATGGTGACGGCTTCTTATTTCACCAGCGGGCTGATCTCCGTATATTGTCTGATCTGCACGGGTTTCGGATCGGCACTGTTGTGGGGTACGATATGGGGCTTGGCCATCAGAAATCTGAAAAGATTTACAAAGATCGGGTCCGCATTATTGCTGATGTCGGTCATTGGCGGAGGGATATTCCCGTTGATCTTCGGTACCCTGATCGATTACAATCCTGGCTGGCCGCAAACCTCGGTGCTGGTGCTCATTCCCTGTTATCTGTTTCTGTTTTACTACGCAGTGTGGGGTTACCGGCTGGGAAGGTGGAAAACTGTGATTCCCGCAGAAACCACAGTTTAATAAGGGAGAACGCTTCCGTTCTCTCTTTGACGACAGATTTTCTACGAGCCTATTCTTCTACAATAGCTTCCACGCTTTGAAGGATGTCCGGAATTTTCGGATGAGCGTTGTTGGACAGCAGGATAATGGTTTTGTCTGCATCAATATAACGTTCAAATTGTGTGGCATAACCTGGGTTATCTCCGTTGTGCCACACTACTTTTCCTTTTTTACTTTGTCTGATCTTCCAGCCAAAGCCATACCAGGAAAGCGAGTCGTCGTTCAGGCGGGTTGGTGAAAATGCTTCCAGCAGTGTTTCCGGTTTCACAATTTTACCCGAATACAAGATCCTGTCCCATTTCAGCAGGTCGGCGGAGGTGGAGCTTACCCTGCCCGGACCCTTCCGATTGCCAAGCCAGATGGCGTAATTAAACTGAGGAAATGAGTCGGCAGGTACATACTGTTGTTTTTCCTTTACATAAATATGCCCCGCTGCCAGGTTGGGCAGCTGCTTTTTTTCGGCAACGGTCCTGATATCGGTTTGCGTCATTTGTGCTGGTCCGAAAAAACGGGTTCTGCAGAATGTGATGAAATCCTGGCCGGAAACTTTTTCGGTGATACTCGCCAGAAGCATATAACCGGTATTACTGTATGCATACTTTTCTCCCGGTTCAAAAAGCCTGGGCGGGTGGTACTGTATCAGATAGGCGATGTTATCCGTATTACCGGCCACTTTGGTTTTGTTCCAATACTTATCCATAATTTCTTGATAATCAGGAAGTCCTGATGTGTGCGTGAGCAGGTGCCGGATTGTGACGCCCGTATAAGGCAGGCCCGGGAGATATTTGTCAATCGGGTCGTCAAAAGATAATTTTCCGGCTTCTTTCATTTGCATGATCGTCAGGGCGGTAAACTGTTTGGACACCGAAGCCAGCTCAAAAACAGAAGCGGTATCCATCGATTCCTTCGTTTCAAAACTTCTGTAACCCCATGCTTTATGATAAACGATTTTTCCCTGGTCTGCCACGAGCAGCACACCACTGAAGTCAGGAACGGTTGCCAACAGGTTGTCCAGCCTGGTTTTCATATCCTTAGTGACCGTTACTTTTTTGGAAGTTTTACAGGAAAATAAAAAGAGCCCTGCTAAAATCACCACCCCTGCCCATCGGGTTTTTGGCCGGTTTAAACAAGATTTATACATCTTAAAAGCAGTTAGTAAAACATTTCTCATAATGTAATGGCAGTTTGTTGTTTCACGTCATGCAGCACAATCACGCTGCTTTCGATATTTACGTTCCGGATTTTGGATATTTCCAGCAGGAAGCGGTCGTATTCTTTGATGTTTTCTACCACAACTTTAAGCTGATAATCGATAGGGCCGGCCAGATGGTAACATTCAAGTACTTGTGGCATTTCCCTGATCTGATCCTCAAAAAGGGCAATGTTTTCAGCCGTGTATACCGGCATTTTTATATTGACAAAAACCGTTTGTCCGCGCCCCACCTTTTCCTGGTCTATAATAGCCACATATCCCTTGATGACACCTTCTCGTTCCAGGCGTTTGATGCGCTCAAAAACAGGCGTGGTACTCATTTCCAGTGTTTCGGCAAGTTCTTTAATAGTGAGCTTGGCGTTTTTTTGCAGCAGATTTAGAATTTTCTTGTCCAGGTCTTCCGTCATTTTCTTTTGGAGTATATATTCTTAATTCATGTGTAATTTAGGAATATTATTACAATATTGCATAATTAATAAGAATTTTAATCTATTGGTATAACATTAATACCTTGTTTTATGCAGAAAGCTATTTTACTCACCGCCGGGCTTTTGGACACTCCCGATGCTAAAACTGCACACGGGCTGATTCGTGAAAGCGAGCGTTTTGAAATTGTGGGAGTGGTTGACGGTAAACATGCTGGTAAGGATGCCGGGGAGGTACTGGACGGGATTTTTCGGAACATCCCCATTTTTGCCGGAGTGGAAGACGCGATGTCGGCCGCTCCTGCTTACTGTATTGTCGGGGTGGCAACAACAGGTGGTAAATTTCCAGGTTTTATGCTGAAAATGGTGGAAACAGCTGTTCAGAATAAATTGTCCGTTATTAACGGGCTGCATGATTACCTTTCAGAGCATAAGGATATCGTGGATCTTGCAGCAGAGAACGGAGTGGAGCTGCATGACATCCGTAAACCCAAATCCTTCCGTGACCTTCATTTTTGGACCGGGGAGATACTTCAACTTAAAACCCCTGTGGTAGCCGTTATGGGTACAGACTGCGCCCTGGGCAAACGTACCGCTACCCGGTTACTGGTGAAAGCCTGCTGGGAGGCCGGGCTTCAGGCCCAGATGATCTATACCGGACAAACAGGCTGGCTGCAGGGAGGACAGTATGGTTTTATTTTTGATTCAACCCTGAATGATTTTGTTTCGGGAGAGCTCGAACATGCGATCCTGACCTGTGCCAGGGAGACCAACCCCGACATCATTTTTATTGAGGGGCAGTCGGCATTAAGGAATCCGAGCGGTCCTTGCGGGGCGGAATTCCTGCTTTCGGGTATGGCCAAACAGGTGATTCTGGTTCACTCTCCTACCAGGGAATATTTTGACATGGAACCGCATTTTGGTAAAATCCCCACGGTTGAATCGGAAATTGAGCTGATCCGTCTCTATGGCTCGCAAGTAATAGGATTGGCACTGAATACTGAAAATTGTGACGAGGAGACGTACAGGTCTTTTCAAAAGAAATATGAAACCGAACTGGGGATCCCGGTTTTACTTCCTATTCAGGAGGGTTGTGAGGGTATTGTTCCGGTTATGAAAGCAATGGTACCATGAACATCAAGACGATCAGGTCCTATGCTAAATCCGTTCCGCTGAAAAGGCCTTACACCATTGCGAGGGAGACCATCAGTGTGGCAGAAATCATTTTTTTTGAGGTTGAGCTTTCAAATGGCGTCATCGGTAAAGGAGCAGCCAATCCGGATCCGGAGGTAATTGGTGAAACACCGGAACAGACCTTGTACAATCTGGGTTCGGAGAAGGTGTATCTTGGATTGAAGGGAAAGGATATACGGGAATTCCTGTCGCATATCGCATTCTTCCGGCAGATATACCCAGACTTTCCGGCCACCTTGGCTGCCATTGACATTGCACTGCACGATGCCTTCGGAAAGTGGATAGGGCTGCCGGTTGTAGATTTTTATGGCCGCCATCATAACAGTATGCCCACGTCGATAACCATCGGCATTAAAAACGTGGCAGAAACGCTGTATGAAGCAAAGGAATATAAAGATCAGGGATTCAGAATACTAAAAATCAAGACCGGCGTGAATGCACAGGAAGATGCTGAAAGGGTTATCCGTTTGTATGAGACTTTCGGTGATTATTTCACTGTACGTGTTGATGCCAATGAGGGTTATTCTGCCGAAGACCTGCGCTTTTTTTTAGATCAAACCGCTTCGGTCCCGCTTGAACTGACAGAGCAGCCGTTTCATCCAAGGATGGATAAAATGTTGCTGCAGTTTCCGGCAGGAATCCGACGAAAACTGGCGGCGGATGAGTCTCTGAAAGATGCCAGAACGGCACTACGCCTGGCTAATGAAGCCTTGTTTGGTATCTTCAATATCAAATTGATGAAATGCGGCGGTATTACAGCGGCCTTTGAGATAGCAAACATTGCCAGGCAAGCGGATATTGAGTTGTTCTGGGGATGTAATGATGAAAGCAGCCTGAGTATTTCGGCGGCGCTCCACGCAGCTTTTGCGTGCCGGAATACCCGTTATCTGGACCTGGACGGCAGTTTTGATTTGATGGAAGATGAGCAGGAAAGCGGATTTGTGGTGAAGAACGGTTATCTTAGGATCAAATCTAACCCTGGTATTTCATGACTGAACCTTCTCTGAAACGTACAATTAAACCTCTTTCAGCTATCTTCCTTGTAGTCAGCGCCATAGTTGGCTCTGGCGTATTTAAAAAGGTGGCGCCCATGACCGCCGAACTCCATTCTCCTGCCTTGGTGCTGCTCTGCTGGACACTTGCCGGAATTTTAAGTATGATGGGTGCATTGAGTACCGCAGAACTTACCAGTATGATGCCCGGGTCTGGGGGAGAGTATGTCTACTTCAAGAAAATATACGGGCGTTTTTTTTCTTTTCTTTATGGCTGGGGAAATCTTGTGGTGATGAAATCTGCCACCATTGCGGCACTCGCCTACATTTTTTCGGACTCATTGCATAGTGTTATTCCGGCCATACACGGGCTAGGAGGCTATAGTATTCAGGTAGTGGCTTCAATGCTGATTATCACACTGAGCTTTGTAAACCACCGGGGGGTATCTTTTGGTGAAAAGCTCAGCAGGTATTTTATCATCGGGATCGTGCTGGCCATTCTGGGTTTTGTGGTTCTCGCCGTTACATCGGGGAAAGGAGATATCAGCCATTTTACTGCGGAAACGCCCAACGTGCCCACCGGATGGGGCCTGTTCGCGGCTATGTTTGCTGCCTCATTAAGCGCCTTCTGGGGATATGAGGGGTGGAATAATATCGGTTTTGTTGGAGAGGAGATTAAAAATCCGCAGCGTAACCTGCCCCTTGCACTGGGTGTGGGAACCCTGGTAGTGATGACCCTTTATCTGCTGATCAATACGGTTTACCTTTATATTTTACCAGCCATACAGATCGAAAGCCTGGCAAAGAACCAGATTGCGGCCGTTGAAACGGCTCGAGTGCTGGGTGGCGATCAGGGGGCGATATTGTTGTCTGTGCTGATCGTGCTGACTACTTTTAATTGTACCAATGGTACGATCCTGTTGTCGGCCAGGATCATTTACGCGCTGGCGTCGGATAAGTTATTTTTCAAGAGAGCGGCAGTGATTCATCCGGTCTACAATACTCCCTCTTTTTCGATCATGATCCAGGCTGCGTGGGCTATTGTGCTGGTGTGGTCCGGAAGTTTTGATACTCTTACGGACCTGCTCATATTTGCTTCTTTCCTCTTTTATGGCGCTTCGGCATTCGGGGTGATTTTGTTCCGGAAGAATAAAATGCACCGGCCCTATAAGGTTCCGCTTTGGATACCTGCTGTTTTTTCGGTTTTTTGTCTAATTCTGGTGACCGTTACCATCTATAACAAACCGGTGCAGGCGCTCATAGGGTTATTGCTCATCAGCTCGGGTATACCTTTGTATTTTTATTTTAACAGCCGTCTTAAGGTCCAGTAGGCGGTTTTCAGTCTTGAGTAAACAGTTTAGAGTAGGCAGTTCGCAGTGGGCGGCCCGCGTAACCGTGGCACGGTTGTAACAACTAGCACATTTGGGCCTGGTGTATCAACCGTGCCACGGATTATGCAGCAGGTAAGCAGTTTTTAGTTTTCAGTAAACAGTTCACAAGTGGGCTTGGTAAGCAGTTTTGCCAGGGCTGTGAACTCTGAACTAAGTACTGTTAACTTTTGCATGTAGTTTTCAGTAAACAGTTCACAGTGGGCTTGGTAAGCAGTTTGCGGGCGCTGTGAACTTTTAACTAAATACTGTTAACTTGATTGAGCAGGCAGTTCAGAGTGAGCAGTATGCCGGTTTCCTAACCCTGTGAACTTTGAACTCAAAACTGTAAACTCATACAGTATGCCGACTGATTATTTCTCCACCCCGGGTTTGGTATCCACCGCGGAGCGTTTACGAAAGGCGGGAAACATCATGGGACTGCGTGTGGGTCTTTCATCTCCAAGAAGTACACCCCATTGCTTGAAAATATCCGTCCGGTCGAAAATAACTTTTAATACGGCTATCACAGGCATTGAGAGGAACATTCCGGATACACCCGCGATCTTACCGCCAATTACAACTCCCAGAATTGCGAACAATGCATTGATCTTAACTTTTGAGCCCACGATTCGCGGCATGAGAATGTTGTTGTCCAGAAACTGAACACCGGCAATTACGCCCAGGACGGTGACTACCGGCCAGAGTTCGGTTGATGACGTAAGTGTTATCAGCACGCCGATGATGTTACCGATCAGCGCACCGATGTAGGGAATCAGGTTAAGAAAGGCAAATATTACGCCGATCAGCAAGGCATGTTTGATTCCTATCACCATAAGTGTTCCACCCACCAGTACAGTCATATACGTGACTTGAATCAGCAGACCCACCAGGTAACTTTTAATAATTGTTTCTGTTTCATATATGGCTTCCTTTACCTTGGGATGATGCTGTGTGTCGAACCACATGAAGATAAACCTTAGAAGGATATCTTTGTAAAACAGCATCAGGTAGATATAAATGGGCAGCAAGCCTACAAAAACAAACAAAGAGCTGAGTGTAACTGCCGCTCCGCTGGCCGTTTTTCCTGCAAAACTCACCATGTCCTGCGTGTTTTTATTAATAAAATCGACTTGCTCCGTTGTGGAATAATGGCTGATACCCGATATCCATTTACTGAGTGACTGAAGGTGGATGTTTACATTACTTTTGATTCTGGGGAAATCAGATACCAACGATTTGACCTGGGCAGAAAAAAACCATACAATACCTGCCAGAATGATTACAAGCATCAAAATAGGAAGTACTATGGACACTGCTTCCGGAACTTTGTGGTTTTTCAGGAAACGGTTCACCGGAAGTAAAACGATACTGATAAAAAAAGCCATAATCAGTGGCATAATGATGTCATTTCCAACGACCAGGATGGAGACGAGCAGTACAATCCCCAGTAATTCGATGGACCGTTTTACGGTTGAAGGCAAGTTGTTCATTTTTGTTCCCCGATATAGTAGTTTAAAATGAAGTAACCGGGTTATTTCATTTTAAACCGGTTACCTCCTTCATAGATTAGTTTTCTTCCGTTTCTGGTTCCAGCAGCTGCACTTCCACATGCAAAGACTGTAATGTAGCATTCCCAAATTGAGTAATCATTGCCACGTCGGCGGCGTCCCGGCCATGTGCTATCTCAATCCGGTAACCTTCTGTCTGCTGTTGTACTGCGTCAAAGGTATACCAGTCATTGCCGATATAAACTTCAAACCAGGCGTGGAGGTCCATCTCCTGAAGTTTGTCCAGATAACCTACCGTCATTCGGGCTGGGATACAAAGATTCCGGCAAAGGGCAATGGCAAGGTGTGTGAAGTCCCGGCAAACGCCTATCCGGTTGCGGGCGATATCGAGTGCGGTGGTGGTGGAGTCCGTTACGCCGTACTGGTAGGTCACGTTCTGGTGGATCCATTTACGAATTTCTTCCACCTGGTCATAACCGGGTTTAAAATTGCCCGCTATCTCCATGGCGAGCTTATTTATCTCAGGCAGATCCGACTGGCAGTAACGGCTTGGCAATATGTAGTGCATTACTTCGTCGGGTAAGTCGCCGATCATTACATATCCCGGAACGGGTACGGGTATGGGTTTGGTAGGATTTACCTGGGCTTGTACCTCGGTGGTAATGGTTACCTGCCCAACGGGCAACACGGCCCGCTGGCAGGGGTTACCATAGATGTCTGTATATTCAGAAAAGGGGACCGGAGGATCAATTTCAAAGCCTTCCCGGATGACGGATTGGCCATCCTGGCGGCGTGGCCTCAGCATTGTAGTTACATTTGTAGGAGTATAAACGCTGTACGTTATTACGCTCCTTCCATTCATTTTCATAAGATATCGATTTGTAAAGTCTCAGTAATATGAGAGTCTTTAAAATCGCATGCCAGTAGCAGACCAGACTTTCCAAGTCTTCAAGACTTGGAAAGTCTGAACCACCCGTTACTCAATCGTCGTCAGTGGCGCAACATTTTTATCTGCTCCATCGTAACCAACGTTCTGATTAATGATACCCTGGGTATTCGCGGTGATCACCAGAGAAGGGATCGGCCACAATACATGGAAAGCCGACATGTTTGCGGTATTGCCCAGGAGCTGGATCTTCTTCTCGTAAGTATTATTGTATTTGGATACCCTGTCGAAGAAGAAATTCTTTTGGCTGAAATTGCTTAAACTATACCCCCCCAGATTAGATTTAGCCATGATATAGGATACCCTCACCAGTTCGGAGTGTCGGGGTTCTTCGGCAAACAATTCACGGGCACGCTCGTTCATGATGAAGTCTATCGTAACCTCACCGGCGGAAATGGGTAGTGCTTTGGCACGTTCTCTTATTTTGTTGATATCAGCGGCCGCCAGAGCAAGCTGGTTTTTCCAGTAATAGGCTTCTGCCCGGAGCAGGTAAGTTTCGGCCAGACGGAAGATATACCAATCCCCGTTACCTCCCATAGGCTGTGCTTTGGGGTCGTCTTGCGGATTGTACATGATGTAGTGCGGCATAGCGTATACATGCTTGAAAGTATCTACCTGAGCAGCCAGATTAGAGATTTTCAGCGGTTTGCCATAATCAATTGAAGTCGGGTTGTTGTATTTTAATTCATGTATATCCACCCAGTTGATATCACTTCTCCGCAGATCAGGAGTAGTCCGCCAGGTATCACCCTTATAGGACCAGATGTCGTACTGATAATACCCTGTTAACCGGATATTGGCATTGCCTCTCCCGAGCGAGTCGTACATCGGGCCGCTCGCAACCATCCCTGGTTTTCCCTGGCTGTCGAGTACCTGTGGCTGGAACCACTGGCAATTGT
Organism: Dyadobacter sp. CECT 9275; assembly: GCF_907164905.1. Lineage (NCBI taxonomy): Bacteria > Pseudomonadati > Bacteroidota > Cytophagia > Cytophagales > Spirosomataceae > Dyadobacter > Dyadobacter helix. The sequence goes on along the minus strand of NZ_CAJRAF010000004.1, from coordinate 819,723 downwards.
ATAGCCGCATGGTATAAAGTCCTGCGGACCTTGCTCCCGGAGGCGCTTCGTAGCGGTCAATAGAAGCAAGGATCGTCTCCGTGTTGGTAGCCAGGCTGAAATTTTTAGAGCGGTGCAAATCCCAGATTAAATTGCGGTAAGTCTTGGCGGCGTCTATCCCGAACCGCTGGGTCATGAGCGCGTACGGCCCGTTAATGACGCGGTTAGCGGCCTCAATGGCTTTGTCGTATTCGGTGTTGGCCAGGTATATTTTGGTCAGTAGATGGTTGCCGGCACCTTTTGTGATCACGCCCGACTTCGCCGTGACCGGGAGCCATTCAACAGCAAATTCCATATCCGACTGGATTTTGCTCAGGATAGTCCATCTGCTGTGGGTTTTGAAGTCAAGTTTTGCCCCTTGAATTTCATCCTTGATAAAAGGAACATCCCCATAAGAGTTCACCAGGCGATAGTACCAGTAAGCCCGGTGCCAGTACGCCTCCGCCAGAATGACGTTCTTCTCCTGCTCCGACGTCCACTTAATGTTATCTATTCTGGATATCAGCACATTGGCATTTTTGATAGAAGAATAAATAACGGTAAACATCGCCAGAAAACGATAGTACTGATCGGTATTGGGGGTGAGGTTATTAAAATCCAGCTGCGACCATGGAGACGCCAGATCCGACGCGGCAAATTCCATAGTCAGGTTCGGCATGGTTCCGGTATTCTCATTTTTGAGATCCTTGCGCATCGTAATCAGCAGAGATTCAAAACCGGCTTTATCGACGAATACGTTTTCGGGACTGAAAAAAGAAAGCGGCTCAGGTTTCAGCCAGTCTTTGTCACAGGACGACTGCGTCAGTAACAGCACAATTAATGTCAGGGATATCTGTATGATACGTTTCATAGATATTTTTAATTTATTTCTTAAACTATAATGACATGTTCAAACCAACGGTGAAGTTCTTGGGCATGGGCAGATTGGCCGGAACCGTGGCGGAAGACCAGCCTTCCGGATCCCATCCTGGCCATTTGGTAAAAGTGAAAAGGTTACGGGCCGATACGTACACGCGCAGGTTGTTCACTTTTATGCGCTGAGCCAGCGAAGCGGGCAGGGCATAAGCCAGGTTGACATCCTGTACGCGCAAAAAGGAAAGGGGTTTGTATATTTTAATACCACCTCCAAAAACGTTGGTGTTGGTATTGAGGCGGGCATAATCGTTGATTGGGTTTTCAGGCGTCCAATAGGGGAAATCATGGGTATTCCGTCTGTCATAAGTGTCCGAGCCACCTGTTCTGAGGCCTTCATCAAAAGGAGCGATATGTCCCAGTTCGCTTCGCAGAAAGATAGAACCAGAGAAATTTTTCAGGAAAGTAAATTCATTTCTCAGTCCGATACGGAACCGTGGCTGGCGGTAGCCGATGAACATTTTGTCTGCCAGGGCCTCATACTTTCCGTTTCCGTCGGCATCTGTTGCTTTAAAATCCCCGGGTTGAAGTTTGTAAACCGCTGCCGCATCTTTTTCACTGACCTGCCAGATACCCGTTACGTCGTAGTTCCAGACCCGGTCCAGCGCCTGGCCCGGAAACCATTCGTTGGTATAGTCCGGAAGTTCTCTTTTCACGGTTTTGCCATCCACGGTTTCTTCCTTGTAATCTCCGAAAAGTCTTTTGATTTTATTCCTGTTGAAAGAGAATACCAGGCTCGAACGCCAGCTGAAATTTCTTTTCTCAGTGTTAACGGTATTGATGGTCATCTCAAAACCACGGTTACCCAGCTGTCCCAGGTTGGATGTAATGTTCTTAAATCCGGTGATTTCGGGAAGAAGCCGGTTCATGAGCAGGTCAGTAGTGGTCATGTCGTAGTATTCCATACTTACATCCAGCCGGTTTTTAAGAAAGCTTACATCCATACCCATATTAATGGACTTTGTTTTTTCCCAAACCAGGTTAGGGTTGGCCAGAGAGCTGTTATACACACCCACCTGCACATTGGAACCATCATAGTATTGGGTTGACAACAACTGGGCAAGTGCGGAATAGGCACCAATGTCCCTGTTTCCGTTCACACCCCAGGACAACCTCAGTTTCATCTGGCTTACGAAATCCAGGCCGAAAAACTTCTCTTCCGATATCTTCCAGGCCACTGCTGCTGCCGGGAAAGTTGCCCGTGGTTGTTTGGTGCCAAAGGCAGAGAAGCCATCCCGACGAACGGACGCCGTAAACAGGTACTTGTCGAGCAGGGTGTAATTGAGGCGGGCCATGGCGGCATCACCGGTAATCTGGCTATCGTCGGTTGAAACTGCGGGGCTTGTACCATATTGCAAGCCATGAAATCCAAGGTTCTGATTGGGGACATAGGTCTGATTGGTGATAACAGAAGACCACCCGCGGTTTCGTTCCGAACTGTAAAGAAGGGTAAGGTCAAAACGATGGATGCCAAACTCCTTGTTCCAGTGAAGCAGGTTGTCCAGAATCCATTCATAGGTAGAGGAGTCTTCGCGGGTACCATAGCCATTGGAACGGGTGGATCCTCCTTCCAGCGTTTTGGATGACCAGAAGTTGTAATCCTTCAAAGCCTGGTAACGTGGCTGAAATGATATTTTATAATCAAAGCCGAATGGCAGTTTAATTTTCGCGAACATGGATGCGAAAAGTGTATTTATTTTTCTGAGGCGGTCCTGACCATAATAGTTGATCAGCGGGTTGGCAACGGCAAAACTGTTGGGGTACCAGGATACATCTCCATTGGCATCAAACATAGACCCATAGGGACTCATGACAAACATCTGGGACAGGCTTGCCAGTACTGTACTTTCATCCCGGTCGGCAAATTGGGTATTCACACCCACGTTCAGCCAATCGGTTACCTTGAAGTCAACATTTAACCTGGAACGGATGGTAGAGAACTTGTCTCCGCGGATCACCCCCTCATTATTCTGGTACCCCAGAGACCAGTAGTAAGTAACATTTTTGGATCCTCCGCCGATGCTGACATCATAATTCTGACGTAAACCTTTTTGGATCACTTCATTGTACCAGTCCACGGTTTTGCCTGCCAGGTAGTTTTCTGTTTCGATCGGGAAGAAACGGAGCCTGCCAAGCCATTCCTGGGTGTTGTCGGCCTGGGGGTTATTACTGGCGCTCCTCCACTGCTCCAGCGTTACACCGGATGGTAGCCGGCCAGGGTTGTCGTAATAGTAGGAGGGGTTGTTGGGGTTGGTGGCTTTCAGCAAATCCCTCCTGAAAGTGAGATATCCGTCTTTGTCAAAAGGCTTAAAATCGTTAACGGTTTCGGTCACGCCAACATTTGCCGAGAAGTTGATAACGGGCTTTCCTGTTGTCCCTTTTTTGGTTGTGATCAGGATCACCCCACCAGCTGCCCTTGCGCCAAACACTGCTGCCGAACTAGCGTCTTTGAGGATATCCATGGTTTCTATGTCAGCAGGGTTAATATCTGCCACGCTTCCGTTAAAAATCACTCCGTCCATTACCACCATCGGGTTGGAGGATGCATTCAGTGATTTAGGCCCCCTGATTTGCAAAGAACTTCCCCCGGAAGCAGTAGTTCCCTGATTGGCATTGAAACCGGCAACCGTGCCTGTGAGCATATCAGATAGTTGTGTCATAGGCTGGTTTTTAAACGTTTTGGCGTCCAGCCGGATCACTGCACCGGTCAGGTCACTTTTTTTCATAGTACCGTAACCTACCACCACCAGTTCGTCCAGTGCGTTTACGCTGGGTGCCATGGAAATGTCAATGACAGACCGTGTCCCAACAGGTACTTCTTTTAGTACATAACCTACAAAACTGAATGAAAGAACCTCACTCTGTGCAGCCTGGATGGTATAATGTCCTTCGGCATCGGTAGTAGTTCCTCTCTGTGTTCCTTTTACCACAACGGTTACACCGGGCAGGCCTTGGGTATTGAGGCTGTCGGTTACGTTACCGGAAACGTTCCTGAGATTTTGAGCGTAAAGGCATGCAGGTCCTAGCAAGAGCAGTACCAGCAGCAGGTGTTTGTAAAATTTCATAAGTAGTAGTTTAGAATGCATAGAACTATGTTTAGGATGAACTTTATTAGAAATTAACGATGTGCAGATTCGGGCAAAATTTTATACTTCACAAGTTTGATTTGTGGGAATAATAGTCTGTATTATATTAGTTTTCGGAATTTAATTTTGCGTAAACGCAATGTTACAAGGAATTGGAGCAGCTTTGGTTAATCAGGCAGGAATTAATAACGAGAACGTTACCGGTAACGTTCTCGAAAAGAGAAATTTGGCTTATTAAATGAAAAGATATAATATATCTATTGAGGCTTCGCGGTGCCTTTCCAAGTCGTCAAGACTTGGAAAGGCTGGCCGGTTTATCTGAAATATTTGTAAAATCCAGCAGAAGCAGTATCCGAAACGGTACCGTCAGGTTTTTGGTAGATAAAATAAGCGTCGAGATTTTTGTGCTTATTTAAAAAATCCAGCGATTTGGTTAAGCCCATCACAACCAGTGCATTGTCGTAGCCATCGGCAGTGATAGCATCTTCGGCAATCACGGTTACGCTGATGATATCACTTTGTGAAGTATACCCGGTTTTGGGATTTACGATATGAGAAATCCTTTTGGATCCCATCACCTGGTATTGCCGGTAATTTCCCGAGGTTGTAATAGCACCCTGTTTCATCTGGACTATCTTGCCAATGTCTGTATTTTCAAAACTCTTTTTTGAAGGCCTTTCAATACCAACGGACATAAGTTTATCTTCCGGGTATTTTCTTCCCTTCACCCTGATCTCTCCACCGACTTCAACCAGGTAGTTGGCAATTCCCTGGGTTTCCAAAAAGGCGGCTATCACATCAACACTGTAACCCTGCGCAATACCGTTGACGTCCATCTGCAGGCAGGGAATTGTTTTAGACAGCAAACGCCCATTCAGCCTGATTTTGTCGGAACCAACACAGTCAAGCAAGGAGCTGATTTCCGCCGAGTCAGGAAATGTGGCGGGTTTCCTGGTACCAAATCCCCAGGCATACATAAGTGGCAGAACGGTTATATCAAAAGCGCCATCGGTATCCCGGTAAATTTCCAGTGATTTCCTGACTACCCTAAAGAGATGCTCGTCCGTCACCAGGGTTGTGTCAGCGTTGTTGAAGCGGCTGATCAGAGAAGAAGGCTTGTAGGTAGAAAGAGATTGGTCAAGAGCCCGGAAAATACTGTCCAGCTGTGGTTTTTTTATTTTTTCCCTTTCACAAAAAAAAGTAACCGAATAGGTAGTACCCTGCGCCGTTCCCGTAATATGAAACGGAAGGAGGGCAAGACTTTCACGCACCCAGGAAACAGAAAGCAGAATGACGCCGCACAAAGATACAAGCCTGCCCAGTGATTGCCTGGTTTGTGATACTCCCATTTCTGCCTGTTGTTTTAGCCCCAAAATGTGCTGCAAAGTTCACCTATTTCCGGACAATATATTCTTCCGGAGGGCAGGAGGTGGTATCTCTGAAGAGAGAGACCTGACCTTCTGCCGACCCTTTTGTCTTTTACCTGTCGGTAATGGTAGCGAAATACACGGCCAGGTGAGTATACATTCCCTTGCGGAATTCTTCCTGCGTACCATGTTTGAGCAGCATGAATAAATCGTGATGTGTTACGCGGTTGGGTATATCCACGTGGGTTTCCTGGTTGTAATATCCGGTAAAAACATGTTCAAAAATGGGCATGAGTAATGTCTGGAATCTTTGGAAAGTATCATTTCCGGTCATTTCATAAAGTTTTCCGTGAAACGCCACTTCTTCTTCTTTTGAAACAACCGTCAGGTCTTTCTGCCTTTTAACGATCGCTTCCAGTTCGTCAAGATCTTTTTCTGTTTTTCTGGCAAACAGGAATTCCGAGATCCCCATTTCCAGTATCAGACGGAGTTCAAATATATCTTTGAGGTTGTCCTGGCTGAGCAGCAGTGGATTGAGTACTTTTTCGATTCCCGCCAGCAGATCGGGCTGTGCCATGATCATTCCCCTTCTGGGCCTGGTTTCAATCATGCCCAACATTCTCAGGCGGCTCAGGGCTTCTCTTACCACGTTACGGCTAACGTTCAGTTTCTGAGATATTTCAATTTCATTGGGGAGAGAATCACCGGGTTTGAAGCCGTTTTCTGTAAAGTATTCGCGGAGGATATTTTCAACTCTGTCCGTCATCGACAGAGATTCCAGAGGTTCGAGTGTATTGGATTTTGGTTCGGTCATGATCGCATTTTGCACAAAGGTGGTGCAAGATAGTACATATAAGATAATATCAGAAGGATAATATATTTTTCCATACAAATCATTTGATACTAAAATAGTATTATTACATTTGTCCTACAAATGAAATTAAGACAGAATCTTTGCCGCAATTGGAAAAATCAAGTATAAAGCAAGTATGATCTAAACTTTTATCCACATGAAACTAATGCGAAAGTTTTATTTACCAACAATTGTTTTCCTGGCTGCTTTGTGGTCCTGTTTAGGTGAAGCAGCGGCTCAGCAGACCGTCCGGGGAATTGTGAAATCAGGGGAGGACAATGCACCGATGCCGTTTGTAACGGTGATTGTGAAAGGAACGCAGACAGGGGTAAATACCGATGCCCAGGGGCAGTACAGTATTGCAGTCACTGCCGGGCAAAGTCTGATATACAGTTTTGTGGGATACAAATCCCAGGAAATAGCAGTGAATTCCCAGTCGGAAATTAACGTAACGCTGCAGGCGGAGCTTAAAAACCTGAACGAAGTACTTGTGGTAGGTTATGGCCGTCAGTCGCGTGAGAATGTTACCTCATCCATTTCCAAGCTGGACAATAAGGTGCTTGAAAACATATCGTTTGCCAATGCGGGGTCGGCCCTGCAAGGCTCCATTGCGGGCTTAAGGGTACAGACCACCACCGGCCAGCCGGGTGCAGCACCCAGGATCGTGCTCCGTGGCGGTACATCCATTAATAACCCTAATGGCTCGGCACCTTTATATATTGTGGATGGCGTGATCCGTCCCAATATGAATGATATCAGTTCCGAGGAAATCGAATCCATGCAGGTTCTGAAAGATGCCGCATCAACCGCGATATATGGTGCCCGCGCTTCCAACGGGGTTGTGATCATCACCACAAAGTCGGGTAAGGCAGGTAAATTAAAGGTATCCTATCAGTACAATACTTCTTTTTCCAAACTGGTCAACGGTTATGACCTGGTATCTGCAAGGGACTATATCACCTATCAGCGCCTGGGGGTACAGGCAACTTCCAAGGTAACGGGCAACACGGCTTACCTGACCAATTTGTCGGGGAAATCAGGCTACGGTACCGGCAACGATCTGACAAAGACGTCACCTTATACCACTCAATATCTTAACAATGATAACCAGCATAAGTTACAGGAAGGCTGGGAGAGTATGCCCGACCCGATTGACCCTACCAAAACGATCATTTTTCAGGGTACCAATTTTGAAGATATCCTTTTCCGGACAGGTGTGACCCAGAATCATCATATTTCGCTGTCGGGTGGAAGTGATAAAGCTACTTTCAGTGCCGGAGTGGGGTATATGGATGCGCAGGGAATCACGATCACCACCAAGTATAATCGCCTTACGTTTGACATGAACGGCGATTTGTATGCCAGTGACAAGCTACGTTTTTATTCAAGGCTGATGTATTCCAATTCTGGAAATAATCAGGTTTTCTCGGATAACAGCATTTTTGAAAGATCTATTGACGTAGCACCTACTACTAAATACAGGTACGAAGATGGAACGTTAGCACCCGGGCAGGGGCAGTCCATTGGGAATCCGGAGTATCATTTAAATAAACTTAAAACCAAAAGGAATTCGGAGAACCTGTCGCTTGCGATCGGCGCCAACTGGGATATTTTACCTGGCCTGACTTTCGCACCACAGTTATCTCTTTACAAAACCGATGGTTCCAACCGCTCTTTCCAGGAAGCTTATTTCAACGGACCGGCAACCTACGTTTCTACCAGAACGGCTTCTGGCTCTTACCTTTCCAGAACCCAATACCAGGCCGACGCGGTATTCTCGTATGCAAAATCTTTTCAGGGAAAACATAATCTGGACGCGAAACTCGGATTTTCTTATTTCAAAAGAGATACCACAGGATTGTCGGGGACTGGCCAGGGCGCATCTACCGACCTTATTCCTACACTGAATGCTTCGGCTGTGCCGGTAGCCGTTGGCGGATATGAAAGTCAGCAGGCGCTGGTGGGGTATTTTGGAAACATCAATTATGATTTTGATCAAAAGTACCTGGTGTCACTCACTGCCAGATATGACGGTGCATCCAATCTGGGTGCCAATCATCAGTGGGGATTTTTCCCCGGGGTGTCCGTAGGCTGGAACTTACATAAGGAGCAATTCTGGACCGCCTTGCCCGAAAACCTGCTGCGTCTGAAACTGAGAGCCAGCTATGGTGTTAACGGAAATATCAGCGGACTTTCCGATTTCCAGTCACAGGGGCAGTATAGTGTGGGATCCCAGTACGGGACCAACGCAGCAGTAACCAATACCGTTCTTTCCAACGCCGACCTGAAATGGGAAAGGTCCAAAACATTTGACCTGGGCGCTGATATAGGCCTCTTCGGCAACAGGGTGAATATGCTTTTTGATTACTATCGCCGCGTAACGGACAATCTGCTGACCGACATGAGCCTGCCGCAATCTACCGGTTTTTCAAGTATCCGTACCAACCTCGGAAGCCTTGAAAATAAGGGTGTGGAGCTCGAAGTAAGCGCAAGGATCCTGCCTTCTTCCTCTTCACTGAGCTGGGATGTTTCGTTCAATGCAGCCAAGACTACTCAGAAAATCCTGACGTTGCCATCCAATGGCATCGCCAACAACCGCATTGGCGGTATACAGGTGTGGGACCCCGCTTTGGGTGCGCTGGCCTGGAAAGGCGGACTCCAGGAAGGCGGAAGAGTAGGGGATATGTACTCGTACAAACAACTGGGGATATACAGAACGGACGAGGAAGCTGCCTCCGCTCCGGTTGACAATCTGATATCCAGAGCCAATAAAACCAAATACGGCGGTGACGTAAAATGGCTGGATGTTGATGGTAACAAGATCATTGATGGTACCGACAGGGTGTATGTCGGCAATCCGTACCCGGCCTGGACGGGCGGATTCAGCAACTCGCTGGGGTATAAGGGGCTCAACCTGTTCCTAAGAATGGACTATACCACAGGACATACGATCTACAATTATCCCCGTGCGCAAATGGTGGGCCAGTTTCAGGGAGACGTAGGCCTTTCAACGGAGGTTTTGAAATCATGGAAGCAGCCGGGAGATGTTACGGACATTCCGAAATATTACTGGGCGGATCAGAATGCACAGAATAATCTTTACCGGGGTGGTGTAGGTGTAAACGGCGGGAATTCATTCTACTATGAAAAAGGCGATTTTCTGGCGGTGCGCGAGGTTACTCTGAGTTATACCCTTCCGAAAAGCATATTGTCTAAAGTGAAGATCAGTAACCTCCGGTTTAATGTGACGGCCAATAACCTTCATTATTTCACCAAGTACAAAGGGCTGAATCCTGAGGATGGCGGTAATGACCGCGGAAGGTATCCCATTCCACGTACGATCATTCTTGGTGTAAATGTTTCTCTCTAACCATCAGACAATCATGAAAAAGATATATCAAGTTTTAATGCTGGCAGCCATTGGTAATCTGGCGCTTACATCCTGCACGGATAACCTGGAACTTAAGCCTACAAGTGTGATCAGTAACGCATCTTTCTGGAAAACCGAGGATGATGCCAAAGGAGGTACCTACGGTATGTACGTTACTTTACGTGCCCAGGCAAGTAAAAACCTGTTTTTGTGGGGAGAAGGGAGAAGCGAAACCGTAGGCAGCGGTGTTCAGGGTCTCGACGGCCGTGAACGGTATTATCTTAACACCCTTGATCCAACCACGCCCGGTCCCGAGTGGCAGGGTATGTATACCGTGATACACCAGTGTAATCTGCTGCTGAAATACGTGCCAAACATTACGTTTACCTCGGAGGCAGTCAAAAATGATATGCTGGCCCAGGCTTACACGATGCGTGCCTATGTTTATTTCACCATGACCAAAACCTGGGGGGACTTGCCGCTGGTGCTTGAACCCACCGAGGGTTTCACACCGGAATCCATCCAGAAGGAAAGAACTGCCAGTGCGGATATTTTCAAGCAGATCAAAGCGGATATCGACAAGGCGATCCAGCTTTTCCCGGCGAATACCATACCCACAGGTCGTTTTGTCTGGTCGAAACCTTCGGCCAATGCGCTGAAAGGGGATGTATATCTCTGGACAGGAAAACGAGCTGGCGGCGGGAATGCGGATATCACCACTGCGCTGGCTGCTCTGAATGAGGTGAAAACAGCGGATGTAGTTCTCCTGGATAACTATGCCAGCATTTTTGATTATGCCAACAAAGGAAACCGGGAAACATTGTTTTCAATCCGTTTTCAGCAAAACGAGGTGACGGATAATGATTTTGCCGCCATGTATTTCTCCGCAGCCTATATTCCAAATGACATTGATGCAGCTACCTCGGCGGCAATCGGTGTGGCGAATGGCAACAACTTCTGGGCCCCTACGGCTTTGTTCCGCGACCAGTTCACCACAGATGATCAGCGGAGAAATGCTACTTTCACCGAAATATATACTTCGGCTTCGGGAACCAGGAAATTTTACGGAGCTCTTCAGTCCAAATTCAAAGGGTTTATTAATTCCGGTGTTCGTTTGTACCTCAATGATTATATTGTGTACCGATATGCCGACATTCTGTTGATGATTGCCGAAGCTAAAAATGCCTTGGGACAGGATCCTTCCGAAGAAATGAATCAGGTGCGCAAACGTGCTTACGGAACGGCATTGCCAAATCATCTTTTTGTGAATGGTACCAAAGATGCAAATGATGATGCTATCTTAAAAGAGCGCCTTTTAGAGCTTGGACTGGAAGGTAAACGCTGGTGGGATCTGATCCGTTTCGGAAAGGCATTTGAGAAGGTACCGTCGCTCCAGAGCCGTGCCGGGCAAAACTACCTGCTGCTCTTCCCGATCTCGTCGAACACACTCAGTCTGGAAAATAAAGTGAAACAAAATCCTGGCTATAATTAAACTGCAAGCAACGGTAAAATATTCTGAATTTTTTCAAACAACATGATGCGTAACAAATTGGAAATCGGAGGCCTCTGGCCCGCACTTTTAACACCCGTCGATCAGGAGGGAGCCCCACAGTTTGCCGAACTGGAAAAGATAGTTCAGTTATGTGTGGATCAGAAATTGGATGGCCTATATATTCTTGGTTCCACCGGGCAAGGGGTTCTTTTTACTGAAAAACAAAGGGTTGAAGTAACCAAAAAGGTAATAGATGTGGCCCAGGGGAAGCTCCCGGTCATTGCCCAGGTGGGTGCACTCAACACCCGGGAGTCGGTACGGCTCGCCCAGGCGGCACAGGAGGCCGGTGTTTACGGGATTTCGACCGTAGCTCCTATTTACTACCAGGGCGGCGCTCAGAATGCCCTGGCGCATTACCGCACGATCAGTTCTGCTATTGATATACCATTTTTTCCCTACCACGTAGGTAATCAGAGTATATTCGGTGGCGATGCCCGTTATTATATCGATCAGATCCTGGGGCTGCCCAACATTGGTGGAATGAAGCTAACGACGCAGAACCTTTACGAGATAAGTCTGATGCATATTCTGGCCGGAGAAGATCTCATTCTTTTCAGCGGTGCGGACGAACTTTTCTGTCAGGCCACTTTGTGCGGTACTGTAGGAGCGATCGGCAGCTTTTTTAACCTTTGGGGGGAAGAGTGCCAGTATGTCCGTAAAGAATTTATCGGAGGCAATTTTGAGCTGGGCAACCGTTTTATGCTCACCTTCCAGGAAATCATCAATCATGTTCTGCCTAATATCTGGACGTTCTTTCAAAAGGCAATGTACATGAGACACGGAGTGGACATCGGCATTCCTAATCCGCCGCTGGGTCTTGGAAATAAGTCCTGGGAAGAAAACGATGTACAGGAAATACTCGACCGTATTGCCGCAGTCAGTGGTATTGTCAATCACTAAGGTTTAATCCGTTCAGCTTATGACAGCAAGATTCAAAACAGGAAAAGCGATTTTACTTCTGAGCCTGGTGTTGTGTGCCGGTAAGATTGTAAAAGCGCAGGCCCCCGTATTTAATGAACAAAATGGTAAAATAACCTCTTCCGGAGCCTGGATACCCCGTAATACCGAAGAACTGAAAGGGCAGATACTGGGCCCTTTCGTACGCAATCAGGAGGGGAATATCGTTGCCATTGATGGAAATAAATGCCTGATCAGCAAGGATGAAGGCAAAACCTGGGAAAAACACGAAATGTTCAGTAATCCTGAAAAGTTCAATATCTCGGGAGAAAGAGCGCTTCTGAAAACGCGTAACGGAGTGCTGGTATTTGCCTTTCTGAACCTCGCTGAAAGGGGCAACTGGAACTGGCAGGCAGATATTTCCGATTCGCCGGGAGCCATTTTGCCTACCTATACCATTCGGAGCCTGGACGGCGGAAAAACCTGGCAGGATGTTCAGAAACGACATAATGAACATACCGGTGCTATCAGGAGCATGATTGAAACCCGCAACGGAAACGTGATTTTTACTTCCATGATGATGCGCCATAATCCCGGGCACCATACCGTGTTAACCTATACTTCCAGGGATGAGGGTAAAAGCTGGGAGAGATCCAATGTGATCGACCTTGGTGGGATAGGGCACCACAGCGGTGTAACCGAATCCACGATCGAACAATTAAAGGATGGCCGCATTTGGCAGCTCATGCGTACTAACTGGGGTACCTTCTGGGAATGTTTTTCGGATGACGAGGGGATATCCTGGAAAGGGATAAGGCCAACAGGTATCGCGGCAAGTTCGGCACCGGGGCAACTGAAAAGGCTGACCAGCGGAAGGCTGGTGCTGATGTGGAACCGCCGTTTTCCTGATGGAAAGGATACTTACCCGCTCAGAGGGGGCGATGGGCAATTTTCAGAGGTGGCCGCCAGCAATCACCGGGAGGAACTTTCAGTTGCTTTTTCTGAAAACGACGGTAAAACCTGGAGTAAACCGAAAGTCATCGCCAAATCGTATAAGATTCAGAACAGTGATACTTCAAAGGCCTGGATCTCCTATCCGTATATTTTCGAAGCAAAACCAGGTGAACTTTGGGTGACTACCATGCAGGGAGACCTGAGAATGAAACTAAACGAAAGGGATTTTATTGACTAATGTTCAGGCTGAAAATTCAAGGTCGGCAGCGTCCGGCTGCTGGTTTTCAAGCATTGAAATAGAAGTAGATCTGACTTAACGCCCGACCCTACGCTGACTGATGTCTTTTAAAAAATGGTTTATCCTGGTGCTGCTCACAGCCGGATTTGTGGATACAGTGTTGGCCGGAAATTACCGGAGCGAAAATGATTATTTTCAACCGCAGGATTCATCCGGGGTTAAAATCGTGGTATTCGGAAACTCGGTGACTGCCACCAGGATAACCATTAAGCAGGTATTTGCCCAGCGGCTTCCCGGACTTTTGGCAGAAAAAGGAATTAAAGCACAAATCATCAATTCCGGAATACCGGGAAGTCATTCGGGACACCTGGCGGATCATGGTCTTTTCAAAATCAGACACGCGCTGGACCGCTTTGATACTGACGTTCTGGGCCATCATCCTGACATTGTAAATATCAGTTTTGGCATTAATGATGCGCATATTGACAGCAAAGTGAAGAATGGCCCTTCCCGTATTCCGCTGGACAAGTATCGGGCCAACCTTACTTACATGATTGAAACTTTACAGTCCAGAGGGATCAGTGTCATTCTGATGGTACCCAATATCCTGGGCGAGAAGTATGGGGATATTCAGAACGACAGGCTGCTTCAGTATTGCAGGGTGGTGAGAAAACTGGCAAAAAAATACCATACCGGTCTGGTCGATAACTTTAAGAGTTTTAAAAATTATCAGAAGACAACCGGGATAAGCTACGAAACCCTGATGCTAGACGGGGTTCATCCCAACGACCGGGGACACGAAATCATTGCGGCAAATCTGGCAGAGCAAATTGAAAACATTGTTTACCAAAAGCTACGTAACTGAATATGAAATGGATATGTAAATTGATATGCTTGTCGCTATTGCTCATGCCCGGCTTTTTTAAAAAAGCACTGGCACAGCAGAACCCTGCACTTGTACTCCGGCTTTCACCGGGAGAGGATAACCCGAGGAACAGCGAGGGTGATTTTGTAACACTGAAAGACGGTCGCATCCTTTTTATTTACAGCCACTTTACAGGTAAATCTTCCAGCGACTTCGCTGGGGCCTACCTGGCTAGTCGTTACTCCTCCGACGGCGGAAAAACCTGGTCTGACAAAGATCAGATAGTGGTCAAAAATGATGCCGGAATGAACGTGATGTCGGTATCCCTGTTACGTCTGAAAAACGGAGAGATAGCCCTGTTTTACGCACGGAAAAATTCGATGGATGACTGTATTCCGCTGATGCGGATATCACGTGATGAAGGCCAGACCTGGGGAGATCCCGTAACCTGTATCACTGATAAAAAAGGCTACTTTGTGTTAAACAATAACCGGGTCATTCAGCTCGCAAATGGCAGGCTCCTGATGCCCGTAGCCTGGCACATCACACCGGAGGGAGGCAAATTCAATGAACGTGGGAAACTGTTTTGCTATTATTCGGATGACAATGGGTCAACCTGGACATCGGGCCAAGAGATTGCTAATCCCGATGGTGTGGTCACACAAGAGCCCGGGTTGATCGCGTTGAAAAAGAAGAAAATCATGATGATCATTCGTACCGATGCGGGTGTGCAGTACCAGTCGTTTTCAAAGGATAACGGCAAAACCTGGGGTGCCGCCGGCCGAACGACCATTGAGTCGCCGGTATCTCCCGCCACCATTGCCAGGATACCTTCCACGGGAGATCTGCTGATGGTTTGGAATAACAATGGTGCGAAAAGCGGCCAAGCCAAAGGCCTGCGCACCCCTCTGAATCTGGCCATTTCAAAGGATGAAGGCAAAACGTGGCTTCACCAGAAAACGCTGGAGTCGGATCCGGACGGCTGGTACTGTTATACAGCCATCCATTTTGTAGGTGAGAAAGAAGTACTGCTTAGTTACTGCGCCGGAAACAGACCTAAGCGAACGAGTTTGTCAATCACGGATATCAAGCGGTTGAGCCTGGATTGGATCTATCAGTAAAATTCAGAACCCGGTAGCCCCACAACGAATACAAAAACAAATTTTATGACGAACAGAACTTTGAAAGACGAATCAGAAAAAGGTAAAAACTCACGCAGGAATTTTCTTCAGAATGGGCTTCTGGCTACCTCTGCTTTTGCACTGACACCCTACATAACTTCTGCGGAAACGGCTCAGCAACTAGCTAAAAGCTCCAAGTGTCTGGATTATGGAAAATCCTTTGTATGTAATACCGGCGATATGAATTCGGTCAGGATGTGGATTGAAAGCCGGACCGTCATCACAGATACCCAAACAGGGAAAACCATTGAATATTTTCAAGGCGGAGCATGTAAAAGTGAAGACACATTCGCTGCCAAAAATCTGTTTTACCAGGATAACTATGACTTCACCCCCATTTTCGGTGACGGTAAAGTACTTGTATTTCGTCGCCATGTGAATGAACGCAAGGGGTATCGCAGTATTAAAACCATGGGGAATATGTGGGGAAGCGATCCGATCATCCGCTTGCCGGCCGCGCCCGTCATTACCGAGCTGGATACCTGGGAAAAAATAAACAAAGCTACGATGGCGGGCATACCCATTGTGACCCAGACGGTGATCACCAACAAGGAAACCGGCATGAGCGCCATGATCGAATGTCCCTGTAAAACAATTAATATCAACAGAGCTAAAAAGTTATATCAAACCGATACCGGCCCCGTGGTACTGCCGGACCTAACAAAAAAATACGACGAGCTAATGGACTCCCTGCGGCTGGCCTATATAGCATTTAATGCGCCCGATTTTGCGGATTTCGTCGTTGAAGTACCAACGCCGGTACTGGAAAAAGGCAAGCAGGTGGCAAGTGTCTATCATTTTTCAGAGGTAATGAGTTTTACAAGCCAAAACAAACTTTTTGCTCTGGGGAAAATTTAAAACAGTACTGTCAGCGTGATTCGTAAGAAAATTTACATTACAACAAGATACCCGGCTTTTCTGTTGGCCTTTGCGGCCCAGTGGCTGCTTTTTGGGATAGTATTTCCCCAGGCGTATGCTCAGAAACGCAAACCGGTTTTGCTGGTAGCCAACAAGCATTCCAATACGCTCTCTTTTATCAATCCGAAAACTTTTCAAGTCATTGAAACTATCCCTACCGGCCCCAATCCTCACGAGATAGCCGTTACGCCCGATCAGCGAACGGCCTATCTGAGCAGCTACAAGGCACCTGGTAACACGATTTCCGTCATTGATCTGGTCAGCAGAAAACAAATGAAGGAGATTAATACAGGAGCATACACCCGGATTCACGGTGTGGCCATGGCGCCTGACGGAAGAAACGCCTATTTCACGGCCGGGCAAACGGGTTTTATAGTTGAAATTGATACAAAAACCAATGAAATAACAAGAACGATACCTACGGAAGGGAAAATTTCTCACATGGTATATGTGTCTGCAGATGGCAAACGGCTCTTCACGGCCAACATTACTTCTGAGAATATTTCGGTCATTGACCGGGAATCGGGCAGGCTCATTACCCAGATCCCCTGTGGCCCGGGTTGCGAAGGATTAGCCTTTACGCCCGATGGTAAATACCTGTGGGCAGGTAATCAAACGGCGGGCACCATCACGATTGTTGATCTGTTGACTTACAAACCCATCGAAACTTTCGAATGTAAAGGTATGCCTGTGCGTATCCGTTTTACTGCGGATGGGAAACGGGCACTGGTAGCGGGCTGGGTGAAGGAAGGCACACTGACCGTACTTGACGTTGCGACCCGGAAAGAGATCAAACGGATCCGCGTCGGTGATTTTGCCATCGGCGTAGAACTGACCGTTGACGGGCGGTATGCCTTTGTAGGCTGCGAGGATTCCGAAGAGGTGCAGCTCATGCCGGATGGATCTGAACGGGTCAAAATAAAAACGTCGGATTCCGACGGTATTCATGTGGTGGATATGAAAACACTTGAAGTGGTATCCATTATAAAATCAGGCCTCGGGCCTGATCCGATGATCATGTCTTTTCCCCCTGAAAAATGAATAAACGCACAGCTGAACCAAAGTTGATGAGAATTTTAACCCATACCTGCGGACAGATTATCTGCTTTTTACTGGTCGTGCTGAACGGTTACGCCCAAACCATTGCGGGAAGCCATGCGGTGCTGGATATCAGGGCGGGAGACAATAATCCTAGAAACAGCGAAGGCGATTTTATCACCCTCAACGATGGGCGGATCATGTTTGTTTACTCCAGATACACGGGCTCTTCCGCCAGTGATTTTGCCCCCGCCGATCTGGCAGCTCGCTTTTCGTCCGATGGAGGGCAAACCTGGACGGCTACAGATAAGATCGTGGTTAAAAATGAAGGAAAAAGCAACGTCATGTCGGTTTCGCTGCTTCGTCTTTCGGCTAAAAAAATTGCCTTGTTTTATATCCGTAAAAACGGAACCGATGATTGTATTCCCATGATGCGCGTTTCCGCTAACGAAGGCGAGACCTGGGGAGAAGCAAGGCCGTGTATTGCGGATACCAAAGGATATTTCGTTGTAAACAACAGCAGGGTAAGGCAACTTCGGTCGGGCAGAATACTCATCCCGGTTTCGCTGCACAAAACGCCGGAAACCAAATGGAATAACCGCGGAACGTTACGTTGCTACTATTCCGATGACAGCGGGTTGACCTGGAAATCGGGAAATGCAGTCCCCAACCCCGACAGCGTGATTACCCAGGAACCGGGTATTACTGAACTCAGAGACGGAGGTATACTGATGCACATTCGTGCCAATGGTGGTTTTCAGTACTACTCCTATTCCAAAGATAGGGGTATCACCTGGAGTCCCGTTTCACCATCGGCCATTGCCTCTCCCATATCGCCTGCGTCGATATCCAGGATACCTTCCACTGGTGATCTTCTGCTGGTTTGGAATAACAACGGTGCGAAAGGGGAGGGCTATTTCAAGGGAAAAAGGACTCCTCTCACCATTGCTGTTTCAAAAGATGAGGGCGTTACCTGGCAGCATCTGAAAAACATTGAAGACAATCCGGAAGGTACTTTCTGCTACACGGCCATTCATTTTGTGAAAGACCATGTGCTGCTCGGTTATGGAATGGGAGCGGGACTTGAGCAGTCGCGTGTGATTAGGCTCGGGCTGGATGAGATTTACAAATAACTAAACCTACAATGAAAAAAATAACCAGGGTACTCATTTTTGCTTTATTAACGGTTGCGGCCGCGTTATCCGGAGGGGATGTCTTTTCGCAGGACCACAAGGCGGGCGTTTACGCGATGAAATTGCCCAGGGGTAAAAATAACCCCCGAAACAGTGAAGGTGATTTTGTTACATTAAAAGACGGACGCATTTTATTTGTCTATACACATTATACAGGTACAAATCCGGACGATCATGGTTCGGCGTTTCTGGCCGGAAGGTATTCCAAAGATGGCGGCAAAAGCTGGTCAACCGAAGATCAGATGATCGTAGCGCAGGAAGGTGATATGAATGTAATGTCTGTTTCGCTGCTCCGACTGAAAAACGGGAAAATCGCACTGTTTTATCTTAGGAAAAATTCTTTTACCGACTGTATCCCTCAAATGCGGATCTCATCGGATGAGGGCAAAACATGGAGTAATCCTACACCCTGCATTACCGATCGGAAAAACTATTTTGTGCTGAATAACAACAGGGTTATCCAGTTGAAGAGCGGAAGGTTACTGATGCCGGTGGCTTTGCATAACACCAAAGAAGGTGGAGCGTTTGAAAATCAGGGGATTATATATTGTTATTATTCCGACGATAACGGTAGAAACTGGACTTCGTCTGCGGAGATACCCAATACGAAAAAGATCATTACCCAGGAACCGGGGGTGATTGAGCTTAAAGACGGGCGTATCATGATGTTTATCCGTACGGATAGTGGCGTTCAGCAGCTTTCTTTTTCACGTGACGAAGGCAAAACGTGGAGCCCGATCGAGCCGAGCAAAATAGCGTCTCCGCTGTCTCCCGCATCGATTGCCCGTATACCTTCCATGGGTGACCTGCTGCTTGTCTGGAACAATAATGACGGGAAAAATCCGGCTACCAAAGAAAGAAGAACACCACTGACAACCGCCATTTCCAAAGACGAGGGCTCCACCTGGCAAAACTTGAAGAATATTGAAGATAACCCTTCCGGGTCATTCTGTTATACCGCCATTCATTTTACAAAAGACGAAGTTCTGCTTGGGTATTTCGACTGGGCTACCACACAGGTAACCATCCGGCGGCTGAGCCTGAAATGGATTTTAGATAAATAAGTTGACTCTTCCTAAACCCCTGATCATTTACCATCTTTTAACTGTATGAAAAAAACGAACGTGTTATTCCGGTATGTTTTTTCTCTTCTGGCAGTTTTTTTCTGCTGCCGCGCGGAACAGGCATTTTCGCAAAAGAACCAGTCTCAGGTGCTGGCCCTGCAGCTTGCACCAGGAGATAATAATCCGCGCAATAGTGAAGGCGATTTTATTACGCTGAAAGATGGGCGCATACTTTTTGTATACAGCCATTACACGGGCAAGTCTACCAGCGACCACGCACCGGCCTACCTGGCCGGACGATTTTCCAAAGACGGCGGCAAAACCTGGACGCAGGAAGACCAGCTCATTGTAGAACGGGAAGGAGATATGAATGTGATGTCGGTGTCGCTGCTGAGGTTGCAGAACGGGAAAATTGCTTTGTTTTATTTGAAAAAGAATTCGGAAACGGATTGTATCCCACTGATGAGGATATCATCCGACGAAGCAAAAACCTGGAGTGCGCCAACGTCCTGTATTACCGATCGGAAAGGTTATTTTGTCTTAAACAACAACCGGGTAATTCAGTTAAAAAGTGGTCGCTTGCTCATGGCTGTTGCGATGCACCGGTCCCTGGACGGAAAATGGCAGGCCAAGGCTACTTTGTTCAGTTATTTCTCTGATGACAATGGCGTTACCTGGAAATCCGGAGAAGCAGTGCCGAATACCTCTGATATAATCACCCAGGAGCCCGGTGTTGTGGAACTGAAAGATGGCAGGATTATGATGTTTATCCGGACAGACAGCGGGTTCCAGCAGCTTTCGTACTCCAAGGACCAGGGGCAGACATGGAGCCATATTGAGCCAAGTACCATCCATTCACCGGTTTCTCCGGCATCCATGACACGGATTCCTTCAACCGGAGATCTGCTGTTGGTTTGGAATAACAATAAAGTAAAAGAAGCAGCCTGGCATGGCGGGGTACGTACACCGCTCACAATCGCCATATCCAGGGACGAGGGTAAAACCTGGGAAAATCTCAAAAATATCGAGACTGATCCCAAAGGTTGGTACTGCTATACTGCGATCCATTTTACCAAAAAGGAAGTACTGCTTGGCTACTGCGCCGGAACTACGCAATTGGCGACGGTCAATATCACGCGTCTGAACAAGAAATGGCTGTACAAATGATGAAAAATCTGATGCCGTCAAGGCGGAAATTTCTGAAAATAACGGGTCTGGGGACCGCACTTTCTGTGATGGTGAACCGGCAGGTGGCAGCTCGGACGGTCGTTGTTAGCCCCGGGAACACTGGGGATGCCACTGCTGATCTAGAGAAAATTGCAGCTTTGATGACTGCAAAGGGAAAACCGGTAATCTGGCTCTTTACGGGCGATAGCATCACCCACGGGGCAAAACATACGAAGGGATACCGCTCTTACCCAGAGATTTTCGGTGAGCGTATCCGCTGGGAGCTTAAACGCATGCGGGATGTGGTGGTCAACACGGGCATAAGCGGAAATACGACTCGCAACATTCTGGACGACTTCGACTGGCGGATCACGCAGTTTCGTCCGGCGGTGGTATCTCTGATGCTCGGAACCAACGACTGCATCCGAAGCGGATTTACTACCGAAGTTTTTGAGCTGAATCTGGAAACGATCGTCGCAAAAATAAGGGAATCGGGAGCAGTGCCTGTTTTGCATACGCCAAACATTCTTATTCCTGAAAAAGCCCCGGACCGTGGCGCTACCTTGCCCCTGTACGTGCCTGTGATCCGCCGGGTGGCTCAAAACCGGAATGTCATCCTGGTTGATAATTACCAATACTGGGAGGATAGTATGAAAGCCGGCACTCCGGTTTACCGGCAATGGCTCAACGATCCCATTCATCCAGGTGAAACGGGGCACCAGGAAATTGCCCGCCTGATGTTTAAAACACTTTCCATTTTCGATCCCAAAGAACCTACCTGCGGGGGGGCTTATTATGAAGGAGAGCACTGATTTGGTGATCAGGGAGTGAAGAGTTGGGAGGTTGACAGTGACAGTAGGCGGTGAGCAGTAGGCGGTAGCACGGGCTATTCTGATTCATGAGTGCCGTCAGGTATTGTGGGCTGTCTGGGAGTGAAGAGTGAAGAATGAAAAGTTAAGAGTTGGGTGGTTGACGGTGACGGTGGTAAGTAGTACAGACTATCCTGATTCATGAATGCCGTTAGGTACTGAAGATTTGTAAAAATAAAAGGAAACGAATAACCAGCCGAAATGCCCTAGGTATTCAAGATCGTCAATAGTCGGTTACATTTCAATGGTTAATAAAACAATGGTCATTCAATCAATGGTCAACAAGCAATATGAACTATAAAAAAATAACATCCGGTGCCGAAGGACCGGACGTTCTGCTGACTGCCGGTGTGCATGGAGACGAATACGAACCGATGCTGGCCACGCTTGAGTTGCTGGCTGAACTCCCCGGGAAACTTACAAGAGGTACCGTAACCATAGTATCTATAGTAAACGAAGGTGCGTATGAATCGGCTGCCCGGTATGGTACCGATGGGTTGGATCTGGCGCGTATCTGTCCGGGTAATGAGCTTGGAACTTCCTCGGAGACAGCTGCGGCCGAGATCAGCAAACTGATTGAGTCGTCGGATTATCTGGTGGATATGCATACCGGAGGTGTGATGTATGACATTGCCCCGCTGGCTGGTTACATGCTGCATCCTTCGACCGACATTCTTGAAAAACAGCGAAAAATGGCCGGGTCTTTTAATTTGCCCATCATCTGGGGAACGGAACACCGGCCCGACGGCCGAACACTTTCCGTTGCCAGGGATGCCGGAGTTCCGGCTATCTATCTGGAATATGGTGGAGGAACGGGTATCAGAGGCAAGGTGACGGAAGCGTATAAAAGCGGGTTTTTAAATTTATTGGCAAGCCTGGGTATGGTTGAGGCTCAGTCCGTAACGGAACCACTTGAAAATCGTTTTTGGGTAGAAGACTACCGGTATAACAGCGGTTATCTCCAGGGTAAAATGCCTTCACCTGCCGACGGAATTTTCATAGCTGAGGTTACATTGGGTGAAATGGTGGAGAAAGGACAGCGTTGGGGAAAGATTGTGGATGTCCTGGAAGGTACAGTCGTTGAGGTTTTTGCTGATATGGCTGGTCTTGCTTTTTTGCAAAGGGCATTGGTGAAAGTGAAAAAAGGGGATGCGTTGGGGGGGATTCTGCCGATTGAGAAACCGGGTAAAACTGTGATTTATGAGTAATCCAAAAGTAGTGATCATAACCGGCGCAGCAGGAGGTATCGGGAGCGCAACTGCTCATCAATTTGCCGGAAAAGGATATAACGTTACCTTGTGCGACATCGACTTTCAGGGGTTGTCGGTCCTTACCGGGGTGCTTGAGAATAAATACGGAACCGATTGTCTGACGCTGTCGGGCGATTTGTCGGATCCGGTTTATTTAAAAAGTATCATTGATAAAACGGCAGAAAAGTGGGGTAGGATAGATGTCCTGGTGAACAATGCGGCATGGCGGACCATCGAAAGCATGCGTACCATGCAGCTGGATATCTGGGAAAAAACCCTGAGGATATGTCTTACCGCTCCCGCATTCCTCACCGGCTGGGCGGCGGCGGTGATGGAGGAAAAGCAAACCGGCGGTGTGATTGTGAATATCACCAGCATGATGGCGGAACGTACTTCGGGTACAGGATCGGCCTATGTTGCAGCCAAAGGTGCACTGGAAAGTCTGATAAAAGAAACCGCAGTGACCTACGGACGAAGTGGGATCAGGATAGTGGGTGTGGCGCCGGGGTACATCGACACCGAGCTCAGTCATGATTATGTTGATCAGGAGGGGGAGAACATCAGCGCCCGTTTGATAGAGGAGGTTACTGATGCTGTCCCGCTTGGCCGCGGCGGAACCCCTGAGGAGGTAGCTGAAGCCGTTTTTTGGCTGAGTTCAGAATCCGCTTCCTACATCACCGGTACTACCCTGCTGGTGGATGGCGGGTTTAAGCCTAATTTCAGTAAGTATTCAGTTAAAAAACAACAGTTTCCCGACGAATTTTGAAAACGATCTGGCATTACGATTCTTATTTACCTGCCGTTCCTGAGCCATACAGGATGCTGCTGGGAGAAGGGCAGACCCCACTGGTGAAATCCGGATACATCGGCAAGGAGCTTGGAATTCCCAATTTGTATTTCAAACTGGAAAATCTCAATCCGACGGGTTCCTACAAAGACCGTTTTGCTGCGGTACTGGTGAGTGAAATGCGCGCCGCTGGCCAAAAAGTATGTATTGCCACTTCCAGCGGGAACACAGGAGCAGCCTTGTCTGCCTACTGTGCGGCAGCCGGTATCACCTGCATTCTGGTAGTTGTGGATGGGGCTCCGCTGCCAAAAGTGAAACAGATGCAGCTTTACGGCGCGCAGATTCTGATGGTGAAGGATTTTGGTAAAAATGCTGAGATGACCACGCGTGTGTTTGAAGATCTGGAAAAAATATGTGTATCACGGCAGCTTCCGTTGCCGATCAGTGCTTTCAGGTACTGTCCGTCGGCCATGCAGGGAGTTCAGACATTGGTATACGAAATCAATGAGGAGCTTTCAGGTCCAGCCGATCATATTTTCTCTCCTGCCGGTGGCGGCGGACTAACGCTGGCTGTTACCAAAGGCGTATTGAGTTCCTCTTCCAGAACAAAGGTACATTGCGTACAACCAGAAGGTAACGACACCATCGCTTCCCAGCTTCGAAACGGGCTGCTAAGGGCAATGGCTGTGAACGCTTCGGTTACAACGGTAAGTGGTTTGCAGGTGGCCAGTGTAATAGATGGCGATGAAGTAATCACCAACTGCCGTGCACTCGGCGGAAACGGATATGTAGTTGGTGACTCTGATGTTTTTAAATGGCAGAAACAGATGGCACAGAAAGAAGGTATCTTCAGCGAACCTGCCGGAGCAGTTGCTCTAGCCGGACTGGAAAATGCAATTTCCAGAAACGAGATTAACCAAAACGAAACGGTGGTATGCCTCGTAACGGGAAGCGGATTTAAAGATATGGGTTCAGTTGACCGGAATTTCAACCTGCCGGAGGTACGGACTATTAGCCATGAAGAAAGTATCAGTAATATTAAAGATTGGTTTAATGGCTAAGAGCTTACTACAATCGCATTAAGTCTTTTAACCAAATTAAGGCCAAGTAGATTTACGAGATGCGGCTTGTGTCCCGTTAGGGACATAAGCTTAGTAATAAAGACGATCTATGTTGAAATGCGGCGTGCCATACGTTGGCAACGGGAATATTCAATAAGATTGTTTTGTACCTACGGTCCAAGGATGTTAAACCAAGCCTTTCCCTGTTGGCTCATCCTGTCGGAAAGCTGTTTTTTTGAGTTATCCAAGATAATGAAATTTAGCCTGAATCAAGATTCAACCATCAAACATTCCAACCATTAGAATATGAGTGAAATTACAGGTGCAGTTAAGCTAAAAAAGAGTTTTTATCCCTGGCTGGTTGTGGCGTTGCTGTGTGTGGTGGGTTGCCTCAATTACCTTGACCGTATGATGATCACTACCATGCGTGGGTCCATATTGCAGGAAATTCCGATGACAGATGCCCAGTTCGGACTGCTTACTTCACTTTTTTTATGGATATATGGATTGTTGAGCCCGGTAGCTGGTTTTCTGGCCGATCGCTTCAATCGCAGCCGGGTCATTATAGGCAGCCTATTCGTATGGTCGGTGGTAACCTGGCTCACCGCTCATGCTACCACATTTGAAGAATTACTATTTACCCGTGCCCTCATGGGCATCAGCGAGGCCTGTTACATCCCTGCCGCCCTTGCATTGATTGTAGATTATCATCGTGGTAATACCCGTTCTCTGGCCACGGGCATTCACATGGGAGGAATTATGATCGGGCAGAGCTTGGGGTTTGTCGGCGGCTTGCTGGCCGAAAACCGCACCTGGAACTTTGCCTTTGCCGTTTTTGGGATGATTGGCATGATGTATTCAGTAGTTTTGCTGCTCACCCTTCGCGACAGAAAAAAGGAGGATACCCACCTGACTGATTCGACAGAAACACCACAGCGGATCGGTTTTAAAATCGCTATAAGTGAACTGCTCGGCAACAAAACTTACCTGCTTGCCCTTTCTTTCTGGGCGCTGGGGAGTATCATCAGCTGGATGGTGGTAGGCTGGCTGCCCACTTATTACAAAGAACATTTTAACCTGTCGCAAAGTATGGCAGGGATATATGCAACCGGATACTTCCATACTGCCTCTCTGGCAGGCGTGCTGACGGGCGGGTATCTGGCCGACCGCTGGAGCCGTTCTTACCCCAGGGCGCGTATCATGTTGCCGGTCATCGGGCTCATCGTGGCTGCGCCGGGGATTTTTATAGCCAGCAGCACCACGGTTCTGGAGGTGGCCATCGGGTGTTTCATGGTGTATGCTTTCACCCGTACCTTCCTGGACGCCAACATGATGCCTATCCTTTGTATGATCATTAATCCCAGGTATCTGGCCACAGGTTACGGGTTCCTGAATATGGTTGCCTGCATAGTGGGAGGGGTTGGCCTGTATGCGGGCGGGGCGCTTCGGGACGCAAATGTAAATCTTGATATTATGTTCAGGGTGGCGGCAGTAACTTTGCTGATCTGTGCCGGTTTGCTTTATCGTATCCGCCCACAAAAAGAAAGCGAATGAGAAATAGTGCGAACAGCAGCTTACTGGCTTTACCTTGAAAGCAATTGATAATAAAAGTGAAAATATAAGTGAATCGTCAAAATAACATGGATTTAGAAGAAATTAAAAACCAGCTTTACGTAGCTGTCCTGTCCGATGTACTTGATCAGATGGGGTACACGCAGCAGGCTACACGCATCACTTTTCATGCCTATACGGGTATTCCCAAACTGATCGGACGGTGTAAAACTACCTTATGGGCTGATATGTACGACGTCGATAAAAACCCTTATGAGCTGGAATTGCAGGCAGTGGATTCCTGTAAGCCCGGGGATATCCTCATCGCTGCGGCAGGAGGTTCTAACCGTTCGGGCATCTGGGGAGAACTGCTGGCCACGGCGGCTCGTAACAGCGGCTGCCAGGGGGTGATCGTACATGGTGCCGTTCGGGATATTGATAAAATGCGGGACATGAAATTTCCGGTATTTGCCACTTCCAAAAATCCGTACGACAGTGCCAACCGCCAGCGGGTAATTGATCTGGACGTTACAGTCGAAATAGATGGAGTGAAGTTTAGTCCGGGGGATATTGTAATGGCGGACGAGGACGGCATTGTGGTGGTTCCAAAGGAAATTGAAGCAGAAGTGATTAAAGCTGCGCTGGCAAAGGTATCAGCGGAAAACATCACGCGTGATGCTATTAAAAATGGAATGAAAGCAACAGAAGCATATCTAAAATTTGGTGTATTATGAGTAAAAAAATAGTAGTAAGCGGAGCAAATATCCCTAAAAGTCATTTGCCGTTTTCGGCCGGAATCATTTCCGGAGATTATCTTTTTGTATCTGGCCAGGCTTCCGTGGACGACAGCGGAGCCATTGTCAACGATACTTTCGAAGGCGAGTGCCGCCGCTCTTTTGATAACCTCAAAAGAATTGTTGAAGCAGCCGGCTGCAGTCTGGATGATGCCGTTCAGGTAAGAAATTATGTAGGAAAACAGGAATACCTAGCAGAATTTAATGCCATTTATCGTGAATATTTTAAAGAACCTTTTCCGGCCCGAACTACCCTGATCGGTTGTCTGGGAGATTTACTGAAATTTGAAGTAGATGTTGTATGCGCCAGACCATCTGCGGATCAGTTTTAAAAGCGAAACATATACTTTTTCACACTTGGTAAGCTGGGCAGGTGAACTTCATCTGCCCCGTTTATTCCTTCAAAACCTGTCTTTCAAAATCATGGTATCTTTTTCAGTAACAAAGCTCCTGGATCTCCCCTTTTATACTGAAGGGCCGGCTACCGATGTGGAAGGGAACTACTATTTCACAGGACTAACCGGTGGTTTTATCGGGAAAGTTGATGCCAACGGCATTTATTCAAAATGGGCAGACGGAACCTGTCCGAACGGGCAGGTGGTATTGCCGAATGGGGAGCACTGGTTTTGTGATAGTCGGCTGGCAAGTATCAGCTGTTACAATTCAGCTGGAAATTTTAAAGGTCATCTGCTGAGCGGGAAATGCGCGGGAGTTGGCATCGGTGCACCCAATGACCTGATACTTGACGAGAACCAAAACCTTTACTTTACAGATTCCATCAGGACCGAAGGAAAAGTGTTTTTTAAAG
Organism: Dyadobacter sp. CECT 9275; assembly: GCF_907164905.1. NCBI lineage: Bacteria > Pseudomonadati > Bacteroidota > Cytophagia > Cytophagales > Spirosomataceae > Dyadobacter > Dyadobacter helix. The sequence goes on along the minus strand of NZ_CAJRAF010000004.1, from coordinate 791,909 downwards.
GTACTGACGGAACGGAACGGCTGGTGGCAACAAATATTGACTATGCCAATGGCCTTGTGCTTTCAAAAGATGAAAGGTACCTTTTTGTGGCGGAAAGTTATCAGAACCGCATTCTTGTTATGGAGTTAAAGGAGCCGGGTATTGCAAAAGGAAAGGCAGAAGTTTTTGCAGAACTGCCCCGGCACTCATCGGGAAACAGGACAGATAATCTCCCCGACGGCCTGGCGCTGGATCATCAGGGTAATCTGTGGGTTGCACATTACGGAATGCAGGCAGTACAGGTTCTGGATCCAGGCGGGGAGTTACTCTTCAGTATCGACACCACGCTGCCGCTTACGAGCAATATTTGTTTTGTTGAAGACAATGCTTCGGTCCGGAAACTGCTCATTACCGGCGGGTATGGCGAGCCAGGCCCTGGAGCCGTTCTGCTGCTCAACGTTTACAATTAAACCGTTAGGAAAAGCCCCAAATGAAAAACTATTCATACAGTTTGTTATTGATTTTTATGTTGATTTTTTCAGATACCATAGCGCAAACAGCTATTAAATGGTCCGAGCTTCCATCACTTCCGGGAGGAAAGGGCTGGGCAGGTATGTACGCTGGCGTTAGCAATGATGCGCTTATTGCAATGGGTGGGGCCAATTTCCCTGAAAAATATCCCTGGGAAGGGGGCAAAAAAAAGTGGTACGAGGATATCTATGTCCTTCGGGATAAAACGTGGATCAAGGCAAAAGAGAAATTGTCGTCACCCATGGCTTATGGTGTTTCGGTAACCCATAAAAACGAGGTAATCCTCATCGGCGGGAGTAATGAAAATGGCTATTCGAGGCAGGTAACGGCCATGCAGTGGGATGGTACCAAAATCCTCCGGAGAGATTTGCCATCGTTACCTTCGCCGATGGCCAATATGGCCGGGCTTCTGATGGGGGATTTAATCGTCATTTTTGGCGGAAACGAGTCGGCAACCGGTCCGGCACTTCAAACATGCCTGGCACTGGATCTGACGGATGTCACGGCTGGCTGGTTTGAACTGGAAGCCTGGCCCGGCGAGGAACGGCTTTTCCCGGTCTGTGCAAATTATGGCGGAAAATGTTATCTGTTTGGAGGCGAAAACACAGGGATTAATTCCAAAGGGGAAAAATTCAGGAATATACTACTGGACAGTTACCGGCTTTCCCTGGAAAGGCAGCAGAAAGGCTGGAAGGCTTCCTGGGAAAAACTGGCCCCCATGCCCAGGGGGATGTCTGCAGGAGGAACCATTTTACCTGTTCTTAACAATGACCGTTTTCTTTTCTGGGGCGGGGTGGATGCCGTCACCGCTCAATACAAAACCCCCGCGACCCACCCCGGAATTATAGAAAGTCTGCTTTATTATTTCCCTGAAACCGATAGCTGGGAATACATTGGTGAGCAGACCCAAATTCCCTCCAGAGTAACTTTGCCGGTTGTTTTCTGGAATAATCAATGGGTATACGTCAGTGGAGAAATTAAGCCCGGCATACGTACGCCATCGGTGATCGGGGTGAGGTAGGGTACGCATTTACCTACTTCCTATTCAAACATTCAGTAATCCGGCTATTTTAAAAATGAAATATTCGACTTTTGGTTCTTACCAGTTTTCGCAGCTTACGCTGGGAACGGTTCAGTTGGGGATGAACTATGGGATTTCAAACGAGGCTGGCCAGCCGGGCCTTGAGGAGCGTAGCAAAATGCTGAAACTTACCGTTGCGTCGGGAATCAATACCTTTGATACGGCCCGGCAATATGGAAACTCAGAAGAGGTGCTGGGTGAATTTATTCAGAATAGTGCGGGCGGCAAGGGCCTCAACCTAGTATCCAAGTTTAAGATTCATTCCCAAAATCTGTCTCACCCCGAACGGGCCTGGCAGGAAGTGTATGCTAGTGTCCGTCAGTCGCTAACCGCATTAGGGATAGCAAAACTTCCCGTTTGTCTGCTGCATAAGGGTGAAGAGCCAGTCAGAGAGGTAATGAAAGTGTTACCTGAGATGATCCGCAGGCTCAAAGCGGAGGGTATGATTGATATTGGAGGTATTTCAGCTTATTTCCCGGAAGATATCCCCTGGTTTTCTGAGGAAGATGAAATCATCGCTGCGCAGATACCCCTCAATATCTTTGACCAGCGCCTCATTAAAAATGGCGGGCTGAGCCAGCTGGAGAAAGCCGGAAAGCTGGTATTTGTAAGAAGCGTTTTCCTGCAAGGACTGTTTTTTATGTCTCCGGACCATTTGAGCGGAAGGCTCTATGCAGCAAAACCGCATTTGGTCCAACTGGCTGAGTTTGCGGAGAAGGCAGAAATGAGCATCGCACAGCTTGCGTTTACGTTTGTAAGGGATCTGCCCGGAGTAAGCAGTATTGTTTTTGGAGCTGTGAATGAAACTCAGATCCGGGAAAACCTCGAACTTCTGAGGAGTAAATCCGTCCATCCAGAACTGCTGGGACAAATCAGCGCGGCTTTTTCCGATATACCTGAAGATATTGTTACACCAGGGAGGTGGAAGTAAGTTTAAGTAGGTGGTTTTCAGTTCGTCGCTTTCAGTGGGCAGTAGGTAGTTGAGAGTATGCAGTTTTCAGTTCACAGTTAAAAGTGTGCAACGCTACCCACACCGCCTACCGCCTACTGCCCACTGTGAACCGCCTACTAAAAACTGCCTGCTCCAAACCCTTTGTCATTTAACCATAACAAGTAAGAAATGAATGATCTTTTTAGTCTGAAAAATAAAGTTGTCATCGTTACCGGCGGGTCGGGTTTTTTTGGAACCCCCATCTCTCTTGCACTGGCTGAGGCTGGGGCACAGGTGATCATTGCTTCCCGAAACGTTCAGAAATGCAAAGATTTTGCCTCCTCCATCAGGGCCAAGGGCTTTTTGGCGGAGGGGATGTCACTAGATCTTGAAGAAGAGGATTCCATACAGGCATTTGTGGGGGAAGTAACAAGCCAATTCGGGCGGATTGACGTGCTGGTGAATAACGCCGTGTCACGCGAGGGATTTAAAAATCTGGAAGATGTTGATCGTGTGAGCTGGGAAAAAGCACAGCGGATCAATTCAACGGGGCTGGTACTGATCACCCAGTCGGTGATAAAAGTTATGCTGACACAACAATCTGGTAATATTATCAATATCAGCTCCATACAAGGTGCCGTGGGGCCTAACTTTCCTGTTTACGGAAGCACTGGTATGACCAGTCCTGTTAATTACACCTACGATAAATGGGGGATGGTAGGCTTTACAAAATGGCTCGCCAACTATTATGGCAGGCATAATATACGGGCCAATTGTATCAGTCCGGGCGGATACGGACCCGGTGTAGACCAGATGCAGGGAAAAGAGGAGTTTGTTGCAAACTACAAACGGCTCACCCCCCTTGGGCGCTTTGCAGGAGACGACGACATCAAAGGGCCGGTTGTTTTTATGGCATCCGAAGCTTCGGCATTTATCACCGGACAAAACCTGCTGGTGGATGGAGGCTGGACCAGCTGGTAGTACATTGGAGGAACATACTTTTGGGGGCACATGATTGACAGCGAAATCATAGATAGCTGACTATTCTCCTGAAAGTCCTTCCCGGTGATGGCAGCAGGTATTCTGGTAAATGTTTTTTATTAACCGTTTTAACTGGCGGCATCTACTACCCGCGCTTTCTCAGATCTTCCTGTTTGACAGGTAATTGCCTGACCCTGTTCCCCGTTGCTGCAAACAGCGCGTTGGCTAATGCAGGGGCAATGGGAGGTACTCCGGGCTCACCTGCTCCTCCCATAGATTCGGTACCCGGAACAATATGTACTTCAATAAGTGGTGTTTCGTTCATACGTAACATCCTGTAATCATGAAAGTTGCTTTGCTGAACACGGCCATCTTTCAAGGTGATTTCTCCATAAAGCGCGGCGGTAAGGCCATAAATGATACAGCCTTCCATCTGTGCGCGAACGCCGTCGGGGTTAACAGCCAGTCCGCAGTCAATGGCGCACACCACCCTGTAGATATGTATCTGTTCATTCTCAACGGATAGTTCAACCACCTGTGCTACATAACTTCCCATCGCCGCATGTACTGCAATGCCCCGGAATTTCCCGGCGGGCAGAGGCTTATCCCAGTCGGCTTTTTCAGCAGCCAGATTCAATGCTGCCAAATGGCGCGGATAATTTTTCAACAAGTTTCTTCGGTAAGTGACAGGATCTTGTTCCGCAATAACGGCCAGTTCGTCTATGAGTGTTTCCATTACATACGCAGTATGGGTATTACCTACGGAACGCCAGGGTAATACCGGTACACTGTTACTGGTGGTATGCAGTTCAACCGAATGATCAGGAACAGACTGCAGATAGGGCGAGCCGTGCACGCCGCCAACAGTACTGTAATCAATACCTTTTGGTGCAATGAGCTGTTCCAGGGGGGTATTAACAAAAAGAGATTGTCCGACAATGCGGTGCTGCCAGGCCAGGGGAAATCCATCTTCTCCGATCCCTATACGGGCTTGATGCAAATAAACAGGGCGGTAATAACCACCCGTGATATCATCCTCCCTGGTCCATACGAGTTTGATAAACCTGCCGCTGGCTTTAGCAATGTGAACGGCCTCCATCACCCAGTCGGCATGAAAAGAGCCGCGCCTTCCAAAGCTTCCACCTAACAACGGCGTCGTTAATTCCACCTGTTCTGCTTTCATGCCGAGAAATGTGGCTATCTCCATCTGATGCAGTAATGGAGACTGGGTACCCACCCATACCTCACATTTTTCTTTCCCAATTTTAACGGAGCAGTTCAGCGGTTCCATAGGGGCATGAGCGAGGTATGGAAATACAAATTCCGCATCCAGTGTTTTGACAGCTTTTTGTAAAGCGCTGGTCACATCCCCTTTTTGCTGACTGGGTATACCCTTCACGGCAGACAGCTTTTTATATTCTGCCAACTGTTTTAGCGTATCAGGGCTTTCTTTCAGGTCCCATTCAATTTTCAAAGCGTCGCGGCCCAGTTTGGCGGCCCAGAAATGATCTGCCAGAACAGCGATGCCAGAAGAGATTTGTATCACCTCCCGCACACCTGCTATCTTTTTTGAGGCAGCTGCGTCAAAGGATTTTACCTTTCCGCCAAACACAGGCGGATGAGCCACAAGGGCCGTGAGCATACCTGGAAATTGCATGTCTATACCATATTTTGCCTGGCCATTCACTTTCTCCGGGCCGTCAAGGCGCTTGCGGTTTTTACCAATGTATTTCCAGGAAGCAGGTTCCCTGAGCTTAACCTGAGGTAAGGGAAGCTTTGAGGCTTCGGTGGCTACCTCTCCGTAACTGAGCCTTTTATTTCCGGCAATTACATACCCGTTTTCGGTGTGGCAATGATTCGCAGGTACTCCCATTTTTGCAGCGGCAGCTGTTAAAAGCATGGTTCGGGCGGTGGCTCCAGCCATACGGTACCGGTCGAATTCCGAACGTGTGCTGTCGGAACCTCCGGTGGTTTGCACGAAGACATCTTCTTCAAAATCGCTTCCCCTCCCCGAAGGCCGGTGCTGAACCGTTATTTTGTTCCATTCGCAGTCCAGTTCTTCTGCAATGAGCATAGGCAGGGTGGTCCACATGCCCTGGCCCATTTCTACCTTGGACAATATAATATGGATACTGTTATCTTCATCAATGCGAAGAAAAGCATTCATTACCGCGCTGGCTGCGGGGGTGTGGGCGAGTATCCGGCCAGGTTTCTCAGTGGCAGGAACCGCAAAGGAAATGAGCAGGCCGCCACCAAAGAGTGTGCTTGTTCTGAGGAAATCTCTGCGGTTGATGTTCGGGTTTTGGCTCATTTTACGGCTTCTTTCATCGTTGCAGCGGCATGAATCGCCTTACGGATGCGCGAATAGGTTCCGCATCTGCAGATGTTTCCTGCCATATTTGTATCTATTTCCGAATCTGTAGGATGTGGTGTCATGCGTAACAATGCCGCCGCCGACATGATCTGCCCTGACTGACAGTACCCGCATTGGGGTACGTCTTCCTCAAGCCAGGCCTGCTGCAGCCGTTGCCCGGTTTCATTGGTGAGGCCTTCAATGGTTGTTACCTGCTGTCCTTCGGCTCCCGAGACGGGGGTAACACAGGAGCGTATGGCATCGCCATTCAGGTGCACGGTACATGCGCCACACTGAGCCATCCCGCAACCATATTTTGTGCCCGTTAGTCCGATGATATCCCGGATAACCCACAGCAATGGCATGGAAGGATTTACATCCAGCGTATATTTTTTTTGATTTACTGTCAGTGAAATCATTTGGGCTTAAGTTTAAACCGGGCAGTTGATGTGGCCCGACGCTGCAAATGAAAGTGGCGTAAGCACAGGAGTAAAATCCGATTGACCACGGGCGGGTGGGGATATATCAAATGCACCTTTTTACGGATAACAGTTGGTACGGAATAGCCCAGGCGACCGGGTTCATAACGAAATAGGTTTTGCTAATGATGGTTGTCCAAAAAACTTTCTATATTACCGGGTTACTACGGTAGTCCTGATATTTTTGTATTCTCCTAAACCTTTTTTGAACGCGCATGATTGCCCTACGATTATTTTTTTTAGCTGCATTTCAAATCTTAGTTCTCACTCCCATTTACGCCCAAACCACCGATTTTCAATGGAAACAGGTGGCCCCAGGTGTCTGGAAAGCTACTGTGGGGAAACCTGAAAATTTTTCCCCGCTCGGGGTTGCCGGAATACAGCCTGCGACGGCAGCACTGCAGAAATTAGGTACCCCTGCTTTCCCCAAATATTTGTCAGGGAGTAAAAATGAACTGTCAGACGGGAAAGCTTATCTGCGTTTTCCGCTTGTGAAGGAAGAACAGTTGTTCGGGCTGGGTCTCAATTTCAAATCGGTGCAACAGCGCGGAACCATCAAAACTCTGCACGTGGATCATTATAACGGAAAGGACGATGGAAGGACGCATGCCCCAGTACCGTTTTATATTTCGGACAAAGGGTATGGTGTACTCATCAATTCGGCACGGTACATTACCGTTTATGCAGGAACGGCAGTGCGGAAGGATAGCAAAAATCCCCCGGCGGAGATGAACCGGAACACTCAGAAAGACTGGAGTGCCTCACCTTATTCAGATGCCGTTGAGATTCTGGTACCCGCCGCCGGTGCCGAAGTATATGTTTTTGCAGGGAAAGATGCCATGGAAGTGGTTCAACGATATAATCTCTATTGCGGTGGGGGCACTTTGCCACCCAAGTGGGGCCTTGGCTTTACGCACCGTACCCCTACCTTATTTACCGATGCACAGGTGCTTAAAGAAGTAGAGGAATTTGAAGCAAACGGATATCCCTTAAGTTTTGTAGGGCTTGAACCGGGCTGGCAGTCTTATGCTTATCCAAATAGTTTTGTGTGGGACAGCACCAGATACCCCAAGCCAAAGCAGTTTCTTGACCAACTCTTGCAAAAGAATATCAGAGCAAACCTTTGGATCAATCCTTATGTTTCGTCTCATTCACCCATTTATAAAAAGATACTGCCATATAGTGGCACACACACCGTTTGGGTGGGTTTGGTACCGGACTTCAACATGAAACCAGCGCAGGATCTTTTCAAGGGGCTGTTTACCGAAAGGCATATACAGCTGGGTGTGGCAGGTTATAAAGTTGACGAAACCGATGGATATGATGACTGGCTGTTTCCGGATGTGGCCAAATTCCCCTCGGGCCGCAGTGCCGAGCAGATCAGACAAACTTACGGTTTACAGTTTCAGAAGATATCGTCCGACTGGTTCAGGGAAAAGAATATCAGGACCTACGGGCTGGTGAGGGCGTCCAATGCAGGTGCTTCGGCAATGCCGTATGTGATTTACAACGATTACTATAACCATAAGGATTTCATTACTGCACTCGTCAACAGCAGTTTTATAGGAGTCCTCTGGACACCCGAAGCACGTTCTTCCCAAACATCGGAAGAATGGCTGCGACGGATGCAGTCGGTATGTTTTTCACCCATGGCCATGCTCAATGCCTGGGCCGACGGTACCAAACCCTGGACATTCCCCGAAGTTGCGGGGCAGGTTAAAGAAGTGATGCAGCTTCGGATGCAATTACTGCCCTATCTGTACAGTACTTTTGCACAATACCATTTTGAGGGGAAACCGCCAGTGCGGGCAATGAACCTCGTGGAAGGTTTTTCCTTTGAAGAAAAAATAATCGAAGGTAAGCTGAATTCTACCGATAATCCTTATGCACAGGCTGTAAGGCAGGACATAAAGGATCAGTATATGCTTGGGGATTATCTGCTTGTTGCTCCATTGTTCGCCGGAGACCGTTCAAGGAAGGTGGTACTGCCACGTGGAAAATGGTATGATTTCTATACAGGTAAATTCGTTGGAGAGGGCGAAACCATTGAATTGAAAAACCTGACGGGCGTGGATAAAATCCCGCTGTTTGTAAGAGACGGTGGAATTATTCCTATGATACCACCCATTTTGCATTCGCCCGTGAAAGATCAGATTTTGCCCCTCACAGTCCGTTATTATGGATCAAAAGAGAATAGCTGGAATCTGTATGATGATGATGGCGAAACTTTTGATTTCGAAAGGGGAGGCAACAGTTGGACCAAACTGGAAGTTAAAAAAGACCCAAGCGGAAAGCTTACCGGCGCAAATCCAGCTGCTGGTGGGAAATCATTTCATTACAACAGCATCAAGTGGGAATATATGACAAAATAAGGCCGTCGCCCGTGGAAGGACTTGCTTCATCCACGGGCAACGGCTCTATTATCAGTTTAAGTGATTCGGTATTTCACAAAGATTGAGACATTGTATGCTACGGACGCCAAACCGGTTGTTTGGGGTCTGTAGCATACAGGTAGCAGCCCAGGTATTGAGCAGGACGGTATATTCTTTGGGGTGATTCAGAGCAGGGAGTTGAAGTTTGGGAGGAAGTGGTGGCTTGGATGGTGAGAATGAGACTAAAATTATATGAGTAACGGATTACAAAATGAATACCCAATAATTTTGATTTCATAAGAAGCGAGACATCCGCAGGGTATGCGCCCAGAGTACTTAGGCTCTATCAATTCCCAATTGGAAACATAGGGCATCTAAAACTTCGACTTGCTTTCCGGAATCTGTTACAGCTCCGTAGAGTGATGAAAGTCTTTGCTTGTCCAATGTGCGAATTTGATGACATAAAATAATCGACTCGCTTGCAAGCCCAAAATTGTTTGCTGGAATCAAGACTTCATTCGGGAAGACTCTTCTGCCGGGCTTTCGGGTTGTAATTGGAATTACATTTACGATGTTAAGGAGATCATTTATAGCGTCTTCACTGATTACTAAGACGGGTCGGGACTTGCCTTGCTCAGAACCAATGACAGGGTCGAGGTTTGCACGATATATTGACCATCTTCTAATTGTCATAGCGTTCATGTTCAATGGAGTCAAAATCAACACCTATTTCCTGAATGTCTGCAAGAAACAGTGGATCTTGAGCTGCCATTTTCATGGCTTCTAGTTTTTGACCTTTCACGTCGATCTGATCATCAACGTAGATAGTCACCTGCTTTGTGTCCTTAAAATCAGGTGGCAGATTTAGAATTACCTGGTTATTTTCTACCGGGCATACGATTTTATAAGTCATAATAAAAATAATTTTTACCAAGGTACAAAATTTCGAATATTAACAACCTTACTGATATTTGCTACCAACCATGAACCACATTCAACCATATGTTTATTAATCGATTCACTAAGTAAACACGGCTTGGCGACTTGCTGTTCGCAGCGCTTGGAATTAGCAGAAAAAAGGAAGCTGTTCTTCAGGAAATTGTCAGAAAAAATCACCCCTATACATCCTGTTCCAAGGAAAAGCCAGAACTTATTGAATTGTATTTCCCGGGAACGGTCTCGGAAGACAGAACGAGCGTAAAGATCAGGAAGTGAAGCCTAGCTGTTTCAGGAAAGTTTCCCGATAATTGCCGCCGATTGGGATTTCGATGTTGCCCACATACACGCGGTTGCCTTCTATGTGGTCTATTTTTGATTTGTTGATGATAAACGAGCGGTGCGTACGGAGGAAAGCCGATTTGGGCAGCAGCTCTTCGACACTCGTGAAGGTAGTGCTGATCAGTAGCGTGGTTTGGGTTGTTACGATTTTGCAGTAGTTACCGTTGGCTTCTGCATAGAGCAAATCCTGATGCTGGATTTTATAAATTTTCCCTTCGGTTTTAATGAATACAAAATCCTCTGGCCGGGTATCCGAATTTTCGGTAGTCATTGCAGAGAAACTTTTCAATTTTTCTCCTGCTTTATCCACCGCAATGATGAATCGTTCCAAAGAAAAGGGTTTCAGCAGGTAGTCACAGGCAGCCAGGTCAAAGGCATCCAGGGCATATTCTCTGTAGGCTGTTGTGAAGATAATCTGCGGAGGGTTTTTAATGGTTTTCAAAAAAGAGATACCATCCATGATAGGCATATTGATATCCAGAAACAGAATATCCACCTGCTGCTGATGCAGAAGTGCCTTTGCTTCCAGTGCATTACTGCACATGCCCACCACCTGCAGATAAGGCAGATGTCCGCAATAAGTTTTAATAATTTCCCTTGCAATGGGCTCGTCATCTACTATAAGGCAGTTCATATTTTATAAAAGCAATTTGGTAAACTTTCGGGTGGTAAGGTACCTACTTCATTTTCAGTCGAAGCGATACGGTATAACTAGTATCTTCTTCTGTCACAGTTAGTTCGTGTTCTCCGGGGTACAGCAGTTCCAGCCGTTTACGCACATTGACCAACCCTAGTCCGCTGCTTTTTGGTATAATGTTATTTTCTCCGGTCAGCTGACCATGTGAGTTTTTGACAGAAAACAGGATATTATTACTCCATGTTTTCAAAGAAAGATCAATATAGATTTTTTCGTCAAACGTGTTTTTAGAATGTTTGAAAGCATTTTCAATGAAGACAATCAGCAGCATGGGTGCAATTTTAATGGCCGTTCCATCCATATTTTCCACATCGGTAGTAAGCCGAAGCCTTTCCCCGATCCTGATTTTTTCGAAATCAATGTAGTTGTGGATATAGGCCAGCTCGTCCTTTAGGAGCACAAAGTTTTCATTCCTGTCGTAAACCGAATAACGCAGCAAATCGGAAAGTTTGAGCAGCAACGGTGGTATCTTTTCGTGCTGGGTTAGGGAAAGTCCGTAAAGATTATTGAGTGTGTTAAACAAGAAATGCGGGCTCAGTTGCGAGTGCAAAAGCTGTAACTCGCTCTGGCTATGAGCAGCGGAAGTCTGCGCTTCTCTGAGCTGTTTCTGGCTCACAAGCCAACCGAGCTTGATCAGCGCTCCCGTGGCCAGGCTGATCAGTAAAAACGGTACCCAGTATAACAGCAGGTTCAACGCTCCGTAGGTCTCAAAGGGGAAATCGGCATGGAAAAAGAGCCAGGCGGTGCTGAACACGATCAGTACAAAAAGCCCTATGAGCGCAGAGCTGGATATGTTTTTACGATTAATGGCCCACAGCCTTGCCAGATACCTTCCCATGAAAACCCCAGCTATAAAACAGCCAGTGGCAGCGGTTGCTACGGCTTCATCCTCGTGTACATGGATGGTTCTGATATAAGCGTCCACCGCCAGCCAGATAGGTACCGATGCAATCGCTGAAAGCAGCAGGTATATACTTTTTCGGTTGAGATCCTGATCCGGAATTTCTTTTGTGTTCATGGTCGTGTTTCATTAAAGTTACTGATGATGCTGCAAAACTGTGCATCACCGGCAGCACCCGTAAATTCTTCTGGCGGACAGGATGAAATCTATGACAGAAGGCCCTTTAAAGCCTTCGAATGATTTGGTCATCCCCCCAAGGCTTTCTGTCATGGATTGGGGAAGTTACAACACTATTATTTCATGTGGCGGGCTGAGCGGTCAATATTTGCTTCATCAATTATGATATGCCACGCAAAACCTTATGCCATGAAAACTTATTTCTTTTCTCTGCTCTTCTTGAGTATTTGCTTCCATTTATTTGCACAAAGTCCCACTAAACTGATTTCAGGAACGGTTAAAGATACCAAAAATGAAGTATTACCCGGGGCTACTGTAAGATTATTAAAATCAGCCGATTCCGTCCTGGTAAAAGGGGAGATCACCGATGTAAACGGCAAGTTCAGTTTTAAGGATCTCGAAAACAGTACTTATCTGTTATCCATTACCTCGCTGGGACAAAAGCAGTTTACGAGTGTTCCTCTGGTAATTGATGACATGCACCCCGCCATTTCACTACCCGTGATTATCCTGTTGCCGGCTAAAAACATCGAATTGAATGAGGTGGTAATCAAATCCAAAAAACCGCTTATTGTCCAGGAGATCGATAAAACGGTGGTGAATGTTGAGGCCATGATCAGCAGCGCTGCCAGTAATACTTTGGAGGTAATGGAAAAAACACCCGGTGTATCGGTGAGCAGCAGCGGTGAGGTAAGTCTGAACGGCCGCGGGGGCGTGCTGGTATTGATCGATGGCCGGAGTACCTATATGTCCGGCCAGGATCTGGCGGCTTATCTAAAATCGTTACCGGGCGGCCTTCTTGATAAAATCGAACTGATGGATAACCCTCCGGCGCGGTATGACGCATCGGGTAATGCGGTGATCAATATCAGGCTGAAAAAAAACAGGGAAGGGGGGCTGACGGGAAATGTGGCCATGGGGGTGAGCATGGGTAAATATGCCAGAACAAATGATGCGCTTAACCTGAACTACAACTTCAGAAAAGTGAATGTGTTCGCTAATCTGGGGTATGGCTACGAAAAAAATTACAACCTGGACCATTTCGACAGGCGATTTTACAACGGTGACGCAGAACCGACATCGACGGTCAATCTGGTAAACGACCAGCGGACGGTAAGCAAGGGTATTAATGTCAATTTAGGGCTGGATTTTGCGGCTACTTCCAAAACCACCTACGGGCTGATCCTCAACCTGAACGACGGCGAAAGAAACGGGAAATTTGATTATGCGAGTACCACCCCGCGGCCGGTGAACGGACTGGAAACAACGGGCTCAGGTAATACAGTGAGCACCGATCAAAGAACCAATACCAGCATGAACCTGAACATGCTGCACAAGTTTAACCCTAATGGCAGAGAACTTTCTGCGGACGTCAACTACCTGCATTATCAATCCAGAGGCAATCAAACCTTGCGGAATTATATCTTCCAGTCCGGTGGCACTCCTGACGGGCAGAACACATTTCTATACGCTGTTCCTTCCGGCATCAACATTTATACAGCCAAGGCGGACTATGTGCACCCTCTGAAAAACAAGGCCAGTATTGACGCCGGTTTCAAAACCAGTGTCATCGACAACGACATTATCTTTGATTATTACAAGGTAACAAACAATGTTCCGTCGCTTGATAACAGCCAGTCCAATCATTTCCGGTACCATGAGAACATTAATGCCATATATATCAACGGACAGAAAAAATGGAAACGTCTTGGCGCGCAGTTTGGGCTGAGAGTGGAAAACACTCAGGCGCGGGGAAAACAGCTGGGAAATGCCGAGGTGGAGGGATCTTCCTTTACGAAGAACTATACCGGTTTGTTTCCGGGTATCTTCGTCAACTATAAACTGGATGATGCCGGCAAAAATACGCTGGGGCTGATGGCGGTCCGCAGGATCAGCCGGCCCAATTACCAGTTGCTGAATCCGTTTGTTTTTTATAAGGATCAGTATTCCTACAGCTCCGGAAATCCTATGCTCAACCCGCAGTATCAGCACCGTATTGAACTGAAATATCAGCATAAGCAGTTCCTGAATATGGGTTTAAGCTACAACAAATTTACGCACTCTATTTTTCAGACCACCCGGGTGGACGGTAATGTTTTAACCACCCGGCCAGACAATCTGGCCGGAGGTTTTATGGTTCTTCTGAACACAACGGTATCCGCTTCGCCTGTGAAATGGTGGTACACCAACACTACACTGAGGCTTTCCCGAATCGGGCTGAAAGGGCTGGTTGATAACGAAAACCTTAACTTCAGTACCAATATCGCGCGGCTGGAGGTCAATAATTATTTTACGATTTCGAAGAACATCGGTGCTGAACTGGGAGGATACTATGCCAGCCGGGACCTGACCGGGCAGACCGTTACCAGTGATATGTACCGCGTGAACGCGTCGGTGCAGCAAAGGATCTGGAAGGGAAAGGGCAGCATCAGGTTAACTTTTGAAGACCTGTTTCATTCCTGGATATACCATAACAAATCGATAGGCTTGCCGCAGTCTGAATACTGGCAGACCGGTGAGTCTGACACCCAAAGAGTTGGTTTTGCGATGACCTACCGTTTTGGAAAGGATACCTTTGCCCGCAAACGCAAGCATACCAACAACGCGATGGATGAAGAAAAGGGAAGGATTGAATGACCAAATTCGTAAGAATTTAATACCGACCACCGAGAAAACGACTTCTTCCCGGTGGTCGGTATTGATTTTATGATCCCAAGTATTACTTCTGATTGAGCTCGATCAGGTAGCCATCCGGATCGGCAAAATAGATCTGCGTAACGCCGTCGAAACGTACCTGCTTGTGAAAGGGGATATTTTTCTGTTTCAGAAATTTCTCTGCCTGGTCTATTGATCCCACAAACAAAGCAAAATGGCCGCCGTCCTTGTCGTTTACCACGGGTGTGGTGCGGCCCGCAAGCAGGTGAATCATTTGTCCGTCACCGGTTTCAAACCATCCTCTTATGGCTTTAAGATTATCCGGAACCGTCACGGGTTTCAGGCCGATAATGTCCCTGTAAAAAGTTTTGCTGGCTTCGATATCTTTCACCTGCAGTGCCAGGTGATTTAAGCGCAGTGTGCCAAGTTTTTCAACGTTTTGTGAAAACGCAGAATTAAGAACGGAGATAAAAAGAAGAATAAAAAATAATTTTTTCATAGTTTATGCCAATTGATACCGAAGATGAATGAATGGAAATTTACGGATTACCAGTCAAAGATATGGGAAAACCATATGCCAGATTTAATTACTGTAAACCTGATAGTATACTGCGTTTGCTTTGGACTTTTTAAGGTGAATTGAATATTCCAGTGCCAGGTAGGATCATTGACTTTATTTTAATTGCTAAATCCAGTGACTGCCTACCGATTACCGCTTACCGCCTACTATTACTAAGTACCACTGCCAACCGCTATCCTTCCAGTTATTAATAATATGAGCAGACGAAAATTTTTACAGAACATAACCGCAACTTCTATCCTCGCCCCGCTGTCTGTTGACCATCTTTTGAACCAGGCAGAGGATAAAGAAACAGGTCCACTGAAAACCGGGAATGGCCAACAGGCTCTTGAGAATGCAGCAAGAAATCTCAGAGCCAAACTTTTTAACGATCCGCTTCGACCTACCTACCATTTTGTTTCCCCCGAAGGAGACGCGTACCCTTTTGATCCTAACGGAGCCATTTTCTGGAAAGGAAAGTATCATCTTGGTTATATTTATCAGCATAATGATGCCAACGGAAAGCGGATTCACTGGTGGGGCCATGTGATAAGCCATGATCTGTTTCACTGGAGTTCGCTTCCGCCTATGCTCACAGTAGAAGAGAAAGATCCGGAAACCGGGATTTTCAGCGGAGGGGCGTTTTTGTCCAGGGAGGGAGTACCGCACATCGTTTATCATGGCACGGAAGCTGGAAACTGCATAGCCAAAGCCGCTGACGATGATTTGATCCGGTGGGAAAAGTTTGAAACTAACCCGGTACTTCCGATTAAAAAAGGCGGATCGCTTACCGAACGGAAGGATGATAACAGCAGCAACGCATGGGACCCGCATATCTGGCTGGAAGGCGATACCTATTACCAGATTTCGGGCGGTAATCCTGCCGCACTTTTTAAGTCCCAAAACCTGAAAGACTGGCAGTATACCGGCACTTTTATGGACGAGACCAAAAGAATGAGAAATGATACCGAAGACTGGTCGTGTCCCGATTTCTTTAAACTGGGGAAAAAATATGTGGCCGTGGCCATTAGCCATAACCTGGGCACGCAATACTACATCGGAGATTTTGTAAACGAAAGGTTTGTGCCCGAAAAACACGAGCGCATGAACTGGTATGGCGGCACTTTTTTTGCACCCGAAACTTTGATAGACGACAAGGGAAGGCGTATTCTCTGGGGATGGGTGCTGGAAAGAAGGGATTACAAGGACGTCCAAGGCTGGTCGGGGACGATGAGCCTGCCCCGTGTATTGACACTTTCCGAGCAGGGAAATATGGTCATTTCGCCACCCGATGAGGTTAAATTACTACGGTATAATCCAAAGACCGCGGATAAGATCACCCTGGCGGGTAACGGAAAGGTGGTTCCTGTCAGGGAATTTGCAGGGAATACCATTGAGTTGCACGGAACGTTTTCGTCAAAAGGTACCGGAGCGTTCGGGTTTAAGGTACTTTGTTCTCCGGATGGAAAAGAGGAAACAATCATAAAATATGATCCCGTGAAAAAGGAAATTATTATTGACTATGTCAATTCGGCTTCACCCGGCAATGTGAAATTTCCTTCCTATTGCATGATGGGATACCTGGATAAATCGGTTCCGGAATATGTATCAGAACAGCGCGCACCGCTGGCTCTGAAACCGGGAGAGGATCTGAAACTTGAGATTTTTATTGATAAGTCCATCATCGAAGTTTTCGCGAACCGCCGCCTTTGCGTTACGCAGCGGGTATATCCCACCCGTTCAGACAGCACCGGCGTGAGTTTGTACAGTGAAGGAAGCGGGGTTGTAAAAGTGTCGGAGCTGCGTTGCTGGGATATGGCAAAAACCAATTTTGTCTGACATAGCCATTGGGTTTTCTTGGGAAAAGATAAAGTTGGCACATTATTTGAAGCGTTAGCACCAATCAATACTTATCCTTATTATTGACTGTGGAAACGGGAGTTATCCGCAGAATTGTGTTGTTAACATCAAACATTTTAAAATATGCGTTGGCAGGATTTACGAAGAAGTGGAAACGTTGAAGATCGCCGTGGAATGTCTGGAGGCGGAAAAGTGGCCCTGGGCGGAATCGGAGTAATTATTGTGGTGGCCATAGGATTGCTCACCGGACAGGATCCCGCAGAAATTCTGTCCAACCTGCAGCAAGGGGGGCAGGCAACGGAGCAGGGCGTAACCCGTGAGCCCGGCCCTCGCCCGGACGATAAAACAGCTGATTTTGTATCGGCTGTGCTGGGAAGTACCGAAGACGTCTGGGATGAGATCTATGCTGAAAATAACAGTCAGTACGAAAAACCGACCCTCCAGATCTTTGAAAATGCAACCCAGGGAGCCTGCGGAAGTGCCTCGTCCGCGATGGGTCCTTTCTACTGTCCGGCAGACCAGAAAGTGTATATAGATCTTTCCTTTTGCGATGAGCTGAGAGACCGGTTCAAGGCGCCGGGAGATTTTGCGGTTGCATACGTGGTGGCGCATGAAGTAGGGCATCATGTGCAGAACCTGATGGGTATATCAGGCCAGCTCCAGGAACAACGCGGAAGAATGAGCGAGAAGGAATATAACCGGCTGTCGGTAAAACTGGAACTGCAGGCCGATTTCCTCGCCGGAGTTTGGGCTAACCGTGCGCAGCAGATGAGCAAGATCCTGGAACCGGGCGATCTGGAATCAGCATTAAAAGCGGCTAATGCCATCGGGGATGACAAACTACAAAAGGAGGCGCAAGGTTATGTGGTGCCAGATGCCTTCACCCATGGTACTTCCCAGCAAAGAATGTACTGGTTTAAAAAGGGCTTTGAAACGGGAGATCTCAGTCAGGGAAAGTATCAGGATATCCAGTGAGATTCCAGATTTTGGCACTAGAACAGGAACCTGGTAGCAAAGAATATACGTAGAAAAAATTCATTTTTATTTGCCGCAGACATGTTTCATGGAATGATTATTGATAAAGTTTTATCAAATAATGATTTTTTACTAAAAATGAAACATCATGAAAGCGATAAAATTGAATATGCTGGCGCTGGCTTTTATCAGCACAGCAGCGTTGGCCCAGGTGACGCCAACTACACCATCCACGGTTCCCGGCGGCGCAACGGCGCCTGCTACCGTACAGTCTAGTAACAGCTATCCGGTGAATACCCCCGGTAGTACTGTTCAGCCTTACCAGTCGATAATTCCGGGCAGTACGGTTCAGCCTTCGACAGTTCCGGGCTCATTAACAAATCCGGGAGTTACTACGCCTGGGTCGGTGATACCGGGCACAGTATCTCCGGGAACTGTCACGCAGCCATCCGCCGTTACAACGCCTTCTACTGCTCCCGGGGCTGTTAATCCAGCCACGCAGCCAGGTGTAATAAGCCAGTCGCCGATTAATCAGGCAACACCTACTTACCAGAGACCCGCATCTGCACCAAGGTCTGCGGCGCCGGCTAGTAGTACCAATCCGGCAACGCAAGGAACCACCGCACCGTCGTCTACGGTACCAGCCACCACACCGTCAACGGTAGTTCCCCGTACACCTTAGTACATATACTTTAAGATTTGATAAACCCCATACCTGGTTACTCTTGCTGAGGCAATGTGTGGCCAGGTATTTTTTGTAAAGGAACTGACGAAAAATGTGGACGTAAATTTCCCGCCAGCCCGTTTGGATGGGCTGAAATAGGGTACTTGCAATCCCATTTAATCAATTTTTGGGTGTTTTTTGATACTCATGCTATTTGGAACAGTTTTGTTAAAACCGGGAATCTGTGGGAAGGCCGGGGCATAGGATTGCCTTCCGTTATTAATTAAATGTTGAGATGTAATGAAACTTGAAGAATTTTATAATAAGGTATATGTTTGGGTACTAGACAAAGGCCCTTCTTTTTTACTAGGAATTGTTGTACTGGTTATCGGGCTCTGGCTGGTTAGAAAGCTGTCTGTTTGGATGACCGGCCGTTTGCACAAGAGAGAAATCGACCCATCTTTGAGACCCTTTCTGCTCAGTTTAACCATCACTTCCCTGCGTATATTATTAATCATCGCGGCCATGCAGATTGTGGGGGTACAGATGACTATTTTCGCCGCACTCATAGGTGCGATAGGTGTGGCGGCCGGACTGGCACTGTCGGGTACGCTTCAGAATTTTACCAGCGGGGTGCTCATCCTGATGCTCAAACCTTTCCATGTTGGAGATAATATTCTGGCTCAGGGCCATGAGGGGACGGTTACAGCCATAAAAATATTTTATACCGTTGTCACTACCTTCGATAACCGAACGGTGGTTATTCCCAACAGCAAACTATCCAACGAGGTGATCGTTAATATCAGCCGGTCGGGTAGCAGAAGGCTGGATATTGAGCTTAAATTCAATAACAGCATTGATTTTGAAGCCGTCAAAAATCTGATTAACGACACCATCAGGAAATCCCAGAATATCCTTAAAAAGCCGGAAGGGCGTGTAGGTATATCCTCCATCGAACCGGACGGTTATAAGGTAATGCTGAACGTCTGGATCAGTTCACACGGATTTACGGATGCAAAGATGATGTTCCAGCAAAAGCTGATCGAAAATCTTCATGCGTCAGGCCTGAAACTGCCGGGTATGTAGAGCTCTAATTTTGCTTATAGCGTATAAGGTAGACGTGACTACGGGTGTCTGTTTTCTTCTGCTTATACAGCAGTGCATCTGACAGGTTTGCCTGAAATATCTTGTGCGGTCCGGTTTCAGTATTCTTTTAAATTTCAAATTAAAGAACGGAAGTCAATATGGAACTACGAAAACCTGGAGTAACTTTTATTGAAAATAATCCATCCCAGGTTGTCCTGTGGGTGCCTGAAGCAAGTAGTGCAGGATTTGTACTGATGGAAGACGGTCAGCGCATTCCGATGATTCCGGGGGAGTATGGTTACTGGACGTTGGAACATCCGCTTAGCCCTGGCGACAGGTACCAGTTTATCATCAATGGGGAAAAAACGCTGCCTGATCCTGCATCGTTGTCCCAGCCGGAGGGCGTCCATGGCCCTTCGGAAGTGGTTGATCTCACTTTTGACTGGACTGATACCCACTGGAAGAACGTTCCGCTTGCCGATTATATCATTTATGAAGTCCATACCGGCACTTTCACCGACGAGGGCACTTTTGCGGCAATGGAAGAAAAGCTGGACTATCTGGTCAGTCTTGGTATTACGGCTATAGAAATGATGCCTGTGGCGCAGTTTCCCGGTGATAGAAACTGGGGATATGATGGCGTTTTTCCCTATTGTGTGCAGCATTCGTATGGTGGAGCGAAGGCATTACAGCAACTGGTAGACACCTGCCATTCCAAGGGGCTGGCCGTTATTCTGGATGTTGTATATAACCATCTGGGGCCTGAGGGGAATTATTTGGGAGAATTTGCCCCCTATTTTACCGATAAATACCACACGCCCTGGGGTAGTGCCATAAACTTTGACGATGCCTGGTGCGACGGCGTTAGAAAATATTACCTTGAAAATGCACTCATGTGGTTCAGGGATTTTCACATAGATGCCCTTCGACTGGATGCTGTTCATGCCATAAAGGATTTAAGTCCCCTGCATGTCTTACAGGAAATGAGGCAGCAGGCGGACGCTTTATCTATTCAGACCGGCAGACCGTATTATCTTATTGCAGAGCTGGACCTGAATGATACCCGCTTTATCAATCCGCAGGAAAAAGGCGGTTTCGGATTGCACACGCAGTGGATAGACGAGTTTCATCATGCCCTGAGAGTGAGCGCCGGGCAGGAGCGGTCTTCTTATTATGCTGATTTCGATGGTGTTGTGTCTTTGTCCAAAGCATACCGGGATGCCTATGTTTTTAACGGGATTTATTCGGAGCACCGAAAAAAGAAATTTGGTATGCCTACGGATAATCTTGGGGAGCAGTTCATCGTTTTCTCGCAGAACCATGATCAGGTAGGAAACCGCATGCTGGGTGAGCGTACCAGTGCGCTTGTCAGTTATGAAATGCAGAAACTGATGGCCGGTGCCGTACTGGTAAGTCCTTATCTGCCCATGCTTTTTATGGGTGAAGAGTATGGCGAATCCAATCCTTTCTTGTATTTTGTTAGCCACACGGATCCTGAACTTGCCGAGGCGGTGCGCCAGGGCCGGAAAAATGAGTTCAGCGCATTCCATATAGAGGGTGAAGCGCCGGATCCTGTTGCTGAAAAAACCTTTGTCGACTCACGACTTCAGTGGGGGTTGATCCAAAAAGAGCCTCATCAGACGATGTTACGTTATTACCGGCGGCTGATAGACATACGTAAGCGCCAGGCTGCGCTGCACATGTTAAACAGGAAAGACTCAACAGTGGAATGTCTGGAGAATCAGCGGACGATTATTCTCTTACGTCAGCACAAAATGCAGGATGTAGTATGCCTGCTGAATTTTTCAAAAGAGCCGCAACATGTTCATGTTAATCTTTATGCGGCCGTTTGGCACAAACTCATCGCTTCTTCTGATGAGCAGTGGGGCGGCGCTGTGGATTTCCCCGATACCATAGCGGAAGAAATAACCTTGGAATTAGCACCTGAATCTATCACCATATATACCAACGATTTATGAATAATCTCGCCGCGACCTACCGCCTGCAGTTCCGTAAGGAATTCAGTTTTAAAGATTTAAAAAAAATAATTCCCTACCTGCAGAAGCTAGGGGTCAGTACGATTTATGCTTCTCCCGTTTTCAAGTCCACTTCCGGCAGCAGCCATGGTTACGACGGCGTAAATCCAAATCAGATTGATCCTGAAATTGGTACCGAGCAGGACCTGCTGGATGTCAGTGGTATCCTGAAAGAAAACCAAATGAGCTGGTTACAGGATATTGTTCCCAATCACATGGCGTTCCATTCCGAGAATCCCTGGCTGATGGATGTACTGGAAAAAGGAATGCAGTCGCTTTATCTGCCGTTTTTTGATATCGCCTGGAACAGCCGGTTGTACCACGGTAAACTAATGGTACCCTTCCTGTCGGCGGACCTGGACGAGATACTGGAAAATGACCAGGTCGCGCTGAAATACCAGTCAAGCCGCTTGGTGATACGTTATGAAGAGGCCGTTTTTCCGCTCAATCCGCAGGCATACCTGTTGGTGCTGGATACCCCCGAAATGCTCAGCAACCAGTCTTTGGCACAGATTGTCAGCCAGATCGGTGCACTGAACCAGGAGCAGGAAGCACATACCTTTACCGAAATGTGGCATGAGATTTTGCTCCAGCTGCAATCCATTCTGGGCAACGGGGCTGCAATGGAACAAGTGAGCAACAGGCTGGAAGGGATTAATGCCGACAGGCAACTGTTACGGCAGGTGATTGATATGCAGAACTATGCTTTGTGCCACTGGCAAAAAACGGAGCATCAGATCAATTTTCGGCGCTTTTTTACCGTCAACGGACTTATTTGTCTGAATATACAAAATGAGGAAGTTTTTGGTAGATACCATGTATTAATCAAATCACTCATAGATAAAGGAGTCATTCAGGGCCTTAGGATCGACCACATTGATGGCCTATACAATCCCTCCCGATACCTGCAGCACCTTCGTCAGCTGGCAGGTGACGATACGAGTATTATGGTGGAAAAAATTCTGAAGAATGGCGAATCTCTCCCGAAATCCTGGCCGGTGGAAGGTACTACCGGTTATGAGTTTTTAGCTGCGGTTAATAATGTACTGACGAACAAGGCAAGCGAGAGCACTTTTACGGAATATTATCAGAATCTGGTCGGAGAAAGCAAGCCGGTTACGCAGTTGCTGCTTGAAAAGAAGGCGCACATCCTGTATGAACATATGGGAGGTGAGCTGGAAAATCTGTATCAGCTTTTTGTGGAATTGAACCTGGTGGAGGAGGAAGCGCTGCATTCGGTGGGTAAAGAAAGCCTGAAAAGTGCAATCGGGGAATTTTTGGTTCATTGTCCGGTGTACCGGTATTACGGGAATGTATTTCCGCTGGACAACACGGAGATGGCTGCCGTAAGTCAAATACTGGATGAGGTTAAAAACGCTCATCCTGAACTGGAGGAAGCCGTTGGTATTCTTGCGGATTCGTTGTTAAACCGTCCGGCAGAGGAAAATGACGACTATAAGAACAACGCAGCGGAATTTTATCAAAGGTGCATGCAATTCACCGGACCTGTAATGGCCAAGGGAGACGAAGATACCCTCATGTATACCTATAACCGATTTCTCGGGCATAATGAGGTTGGGGATTCCGTGGAAAATTTTGGGATATCGCCCCACGATTTCCATAACAAAATGAAGACGCGCCGTAAAGACTGGCCGCTGTCCCTCAACAGTACATCCACCCATGATACCAAGCGGGGAGAGGACGTAAGAGCGCGGCTGAATGTCCTGACCGATTTTGCCCCGCAATGGTTTGAGCACGTGGACGCATGGCGGGAAATGAATGTAGGAGTAATTGAAAAATGTGGCGCTCCCGATGCGAATGACGAGTACTTGATATACCAAACCCTGGCAGGTGCATTTCCAATGCCAGGCGAAGACGAGGATGATTTTCAAAAACGGTTGGAAGAATACCTGCAGAAAGCATTCCGCGAGGCAAAACGGAATACCTCCTGGACAGCGCCCAATGAAGCTTATGAAACAGGGGTAACGTCGTTCGTTCAGGCGATTTTGGATAAGGAAAGTGCCTTCTGGAAGAGTTTTTCAGCCTTCCACACCGAAATTTCGGAGTATGGTGTCATCAACTCGCTTTCACAATTGCTGCTGAAATTTGCCTGTCCGGGCGTACCAGATGTTTATCAGGGGTGTGATTTGTGGGATTTCAGTATGGTAGATCCTGACAACAGAAGAGCGGTGGATTTTGTAAAAAGGCAGCAGTGGCTCGCGGAATTTGATGCGTATGAGGATCCACAGCGTCTTCTGGAAAAACTGTGGCAAAATCGCAATACCGGGCAAATCAAGTTGTGGTTAACGCAGCAGTTGTTTCACCTGAGGAAAAATGAGGCGGCAATTTTCTCGGAAGGGGACTACGTGCCTCTTCAGACAGACGGAATTTTTAAAGATCATATTCTGGCCTTTGCCAGAATTTATAAACAAAAGGTACTGATTGTGGCGGTTCCACTCCACATATCTGACATATGCAGGAAACAAGGGACAGATATTTTTAATATTGACTGGAAAGATACTGAAATCATACTGCCGCACGGACTGAATACGGGCTGGCAGAATTTGGTAACGGGGCAGGAGATTACGTTTGAATCTCTTTTTCCATCCGTACTTTTCAGCGATTTTCCGGTTGCTGTTTTAAAAGGCACAAGGGTGACCAACGTACGTAGTGCAGGTATTCTCACCCATATTACTTCCCTTGCTTCGCCATTCGGGATAGGTGATATGGGGCCTGAAGCCTATGCTTTTGCGGATTTTCTGGCCAAAAGCCATCAGCGGATATGGCAACTGTTGCCGCTGAATCCCACCGAAGTATCTCAGGGAAATTCTCCTTATAGTGCACTCTCAAGCCGCGCAGGAAATCCCCTGTTGATCAGTCCCGAAATACTGGCGGCGGATGGCTTGCTGGATGCCGTAAATCTGACCGACTACTATCTTCCCCAGAATGGGAAAACAGATTATACCAAGGCAGGTGAGGTGAAAATGGAAATCCTGAGACAGGCTTATGCCAGCTACGTAAATCAGCCTGAGGTGTTTTCTACAGAAGCTTTTGATGAATTCTGTGCGGATAATCAGGAATGGCTGCAGGACTTTGCTTTGTATATGCTGCTGAAAGGGAAACATCCTGACCAACCCTGGGCAGAATGGGAAGAACCGTATAAGCTGCACGACGACGCGGTATTGAAGGAACTGGCCGATCAGGAACCAGACGAAATCCGGTTTATCAAATGGATGCAGTATATATTCGTCCGTCAGTGGAAAGCACTTCGGGCTTATTGTAATGAAAGAGATATCCGCATATTGGGAGACATGCCGTTTTATGTAAGTTACAATTCATCGGACGTTTGGGCAAATAAGGATTTTTTCCAGATTGATGAAAGCGGTAAAATTACTGGTGTTGCCGGTGTCCCGCCAGACGCCTTTGCCAAGGAAGGACAACTCTGGGGTATGCCTGTATTTAACTGGCCGGCTCTGAAAGCGCAGGGATACCAGTGGTGGACCGAGCGGCTCCGCAAGAATATCGAACTTTTTGATCTGGTACGGCTGGATCATTTCCGTGCCTTTGCAGACTATTGGGTTGTTCCAGGTGGGGATACCACCGCTATCAACGGTGTATGGGAGCACGGCCCCGGTGCCGATTTCTTTGACACGATGAAGGAAAAACTGGGAAGCCTGCCTTTTGTGGCGGAAGACTTGGGCAAAACCAGTCCGGCTGTTTTCCAGCTCCGCGATGCGTTTGAGCTGCCGGGAATGAAAGTACTGCAGTATGGTTTTGATGAAAGCATGCCCGAGTCGGATCATATTCCCCATAATTATACCCCTAATTTTATCGCCTATACAGGTACGCATGACAACAATACCATAAGAGGCTGGTTCAGAAAAGATGTTGACGAGGAAACTTTGGAACGTCTGCAGGAGTTTTTGGGCAGGTCGGTGAATGAGGAGGAAGTATATGAAGTAATGGCAAGGCTGCTGTATTCATCCGTTGCAAAAACGGTGGTATTGCCCATACAGGATGTACTGAATCTGGACGAGTCCAATAAAATGAATATTCCCGGGTCCAACGATGGTAACTGGGCCTGGCGTCTCTTACCTGGCCAGCTCACCCGGGAAACTCAGAATAAACTGAAATTGTGGACTGTACTCTATAACCGGGATTAATGTATCACGCAGGTTTGTCTGTTGTACCATGGAGCGTCTGACCTTCATGGTACAATTTTTTAGGGAACCGTATTTAAAAAAGATAGATATGGACGATCCACAATTTAAAGAAGGTGCCTGGGTGAAGGAAAAAAACGGCACAAACGGGATGACCGTGATCAGGTACTTATCTGACGGGCAGCTGTTGTGTCGTTACACCAATGCGGAAGGGGTGGAGGAGGAAGGCGAATTCAAAGCTTCTGATCTGGAAGTACTTCAGAATTAAAATATAGACAGGCATCATCCGACCTTAGTCAATTTTCAATGGAAAAATCTGGTCTTTCGAGTTATTCACCCGGAACTATTTCCGGGGTCTTTTTTACTAAAAAAGATGCGGACTCGGCTTATAACGCACTTTTACAACGAGGACATCAGGCTGATGATATTGCTGTACTGATGTCTGACGAAACCTTCAGTACCTTTGAAAATGAGGAGAATCTGGCCGTTCAGGAGTATGATCCTGAGGCTGCCCCTGCGCCTGCGGATTCGCTTCTGGCAAAGACCAAGGACATGATTTCGGGAGTGATCGTCACGGCTACCTCTGTTATTTCCTTCCGGGAATGGGGCATTGTTATTTCAAATGCTTTGTTCAGGAAAGCGGATAGTACACCGGCAACGGATGATGGCAAAACGGAGGATGAACATTTTGCAGGATATAACCAACTTAAGGAGCATGTGGGTTCCTATGGAGATACGATGAAGGAGGGCGGTATTATTATCAGTGTAGATCCTAAGAATAAGGAAGACAGGCGTGCGATCGTCAGAGCGTTCAGGGCAAACAATGGCCACGATATCCTTGGCGATGACGGATACACGGAACTTGACTAAGGGAAAGGTGGTCGTTAAATCGTAGTATACTTATGCCTTCATCCGTTATTGAATCCATGTCCTACGATACTGATACTACACTCCGCATTGTATTTCTTTCAGGGACAATTTATGATTACCACCTCGTTCCCGAGCAGGTATTTGCCCGGATGAAAGGTGCAAGGTCAAAAGGTAACTTTTTGAACCGGTATATCAAGGGAAAATATTCTTACAGTAAGGTTGAAACGGAATGACGGTGTGAAGCCGAATGTTACAGAATCCGGCGTTAGGCCAAAAACCGGGCCACCAATTGATGCCCCATATCAATAAATCCTTCGTAGGTTACGGGTTTGGTCATATACCCGTTTATCCCCGCCCGGAACGCTTCTTCCGCCAGCGAATGATCATAGGAGGTGGAGATCATCATAGCGGGAATTAACGGCAGGGTGGGGTCTGACCTTAACGCAGTAATCGTTTCCAGCCCATTCATTTTTGGCATGTTCATGTCCAGCAGGATAAGGGTAGATTCCGGCTCGGTAATTTCCCTGATCAGGGATAAAAGGGCAAGGCCGTTATCCGTTTCAATGATCTTTATTTCCGGATTCACTTCTTTGATAGCCTCTCTGATCAGAAACCTGTCATCCGGATCATCATCTGCCAGATATATTGTCTTTGTCGGCATGGCTGCAATTTACTTGGTACACAGTTGTAACCAAAGTTACTAAACTTTTTTAAACCTGTTTTCGTAAAAAAGTACCTTTCCTTCCGCGCCATTCCAACCAAACGGCCGCAAATGTTTTCAGATAAGAGAAATATTTTTAATTGTGATCGGTAGCATTTCCCCTTTGGGTAACGACATGGTTAAAAACACTTAATCTGTTAGCAAAAATGAAAACAAAATTCATCATCCGTTTCGTCTTTCTTGCCCTTTCGGCGGCTGTTTTTACTTTCTCGTGTAATCAGGAAAACACCGTTGCTCCCGATGGTGATGCTTTCCTGCAGACCAGCGCCGAAAAATACAACAAGCTGATGACCGCACGGGAAACTTTTAAAGGAACACCTTTTGAAATAGACGGGGTTGAGAGGGAAGCGAACATCTTGAAAATCAATGTAAGCGGAGCAGGCGGTATCGAAAATTATAAAATTGTTTGGGACGGTATACTCATGGAGTCCTATCCGATGATGACCCGGCTTGTGGTGAGTTACGACTTACCCGATGGTGTTCAGACCACCGTCATTAACCACTATACCCTGACCGTGGACCTTCAGAAACTTTTTGGAGGATCGGTTGATGCTGCCGATGTTAACGTCCAGGTGTCCAACGGTTCCAAGGAGGATGACAAAGTAATAGATCCCGACGGAAACGTATCCAGTTCCAAGTAATTTCTGGTCTTTTATTTTATTCAACCTATCTGTTGCTTGCCCCATGCTCCGGGGTAGGCAGCATTATTTTTTTAATGTGGAATGGTTATCTGATTGTACGTCTGATGAAAGAGAATGGATTGAGCGTTGCGCAAAAAGGGATTCAAGAGCCCAGCGGTGGGTGTTTAAGCATTTTTTTGGATTGGCAATGGGAATTGGTCTGAGATACCTTTCCAGCAAGGATATGGCGCAGGAGGTTGTGAATGATGCTTTTCTTAAAATATTTGACCAGCTGCCGCAGCAGTTATATACGCTTAAATCTTTCAGAGGCTGGATGAGAACCCTGGTAGTACATACGGCCATTGACTGCTTCAGGAAGGAGAAGAAAAACGATCTTATTTCGGGGCTCAATGGTTACGACGATCAGTTTTGGACGGCGGAAGATGCGTCCGGAAATCAGTCGGTAGCAGAAATCCTGCGCCTGCTGGATAAGTTACCGTCTATGTGGAAGGTAGTGTTCAATTTGTATGAAGTGGAGGGGTATAGCCATGAAGAAATAGCTAAAATGATGCATATTCCGGCGGCGTCATCCAGGGCATATCTGACAAAAGCTAAGCAAAGTCTGCGAAAACTGATAACTATTCAAAACAGGATTAATTAGAAAAGATGTCAGATCAGGAGCCTATCGATAGCGATATGATCAGCCGGCTGAGGGAGTATGCTACCTCCTATCAGCCTGATGCCTGGGAGGATTTTGAAAAATTCAGAGCGGAAAAAAAGCGTGAAAGGCGGCCATTGTTTTATTGGATGCGTATCGCAGCAGGTTTGATGCTTCTCATTGGAATTGGCCTGGGAACTAAAAGGCTACTGAGCGGTAACAAACGAACGAAGGCTCTCACTGGAGGGAAGGAAGTAATTGGCAGCAGAGACCCAGTTGCCGGCCGAGAAAAAAAATTACCGGTATCAGATGGGTTACACCGAAAGGACGGTGGCGGTGCGCCGGGCCGCAATATCGCGGAAAGTAAGCACGTAAGGACCCGGGAAAACGATAATCCGGGAGGTCTCTCTCCAAAAAGCGGTAACCGTTTTTCCCTTCAGAGGAACAGGGGGCTCGGTGAAAATACTGCAAAAGAGGATTATTTATGGTTAAACATCGATGAAGACATTGAAAAAAGTGGAATGGCCGAAACAGCTAGTCGTGCCACATTTTTAGTACCAGAACCTGCCCGGTTTTATACCGTTAATTTTCATAAATTGTATGTGGGCGGCATACCGCAGGAGCTGAATGATGGCATTCGGACTGTCCGGGCGATCCGCTATGGTATCGGCCTGGCACAGCAATCCAACCATGCGGCGGAAACACAGCTGAAAATAAATTATGCGCTGGGCGGAATGATGGATTTGCCTGTCGGCCCTCACCTGGATTTTAGCACCGGTATATATGTGGGCAGGCAATCTCTGGATATAAAACCGGGCATCACTCCGCTTGCCGGGGGAATCCCTCAGCTGCAAAGGGCGCAACATCATTGGCTTAATTTGGAAATGCCGCTGCACCTGAGATACGGGATAGGAAGTTTCGGAATGTTGGGGATTGTAGCCACGGGGGGGATTTCGCTACAGGGGAGTGTAGGGCAAATCGCAGATTATACCTATAAAAATCAGAGGGTTATCACCACTGTAACGGAAACTGAAGGCGGGCCGGTGGTGGTATCCACTCAAACTGTGGAAGATATTAGTTCTGTTACCGATCAGACTCGAAAGGGAAGGTGGAGTTTTGGTACAGCGCTTTACCTTGGTTTGGGAATCAGTTACCCATTGCAAAATAACAGGCTGGCTTTGGAACCCTTTTTCAGGTATCCGATGGGTTCCGTCACCGCGGATAAGCTTCGTTTCACCTCTTTTGGCTTACAGTTGCGTTGGTCGGGAGGGACTTCAAAAAAAGCAGCCCGCTAGGGTATGGTCGAGCTTTTAGGATGCCTTGGTACTTTTTGTTTGAAATTCGCAAAAATTTGTTTGATTTTCGCTAGTGATGTAGCTACCATTTCGCACGACTTTTTTGTTATCCCTTGAGTACTAAAAAAGTAAAAAATGGAAAATACAAAAAACAAGCTGACCTATAAATTGGGGTCGGATATCGAAATAAATCGGCTGGGTTACGGTGCGATGCAACTTACGGGTTCGGGGGTATTCGGAGAAGTGAAGGACCGCGAAAATGCTAAAAAGGTCCTTTTGGCAGCGGTTGAATCGGGAGTGAATTTTATTGATACTGCAGAGGCTTACGGGCCTCAGTTTAATGAATCGCTGATTGCAGAAGCACTTTACCCGTATAAAAAGGATCTGATCATTGCTACAAAAGGAGGATTCAGGCGGCCCGGTCCAGGAAAATGGGTTGTTGATGGTGATCCGAAATTTATAAAAGAAAACATCGAAGGGAGTTTAAAACGATTGAAAACGGATACCATTGACCTTTGGCAACTGCACCGTATTGATCCAAAGGTACCAGTGGAAGAAACGCTGGCGCCGGTTGCCGAGGCAGTGAAAGCGGGAAAGATCAGATATGTTGGGCTGTCGGAAGTAAGTATTGCGCAGATTGAAAAAGCGTCGAAGGTCTTGCCCATTGTGTCGGTGCAGAATCTCTACAATCTGGGCGACCGGCAATGGGATGAAGTTGTTGATTTTACTGCCAGAAACGGGATGGCGTTTATTCCCTGGTTTCCGCTGGCATCCGGCCCCGAGAAGCTTGCAGACAAAATTAGCAATATTGCCAGAAACCATGATGCGACGGTGGCACAAATAGCCCTCGCCTGGTTACTAAAACGTTCCGGTAACATCCTGCTTATTCCCGGGACAAGCTCGTTGAAACATTTGCAAGAAAACCTGAAAGCAGCCGATATTGATCTGACGGACGAAGAGTTTACTTCACTATCCAGACATTAAAACGGCAAAGAAATGCCTGCCTGATCCAGCGGTCCCATTCGGTCAGACGATTTAAAGTTAATATCAAAAAGGTAAGCAGAAACTCCATTGTACAGGGAATTTCCTCCTGTGCTTTGGAGTTTAATCATTTTAGGAAACCTTAATAAAATTGGTAACCCAATACTTAGTGTTCCAATAGCAAGTCAACCGGATGTTTTCACTGAAGATAATCAGCCGTTTTATAACGATAGCTTATTTGCTGGCCTGCCCACTTTTTGCAGTCGGGCAAACAGCCCCGAGGTCTGCCAGGAAACTGGTGAAAGAGAACAGCACCTTTCCTGTACCGTCTGAAAAGCCCGACATGCTTTTTTACCTGCAGCGTTCCCTGGATTTCAATTCAGTGATTTATGAGGCAAATTATGTTGAATCCAGAGGCGGACAACGTAAACTGAACGCGGATGATCCGGTAAATATTTACTGGCTCATGGACGACAAGGAAGGAAGTACAAAGCCGCTTTCAAAAGTTCAAAGGCTGGGCTATGGTATCAGGCCTGCGGATGCGGAGGGGGACGTTGTGCCGATCAGACTGGTGGCTTATCAGGAAATGGGTATTTTTTTGAAACCCTGGCCGAAAGAAGATCGGTATCGTGCGCACATCATGCTGGGAGGCAGGGATGTGGTTCTGTCCCGAGTATTTATCAACATTGATGGAGGTACCAAGCTGAAACCGAACGTGACTTACATCGAAATAACAGGTACTGACAGTCTCACGGGAAAAGGAATTTTACATCGGTTTAAGCCGTAAGAATGGTGTGGCGGTTTCTTCGAAATGTTCTTCGGTCTGGAGACCGATGTCACTCGGACGTAGTCTGGAGACTACGCCCAGCCCTATGTTGATATTTTATCTGATCCACGGAAATTTCGGGATTGACCTGCCTGAGTTCTGCTATAAATTGTTGCTCATTTTGGGGTGATAAAAGTATTTTCTCGGAATCATTATAGGCGATTTCCAACCTGTTTCCGGATAGGGCCGGCGCAGAGCTTGTGTTATGGATTTGTTTGATACTCCCAATCGAGAAAATGTCGATGACCTTTCTTCGGCCCGGAATGCTAAAACCTTTCACTTCCAGGTCCCCGTTATCCTTGATCGTATAGGACGTATTCAAATAAACCGCCAGCAAACTACCGGCTGGCCCGCCCAATAAGGGAAGGAAATACCAGTTGCCCGAAGCAATAGCGATCAGTATCACTAATATTCCGAAGAGAATCCAGAAGAAATAAAAACGAAGATCTGCTCTGGATCTGTACATTTTTGCCGTCATACCCCAAAATGAATGTTATTATTCACAATGAACTATATCGAAGATCGGTATATTGATGCAGGTAAACAAATCTTTTAATCAGATTTGTTTTAAGAGCTAATATGGTTTTTGAGATATTCATCGGTCTGGAGACCGATGTCACTCGGCCGTAGTCTGGAGACTACGCCCAGCTTTTGACTACGCCCAACTTTAAATACACATATTACCTGGCCGGCTTCTCAATGTTCATTCCAGCAAGCATGTGAGACAGGATTGGAGCGCACTTTTCCTGACAAGCCGGATAAAAATGACCATGTTTCCAATGCGCTGATTTGGGAGACAAGCCCCACCAGAACTCAGCCATAGCCAGGGGTTCCAGACGGTGCTGAAAGGCATATTGCAGCAATTTCGGGGCGGCGCATTCACCCGCTCCGGCGGGCGGATTTTTATAGGAAGCATCGTCAAAAATCAGACGCAGCCCTTTTTCCTCTCCCGCCCGATTGAGAAAATGGTAGTGATCAAAAATTTTACTCTGAAGGCGGACCGAATGTTTTTTGCGAATATCCTTCAGGAGGGCTATCTGCTCCCTCTCTTGTTCGGATTGCTGCAGTTTAAGCACCTTTATGGCCTCATTCATACGAGAGAGTTCCGTCATTCCGGTATTGAGAAAACCGTCGTCAGCCAGTCCGTCATATACCGGCGGGACAAATTTTGCATGATGATTGCTTCCCGCCAGCTTTCCTGAAAATGCAGCTAGGTACCCAATACTATTTTCCGGTGTGCGGACCACCAGCACACCAAACATTTTCCCCGATACCCGGTCGTTTTCACCAGACAAACCAAAATGATGATCCCAGTCCTGTTGCGTACTCAAATGTTCCTGCAAACCTCTCGCGGCCAGCAAACTGAGCCGGTGTGGAGTATAGTCAAAGGGGAAGGTGAATTGTACGGGTAGTTGATCGACAGATACCGATGAATCAAAAGAGTGTAGGAGGAGGTTTTCCGGTGCTTGCTTCAAAACAGATTTTTAATACCTCATCGCAAATCTAATTTGTTCTCAAACAAGCAGCAGGGATATTTGTAGTTAGGGCGCAAAATTAGCGAATAATGATTTATTCGGACAACTGCGGTAGATAATTATTCGCTAATTTCCTGATCACAGCCAGCTGCGCTTTTTAAACCATATATAAATCAGAACCGTGAGGGCTACCATCAGGAGCATAACGCCCGGGTATCCATATTTCATTTTGAGTTCGGGCATGAACTCGAAATTCATACCATAAATACCTACAATGAAAGTAAGCGGCATAAAGAAAACCGAAAAAATGGTAAGTACCCTGATGATCTCATTGGTCCGTTGCGAAGAAATGGAGAAATAGATCGTCATCAGGTGGTTGGTATTTTCGAACAGCGAGTCGTAAATGGATTTCAGTTTAACATACAGGTCGCGGGTATTGCGGGTGAGTGTATCTGAGGTTTCGGGGGTATCTATTTTTTCAATAATCTCATTGGAAAGCAGCAGGATCCTTCGGGTTACGTCCACTTTTCTTTTTAAATAATAAAGGCCTTCCAGGAGTGACACCTTTCTGTTTTTGAGGAACATGTTCTCTTCGTAATATTCAATTTCCTGGGTAAGTTTTGTGGCTCTTTCCTCATAAGTATCCAGTCCGGTTTTGACGATCTCGTTCAGAATATGATGGGTAGATTTGCACAAGCCTTTTTTCAAATAGTGATCAACGATCACATCCAGCTGCGGCCAGGCTTTTTTATGAATACTGATGATCATGTCGTCTTTAAGGAAAACGGCGATTTTATCGGTCAGCTCCTGAACGGTATCAGCCTTGCCGGATACGTCTTTGCTATGCAACCGGAAAATGATGAAAACATAGGATTCCACATTTTCATGTTTGGGAAGGTGATCCGGCTGCAGACAATCTTCAATGGACGAATCGTGCAGGCCATATTTGGAGGCTACCTCATGTATTTCTTCTTTAGTCGGGTCCGTTACATCCACCCATTCGTAAGGATGATGTCTGCTGTCGGCTATTGTTTTGATCATAATCGGGATTGTAAGAATATTGCCGGTAGCAAGCTGAATAAATTCATACCAGCAAAAGTTTCCGCAATAGTAAACCAATATTTTCTTTTTGTTTGAAATAAGATTCAGTACAAAATTTACATTTGGAATAATACCTGTAATTTAGACTCTAAGGATGATCTGAGAAAATAAGGTTATTTTTGATGGCCGAAACGTCCGTTCCGGCACTGAGCCAGTTCATTTGACCGGAAGTTTAGTTTTTTCCTGTTTTCGTTATCAACGCTTTGGCAACATTTAGTCAGTACCTTTAAGCATATCGGGTGAATTCAACGATGAGACCAAAATTCCTGAGCATCAGTGATTATGTTATTGATAAGATCAAATCGGGAGAGTTACAGCCCGGGGATAAAATACCGTCTGAAAATGAGCTTATTAAGAGCTACAACGTAAGCAATACCACCGCCCGGAAAAGTTTGCTCGAAATAGAGAACCGGGGATGGGCCAAGCGGATTAAAGGAAAGGGTACCTTTGTATTGAACCGTACCGTGGATCACCACCTTACACGTACCCTTGGATCCATCCATGCCACGAGGCGCGGGTTTCACGAAAGTTTGCTGGCGGAAGGCTTCAAGCCTCATAATCTGGTACTGGAAAAGACAGTCCTGGAAGACGGTATATCTTCCGAAATTGGAGGTAAACATTTCATTATGGAAGGACCTGTTCTTAAAATTCATCAGCTCAGGTATGCTGATGATGAGATAATTAAGGATGAGGTGAAGTATATCTCCCTTAAACTGTGCCCGAAAATAAACAGGATGCCTACTGAGATTTCCTACTTTAAAGTGTATGAAAGTACCTATCACCTAAGGATAGATGAGGTGAAACAGACCCTGAGCACCGAAATTATGGAGCCGGATTCCAGCATGAATAATTTTGAGCTGACCAAATCCACACCGATGTTTATTCTGGACAGTGCCGTGATTTGCAAGGACGACAAAGTGGTGGAAGTAGAAAGGTCCTACTACCGTGGCGATAAGTATAAATTTGCGATCAGCGCCAACCCTGATTATGATGATATTCAGTAAAAATAAGGTTTGATTGTCTCCGTAATAATCAGGTGGCCAGCCTCGTTCGGGTGATTAACCGAGGCCATGTATTTTTTAAGTTCTCCAGCCTTCACAATTTTTTTAAATACGGGATAAGGATCAGCCAGGCCGGTTTGGTACTGTTTGGCCAGCAACCTGATCTGCTCTGCATAGGGATCCAGCGGATTCGCAGGGTCAGTAATATCAGTGCGCTGGTCGGGCGAAGGTGTCAGGAGGATCACTTTTATATTTTTGGCTTGAGCCTGCCGGATCATGGTTTCCCAGGCTTCTTTTGTCTTGTCCAAAGGAGCAAACCGGTCGTTTAGCGCATAATCAATAAAAAGTACGTCGGGCTTGTGTGCCAGCACATCGCTTTCAAAGCGTGCGGCACCCTTTATGGCGTTCTCACCGCCAATGGCAGTTACGATAACATTGATCACCGCATAAGGATATTTTTCCTTAAGTACTTTCAGCAAAAGGTTCGGATAGGACCGGAGGGTATTTACCTCATGTCTGTCGCCATAACCCGCGGGTACGGAATGGCCATGGAAGACCAGGTTAATGGTCCGGTTTTTAGGCCAGAGGGCATTCAGTTCCTTCTTTACATTTTGAAGATAACTGGTATCCGCAATCTGAGCGTTGGCCGGCACCGCCAGAATGTTTAATAAAAAGAGAAAGATCAGAGCTTGTTTCATGGTTGCAGAAAAGGTAGGAATTGGATGGTTATTTTAGTGTTTTAACCGTTTTCAGGATCACGGGGCCTATCAGGCCAGAGGCCGTTAAAGGCGTTTCTGTCCATAATAACTCGCGCGAGCCTCTTACGTTGAGGTTGGTTTTAGTAAATTTTTCAGGGCTAGTAATATCTCCGATAATCCGGTTGGACCAGGTATTAATTACCTCAATGCGCAGATTATTTTCTCCATTTACCAGTTGTTCTGTCACATCAAACCTGAAAGGGCTGGTCCAGACAATGCCCAGCGACTTGCCATTCAGCCACACTTCGGCAACTTTGGATACCTCACCAAGATCCAGGTACACCCGGTTGTCCTTTGGTACCTTGAGAGCCTTGGAAAATTTTTTCTCATAAACTGCTGAGCCAGAATAGTAACGGATACCTGGGTTTTCTGATTTTGTCCAGGATATGAGCTCAGGGAAAACTGCTTTTTCGGGTGCGCCCCAGCCCTTGGTGAAGGAAACGGTCCAAGCACCGGAGATGGTCAGGGAATCGGCAGTGTGATTGATAACAACCGTTTTTCCGTTACCAGTTAGCTTCATATTGCCATACTTAAGCATCCTTACGCCATCCGGAGTATATTCAAGAAGCGGCGGGTTATTTTCCGAAGCGATGGACGTGTAACTTTTACTTGATTTTTTCTTGCCAAAAACAATAAAAAAAGAGGCAAAGGGAGGTAACGACAAGGGAATTTGTATCTGCGGCCCGTTCTGTTGGTAAATCGTTACGGGACTGATATAGCCTGTCACAGGATCCCAAAGTTCGGGTGATTTTCCTGTTTGCCGGAAAGAACAGAGCCTTGATATCCAACCCTTTCCGGTATTCCTCACAAAATAAAAATCCTGACCGTCTTTGCTATAATGGATGAAATCGAGTGCGGGCTGACTTTTATGCATATAGTCCAGCCGTTCAGACAGCTTGTCTGGATAGTCGAAATCCGGGGCGAGTTTCATGGCCTTTAACAAAGCAAGGGCCGGTATAGAGGTAATTTTATTAGCTTTTGAAACGTTTGGCGGGCCCCAGAGTGTTTCAATGATTTGCTTGCTTTTTTCCGGAATTACATCTGGTTTGATTCCCGTGACGATGGCTCCATCACGAAGCAACTGCTGCAATTTTTTGAGAACAGCTGGATTCCTGCCGGATATGTTTCCCAGCGCCAGGACTTTAAACTGTGCACCATACGGAAGCGTAAGCAGTCCGTTTTTTACGGTAAGGTCCCGGACGAGAATCTCGGAATTGATGACTTCATAATCATATCCCGAACCCACGGCAAACCGGGTATTTTTAGGTGTAACAAAATTAGGTACCTGGTCGCCGTAGTAGTACAGCACATCAGCCACAAAATCCGTCTGCTGAAGAACGTAAGACACCCGCGCCAGATAGTCATTAAAAGGTTTGACTTTAGGCCACCAGGTGGTTTTATCATTAAAATGAGTTCCCGCCACGTAATAGATACCAGGATAACCTACCCCTGCCGGATTATGGCTGAACCCGTGGATCACAGGGCGGCTCATACCTTCGCAAAACGCCCGGTCTCCGTTTGGTTTCATATCTCCCGGGCCCTCCTGCCAGTTCTGAAAACTGGTAAAGGCTTCCAGCTCTGTGATTTTTCGCTGGTATATATGCGAAGCAGCTGAAATTTCCTTCACCAGCATCAGTAAATCGATGCTGTCGGGTGTGGCATCATACTGGGCATGATTAATCCAGAACTCCCCGCGGGGGACGTCCAGCGCACCCAGCGCCTTGATGCCTTCAACCGGTACATTATGCAGCGGCGGGCCTGGCCCGCCGGATTCCGAGATCAGGTGCAGGCCATAACTATTGGCGATTTCTTTGCCTTTCCTATAATGATTATTGATCATTAACTCGGAGATGGTCAGATCAAAATCTTTTTTAAATTCATCATAAACAGCTGGGCTGAACGCGCGTTTGTCGAACAATGCTGGCAGAAATTTACTTACGTCGTAGCCATTCAGCTGACGGAACTGACCGGGGAACGAGGGTGTCCAGATGGTTCCGGTGGCCTCAAAACTGGCCAGGTACAAGTTCTTAAGCGCTGTTTTTCTGAAATCACCCAGTAGGGGCCGTAATTTTTGGATGAAATATTCAAAGTGCGCTCGGGTGGCGGTGGAGTCAAAGTGGTCGATGATCAGGCCTTTGGAGTTCGGGCTGGGTAATTTAAGTTCTTCTCCAGTGTTGGAGCATACATACCTGTAAATGTCCCACCTTCCAGCCGGTGCCTTCCAACGAAGTGTTTCCGTTTCAGGATCAAAAAAACGGGTTACGTTAATGATCATGGCCGTATCCAGATGGGCCGCCTGGCGGTCAGCAGGCAGGGCCAGTACTGAAATTTCCTCGCAGTACACCGGCTTCCCGTTCGCTGCAAAACGGATCATGAGGTCCCTGCCCTTTGAATCCTTTTTTGGAATTTCCGGAAAAGGTAACCGAATGGCTGATCCGGCCGATTGCGTTAAACTGGTTTTGGAAAAATACACTGTTTTCGCGCCATGCTGGGGTTGTATCCAGGTACCTCCCGCATTCCAGCTGCTCGAGAGGTTAAGGCCTACTTCCAAGCCAAGCCGGGTCGCTTCTTTAATAGCCAGTACAATATGTTTTAACGAAGCGTCACTCATGAAGGGTGGCCCTGCCGGTACCAGGCCGTCGGGCCTGAAGCCGATTTCAAAGATATCGACACCGCCCAATCCTGCATTTTTGATAGCCTGCAATTCCTCTCTGATCCTTGTGGAATCGGTATAACCATTCATCCACCACCAGTATACCTTGGCGCGTGCCGTGCCCGTCGGGTTTTTGAAACCTTCCTTTAAATTTTTTAAGGTTGAAACCTGCCCGCTGGCCGGAATAACGGCAAAAAAGCCTAGGGAACACGTTAGGAGTAAGGATATTAGGGTAAATAATTTTCTCATGACATCTTCTGCTGAATGATATGTACCTCACCAGGATACCACCAGGGTCCCGGTTATATTTTCAACTACAAAATGATTACCCAATTTCTCATCACCCTTTCGGACGGTAACCCGCCCCGTTTTCCACGGGTATCCGGCGTTTACGTAGGCATTAAATTTGTCTTCGGTAATACCTTCTGCAGCATAAATCCTCACCGTTCCGTTTTTTAATCCGCTTACCTGGAATCGTTTATCAATTCCTTTTTCACCCGAATGCAGTTCTTTGTAAGAAACAATCCCGTCATTTTGTTCTACAAAAATCCGGCATTCCCGGCTCCATGAAGTGGGAAGTGTATATACAGAATTCCCTTTGTCGAGCTTTGTCTCCAGACCCAGCAGCAACGGAGCGCCCTGCGGAAATTTAAAACGGCTGGTGATGGTACTGTTTGGATTATAACCTGAAAACATGAATGCATTATTACTTCTTGAAACCGTGAGCACCGGATTTTTCACCGACGGATCTTCCTTTTGAATCACACAGTTGATACCGAACTCTGACAGTACATACCGCATCAGTAAAGGACCGGTGAAGAGTTGGGAGGGATCATCCGGATGGAGCAGTTTGCCACCATTAAATGTGCTGGAATTGGTACCACGTATGTACACCACCTTGCCGCCGTTCCATTCCGGTAATTCCCTCGTCCAGAGTACATCGCGTGATTCCTCAGACTGGGTCATCCGGGCCAGTATGGTGGTGGATTGGTCCTGTGTATTATTCACCCGTGTTGCCACGCCGCCGCCTGAAAACAAGGCACTGTGACGGATGATATCGGGATATCTGCTCTGGAGGATATCTCCGGCATAGTTTGAATAAAGCTTAAAATCACCCTCTAGCGGCTTTACGTTTTTCAGGTTCAGCATATCCAGAAAGTCTTTTCCTGCATGATCTGCCGGGCCGTAAATGATTATTTTCCCACCATTTTTTACAAATTGAATCAATGCTTTTTCCAGAGATGAACCAGCTTCCGGCACAATAGTCACCAATACCGACTCCCTGAAAAATGCAGGCTTATCCTTCAGAACATCCTGAAAGGAACCGGTGCTGATGACAGTGTTCAGCGGGAAGCCATTGTTGATAGCTTGCCGGATGAGCCAGTCGCCGTAATATATTTCAGGAAGACGGTCTTTATACCGGTAGGCCCAGTCATGGTATTCGTCAAAAGGATATACCCAAACCAACGGACCGGGCGCAGTGGGGGCATCGTAACGTGACTTCAGAATGTTGGGTGTTACCTCATCGGGTACCTGCGTAGGCATATTTCCGTAGGAATCATCAATACTGAGCAGGCTCAGGTGTGAGGGTAATTTTATTTCACCTTTTTTATTGATACGCGAAACTGACATCGGCAGATAGATATCATGCGGTTCCCGTCCATAACGATCCAGCCAGGGGCTGTTGAGCCACCAGGGGTCGTGGGTATAATACCTGAAAAGGTAACGTTCATCGGGAAGTTCGGCCATTCTGGACATATACCCTACCATTTCCAGTCCGAAATCGCCGTCCAGTGCAGCCCATGGAGAATTTGGCGGGGGTAGTATATTTTTGTCTTTATAGATCGATTTCAGATCCACCCCATCCCGAGCCAAGTCTGTTCCGGCAGATAAATTGGTACCTCTTGTCTGGATCTGGATATCGGGGCATTCGGTACGGAAATATTTCCAGAAGTCTGAAATTTTTGATTTGGTGGCCGCCAGTTTTGCCTGGTCAAAACCTTTGCCGTCAAAAATGGCACCTGTAGATGACCATCCTTCCACACCGTATCCAAATCCGTTGCTGAGCCAAAGGAAATCAAAGCCCATATCTTTCAGAAAATGCCTGCTCTGCCTGCCCAGAAAAGTGCCAAAAGGCGTGTTGGCGGGAATTCCTTTCGGGAATCCTGCGTAGGACTCGCTGTCGGCGTTCAGTACAGAATAACAACTCACCATGGTATTATGGCCCATCGCGCTGCCGCCGAGGATCTCCCTATGCTTTTTATACTTAAAGTCTGATTTGGCGAATTCCGGACCCGGATCAAAAGTTTCACCTACACGGACAGGTTTGCCGGTCACTTTAACACCTTCCTCTTTCAAAGTCCGCACGATGAACTTCAGATCATTGTAAGTAAAATTCGGCGGATTTTCCAGGTATAGATACGCCCGCTCATGAATGGATAATTCTTTCGGTCCGGAGCCCACCGCATGGCTGGTATTGGGGTTTCCCATGTATTTTGCCCATTCCAGCGGTTGGTTGGGCGTACCTTTGTAATCCAGAATCTCTGAGCCGTCTCCGGTCCATAACATGACAGAAACGGTATCAGCATGGCGCAACAGGG
This sequence comes from Dyadobacter sp. CECT 9275, assembly GCF_907164905.1. NCBI lineage: Bacteria > Pseudomonadati > Bacteroidota > Cytophagia > Cytophagales > Spirosomataceae > Dyadobacter > Dyadobacter helix. The sequence goes on along the minus strand of NZ_CAJRAF010000004.1, from coordinate 750,595 downwards.
AATGCCATTGCACAAACATCTCCTTTGCAACTTCTCGGATATAAGCCTTATCATTTTTTTTGAAAGGCTTTAACGAGACCTCCAGATTGATATTATTGAAATTTTTGCCTCGCAAAGTGGACAGCGGCTGGGCAAAAACCGGCATGGAAATAAGTAAGAAAAAAAGTCCCGGCAAAAGATTGCTGAACGGTATTGGTTTCATCATTTTTCTTTTTGGTTATAACGAAGAATAGTGACCGGCCCGAAAAGTCCGGAAGGTACCAAAGGCATTTTGCCCCAGGATACAGGGTTTTTGCCACGGACAGCGGCCTTTAAGTTAGTATTAGTAAAATGTTGGTTGAGTATGGCATCGCCGGTAAGTCTGTTGGACCACACATTGGATACTTCAATTTTCACGGTGTTTTTCCCGGTTTTTATGAGGTCTGAGATTTCATACCGGAATGGGGGCGTCCAGGTGATACCCAATGATTTCCCGTTCAGCTTTACGGATGCAATTTTGGATAGCTCTCCCAGATCCAGGAAAACCCTTTCTCCCTTTTCGGCATTTTTATCAAGATGGAAATCTCTGGAATATACCGCATCGCCGGAATAATATTTGATTCCGGCGATGCGGCTTTCCGTCCAGGAAACGAGCGAATCCATCGCGGTTGATTGAGGCCCGCCCCATTTGGCTGAAAAAGTGACGTGCCAATTTCCTTTCAAAATATCTGTTTGACTGATGGAAGGATATAGCTCTCTTCTAGCGCTGCTGCTTTTGCCGACAAGATTTTTATCAAAAACAACAAAGTAAGTTCCGTAGGGTGGGAGGGTGAGTTCCAGATTGGTGTGGTTACTACCGCTTTGGTTGTATACGGTTACCGGAAAGATTTTTCCGGTAACGGGATCCCATATCTCAGGCCGTGATAATGTCTGCCGAAAACTGCATTGTTCTTTTACCCACTGATCGGTTGTATTTCTGATGAGGTAAAAGTCTTGTTGGCCTTTTTGATAATGGATAAAATCAAGCAGTCCTTTTTCTTCACTTCCGTATTTGAAATCAGCTGGTATGCCCAGGTTCGTAATGTTTTCCGATTCGGTGATTATTCCACCTTGCCTGCGCCATTCTTCAAGCTGTTGCCTAACTTGGGTACCTATCCGGTTTCCTTTTCCGATGCTGAGTATTTTATATCGGCCCACGCCTGGCAGGACCCATTCGCCATGCTCAACTTTCAGGTCTTTCAGAAGGACTTCGGTATTGATAACCTCATAGTCATAGCCGGTACCTGCTTTGAACTGTGTATTTTTTGGCGGGATAAGATTGGGGATTTCCTCGCCGTAATAGTATAGTACATCTGCTGCAAAGCGGCTGTTTTGCAGGATGTGGGAGATTCGGGAAAGATATTCATGAAAAGGTTTGACCTTCGACCACCAAACCTGCCTGTCGTTGTAATGTGTTCCTGCAAAATAACCGATGCCCGGATATATGTCAGCTTTGGGATTGTGCGGAAATCCGTGAATGACCAGCCGGTTCATACCTTCACAAAATGCCCTGTCGGCAATAATTTTGAGGTCACGAGGGCCCTCCTGCCAGTTTTTCATACTTGTAAATGCCTCCTCTTCTACGATCCCCTGTTTGTAAATGTGCGAGGCTGCGGCTATTTCTTTTACAAGCCACATGATATCTATTCCGTCCTGATTGAATTTTTGAGTTTTATACCAAAATTCACCTCGTGGAATATCCAGTGACCCAAGTGCTTTAAGCGTTTCTACCGGAATGTTGTAAACACCCGGCCCGCCCGCTTCGGAAATGATCTTCAAACCGTTGGCATTACATATTTCCCGGGCTTTTTTGTAGTGATTATTGATCATCATTTCAGAAAAAGTCTTTCTGAGATCAAAACGGAAACTTTCTAAAAGTTTGGGGTTGTAACTTTTATTGTTAAAAAGGGCCGGGATGAATTTGTAAATATCGTATCCATTCAGGCTCCTGAATTTTGCAGGTAATCCCGCCGACCATGCAAAATCGGTGGCTTCGTAACTAGCCAGGTAAAGATATTTCAAGGCAGATTTTGTAAAATCACCGCCTACCAGTGGTTTCAGACGGTTGATGAAGTAATTGATATGTTCTGCTGTTGCCAGGCTGTCGTAATGGTCTATAATTGGCCCGACCGAGTTTGGCGATGGCAGGAATAAATGTTCGCCGGAGTTGGCGCATACGTAACGGTAAACTTCCCAGCTTCCGGATTTGGGAGTCCAGCTGAGTCTTTCAGATTTCTGGTCAAAAAGGTAGGTCAGGTTCAGGATATTCGTTGTATCCAGATCACCCTGATGCACTTTTGGTATGGCCAGCACCACTACTTCTTCATAATACACCGGTTTTTTATCAGCCGTATATTGAATCAACCGGCTTCTTCCTCGCGTATCATTCTCTGATATTTCAGGAAATGGCAGTATTATGTTGCTGCCGGAGGCTGCGTTTATTTCTGTTTTGGATGAGTACAGGGTTTTGGCCGCGTGTTCCGGGCGGACCCAGCTGCCACCGGCATTCCAGCTGCTGGCAACGCTCATGCCGACTTCCATTTTCAGTTCTTTGGCTTTATCCAATGCAACTTTTAAAGATTTAAGAAAATCGGTTCCCATAAAGGGCGGACCGGCTTTGATCATCCCATCAGTATTATCTTCCGGGAAAACGCCTATTTCAAAAATATCTACGCCACCAATACCTGCCTCTTTCATCAGATGAAGTTCTTTTTTGAGCTGGGTGGTATCCACATCTCCGTTCAACCACCACCAGTATAATTTGGGTTTGGCGTTTTCGGGAGGGCTCAGGAAATTCATTCGTATGTCGTCAGCACGTTGTCCCAACGACTCACCAATACAGCAAAAGAAACAAAGGATTGTCAAGGCAATCTTCATAGCTGGCATAAAAAGGTTGTGTTACGGGTCTGATTGTGAGATGCCCGTAACACAAATAAGTGATATTAATTAATAACCCGGATTCTGACCCAGTTTTGGATTGATGTCAATTTCCCGTAACGGAATAGGCATGATCACCTCATGTTCGGCAACGGTGAAACGCAACCCGTTATCCTGGAAATATTTGTTAAGTACCGTCAGCGTGCGGCCGGTTCTTGCAAGGTCAAACCAGCGGTGGCCTTCCAGGAAGAACTCAACCTTTCTTTCTTTTTCCATCGCAAGGGCAAACTCAGCCTTGGAGAGTCCCGCAAGCGGGGCAAGCCCGGCACGGCTCCTCACCATGTTGATGTAGGTATGGGCTTCGGCTGTGTTATTGGTTTCGTTGAGCGACTCGGCATACATTAAAAGTACATCCGCATAACGGATTGAAGTGAAATTGATACCTCCGTCGCCCACAATTCCTGTGGTGAAGTCTACGAATTTGAGACCATAAAGCTCTTTTTCATATTTACCTGTAATGAGTTTTACAGAATCGCCGATGGAAGCCTTTCTTCTCAGGTCTCCGGGTTCATAACCGTTGGCCATCTGGCGCGTTGGCAGTATACGCCCCGCGCCCTGCATATTGCCTGGGAACATTCCTACGTCGAAACGGGATGGCATAAACACAGTTGAAAAAGAATTTCCTTCGCCTACATTGCCCGACATATACTTGATCTCGAAAATGGATTCCTGTAATTCATCGTTTCCGTTGGTAAAGAGCTTTTTGTAATCAGGATTGAGCGAGTATGTTTTTGAATCAATTACTTCTTTCAGTACCGCTCTTGCCAGATCAAATTGTTTGGTGGTCAGATATACCTTGCCCAGCAATGTTTTAGCAGCTCCTACCGATGCCTGGGACTTGCTTAGTCCGGTGACGCCGTTTAGTAAAGTGGATGCCTCGGTCAGGTCTTTGATAATCAGGCTGTAAACCTCGCTGACCGGTTTCCTGGTCATATCAAATTTCATGATTTCATCAGGACTCCTGAACGCCACGTCCACCATGGGAACATTGCCAAAAAGCCGCACCAGATAGAAGTAACTATATGCCCTCAAAAACAGGGATTCTCCTTTATACTGATTTTTCTGTGCATCTGACATAGTCACAGCATCCAGGCGCGACAGGATATTGTTGGACCGCGCGATGGTAGCAAAGCAGGTACTCCAGATCGTGTTCAGAAAATCATTCGCGGCGGTAGGATTCATTTCGTCGCATTCCGCCTCAGATGTTGTTGGAGAAGTGGAGCGGATATCCGTGTTATCAGTTGTGAGATCTCCCAGGTTAATCAGCGAAGTATTATGAAGTCCCTGAAGACCGGCATAGTTTCCTACCAGTGCCGTTTCAAAATCCTTGGGGCTTTTATAAAATGAGTTTTCATTGATCTGATATTCAGGTTGTAAATTCAGGAAATCCGAACAGGAGGCCATCGCTGCTCCCATGAAGATATAGACGATATATTTTTTCATTTCAGAAGCTGTTTTACTTTAAAAAGTTAATTTAATACCCAGGGTGTACGTACGCGGCAGCGGATAGTTCAGGTAGTCAATACCGGCGTTTACAATGTTATCTCCGGTAACACTGGACTCCGGGTCATAACCAGGATAATCCGTAAAGGTGTAGACATTGGAGACGTTGGCATACACGTTGAGCGCATTAAGTCCCATGTGTTTGGTAAGCTCTTTGGGCAGGTTGTACGACAGCTTGATATTTCGGATTCGGGTAAACGAGTTGTTATACAAGTAATGAGAAGAAGTCCCAAAACCCAGTGCGTGATTACTTCTGATGGACCGTGGCATGATACCATCGCCAGGGTCGGCTTCGGACCGCCATCTTCTGTCGGTCAGGATCAGGTTGTTTTGCACACCGTTGTCACCCAAAAGCGAAGCACCGGCATCCAGGTAGGTATATGCTCCGTGTGAGCCTACCAAACCGATATTCAGACTGAGATTGCCAAGGGAAAAATTGTTGTCAAGCCCCCAGGTAAAGTCGGGCCAGGGCGATCCAACGATCTTCCTGTCGCTTTGGTTGATTACACCGTCCTTATTGACGTCTTCAAACTTCAGGTCACCAGCCTGGGTTTGGGGATGCTGCAGAGCGGCACCATCCAGTTCCGAAGCTTTCATGAATACCCCCAGTTTATTGATCAGATAAAAACTCGAGATGGCAGAACCCACCTGGGTGATCTGATAGGCCGAATTCGCAATTCTTCCACCTTCGGTTGCCAGTTTTAAAACTTTGTTTTCGTTGTGGCTAAATGTGAAATTAGTACTCCACTCAAAAGCTTTGCGGCGTATGTTCACTGTTTGCAGGCCAAGTTCAAAACCTTTGTTTTCAATATCCCCTATGTTTTGTGTGGAACTGCTGAACCCTGACGCCGCGGGTAGCTGCACAGCCAGTAGCAGGTCGGTTTTATGATCCCGGTAAACATCGGCAGTCAGCGTGATCCGGTCTTTGAACAGGCCGAGGTCGATACCTACGTTGGTCTGTTTCGATTTCTCCCAGGTCAGGTTATCGTTGGACATCGTGCTCGGGATCAAACCGGGATTAAGAGCTCTGTTTTTGACATAACGGGTGGTGGATAACAAACCGATGTGCGTGTAATCTCCGATCTGGTTATTTCCGGAAATACCATAGCTGGCCCTTAGTTTCAGGTTACTGATGAAGTTGACATTCTTCATGAAGTTTTCTTCTGAAATGTTATAACCTACTGAAAAAGAAGGGAATGATCCCCAGCGGTTGTTGGATCCAAATCTCGAACTTCCGTCGCGGCGGACTGTGGCAGTGAACATGTATTTACCTGCATAGGAATAAGTGAGCCTGGCCATTGTCGATAACAGCGCCCATTCGTTGATGCTCTGCGTTCCGGCATTCACAATTCCCGCAGTGATAAAGGGGACATATTCCGTTGGGAAATCTGAGGCGCCTACCGAAACCAGGTCTCTGCTGTTCTTTTGGGCAGTGAAACCTATCAGCCCATTTACAAAATGTTTGTTGTTAAATACTTTTACATAGGTTAAAGTATTTTCATTGAGCCAGTTGAGGTTTTCGGCCCTGGAGGTACCGGCCGAGGCGGGGTAATTAAGTGTACCATAATTGGGCACCGCTGATGATCGCCATAATTTGATATTATTGGTTCCGAAATTTACGCCAACAGAACTTTTGAAGGTGAGATCGTTGGTAATGTTCACTTCTACAAAGTTATTGGTAACAACATCCATTACTTTGCGGCGATCCTCAGATCCGTCGCTTACAGCCAGTACGTTGGCCAGAAAGCCAAGGCCATCTGTTACGTCATTCTGGTTAAAATAGTAATTCCCGTTGCTGTCATAGGCAGGTATGGTAGGCGATGCAGCCAGTGCATTGGTCAGCAGACCTCCGGCTCCGTAGTGAGATTCCGTATTGGCAAATCTTCCATAGCCATAGGAGCCGTATGTCGAAGTCCCAATTTTGATTCGCTTGGTGATCTGCGCATCCACATTCACCCTCAGGTTGAAACGGGTATAGTCGGAATTAATCACAATCCCTTCCTGGGAGAAATAACCACCGGATATAAAGTATCTGGCCTTTTCGTTACCACCAGTGGAAGATACCTGAACGTTCCTGACCGGCGCGGTTCTGAAAAGTACATCCTGCCAGTCGGTATCGGTCGTGATGGACTCCGGATTTCTGAACTCCGGCCTTACCCGGGTATTGGCTGACCGTATCTCGTTGGGGTCCGTAGCTTTTCCTCCTGCATAAACCCAGGCATTATCCCTTCCGTCGGCTACATAGTCGGCGTATTGTTTTGAATTCAGCATTTTTAGTTTATGGGCCACTTCCTGAAAACCATAGGAGGCATCCACGCTGATCTGCGATTTTCCGTAGGCTCCACGTTTGGTGGTGATGATCACCACACCATTGGCACCTCGTGATCCGTAAATTGCAGTCGCGGAGGCATCTTTTAGTATCTCTATGGATTCAATATCAGATGGGTTTATGGAAGCAAGCGGATTTACCCGGTTGCCGGTATTGCTGGCCATACCTGCCGACGAGAAATTATTCCCGCCGTAATTCCGCATATCTGAACCTCCGCCGCCTGTACCCATCGCAAAACCGTCGACCACGTAGAGCGGCTGATTACCTCCGGTGATGGAGCTTACCCCCCGGATGAGGATATTGACATTTCCGCCCGGTGCACCGGTTGTCTGGCTAACTTGCACACCCGGTGCTTTTCCCTGCAGCATCTGGTCAAAACTTCCGGTAGAAGGCTGAATGAACTGTTCACTGGAAATTTTAGTAATGGATCCCGTCAGGTCCTTTTTTCGTGCTGTACCATACCCCACCACCACTACATCCTGAAGCTGTTGCTGGTCGGCTTTCAGGCTCACGTCAATGACAGAGCGGTTGTCAACCGGTATCTCCTGAGGCACATAACCTATGAAGCTGACCACAATATTAGCGCCCTTGGCTACCTGTAACTTGTAATTTCCGTCCACGTCGGCGGTTGTACCGCTGTTGGTTCCTTTCTCGGTGATTGTTGCGCCAATTAAAGGTGCATTATCGTTAGCCGCAGTTATTTTACCACTGACTGTTACTTTGGAGCCCGATTGAGCGGCTGTCTTCTCTGCGCCAACAAGCAAAATGAATAACAAGCCGCTGACCCACAGCCACGGCTTTGGGAATAAAATTTGTTTCATAATTAATCAAAAATTTAGATTGGATATGATAAAAGGGTTTTAGAAAACAAGAGAATCCTTCTTTGAAATAGCAGGGTAGTTTTCGATACGCAGTTTACAGCGGACATACTGCTCACTGTAAACTGCATATTTTAAACTTAATCCTCCCTGATAACAACCGCCTCAAGATTGAGGTATTTAGCTATTTTTTCAATCGTATGCGCATGATGTCCCACGCCCAATGCAAAGTGATGGGTGGGGCCTTCTTTCATCCATCTTTGCAAAAAAGTCCTGACATCCGGTTTAAAATACCCCCGGGTGTTTGTATTGCCGGTAGGAGGGATAGGACCCTCAACGGACTGTCCCTCAGCAATTACAAACTTGAATTTCCCATCATAAGTAGAGTTGATACTCAGCATCGTAATAGGCCCTTCCTTGATCTTGAACTCTACGCCTGCACCAAAGCCCGGTTTGCCATGGTATTTGGTCAGGCTGCGTAACACAGGTTTGCCCTGCGCGATGGCCACATTGTGTGGTCCGTCGTGTCCCACCAGTACAAAACCTTCTTTAAAGTCAACGGGGTGGAACTCGGCAAAGCTGCCGCCTATCCCTAAACGTTCCATGATCAGCATAGCAAAACAGGTTTTAAGATCAGATTCACCGCACATGGGGAAACCAGCACCGGTCAGCAAGGAATTCCCCACGATCAGGTTGGACATTACCGTACGCGTTTCACTGTTTTCAGGTCCTTCGTAATAATAGGCCAGACCATCCAGTTTCTTTTCTTCTATAAATTTTTCCAATGCAACCGTTACCCTTGCAGCTGTTTCCAGGTCAGAGTCTCTCAGCTTTTCAGAAATCGGGTCTGATACCGGATCCGGTGTATCAAAGAAGTCCAGTATCCTTTCTTTCACCGGTTCTATTTCGTCAGGTGTGGAATGCTGATACTTCGTTACGATTTCATGCGCTTCGCACTGCACAATGTGCGCCCCAAAATGAGCAGTAAGCATGGTAGAATCCGAATGCATATCCAGCATGGCTTCAATCGGATGACCGATGTGGCCGATTCTCGCCGTTTTCAGATCATGCAAAACAGCCGCTATCCTGCAATATTCTTCTATTTCCGCATCCGCCTGCGGATCGTCGTACAGGGTTCCGATAATCATGTCAGGTACCTTTTTGCCCATTCTTGCAGCCACACCGGCAAACTCTGGCAGCGAGCAGATATCATCATTGTAGAGCTGCATGTAGGTGGAGGCCCGGGAGTAATCCATGGCCTGGTCGGGCTGTAGGGCCACCAACACAATGGGTACATTCATGCTTCTTATCACCACCCCGAAGGTGTTAGAGGTGGCATACGTAACCATATCGCAAAATATCAGGTCCAGATTTGCGGCATGTAGCTTCGGAACCAGCTCATAGGCCTTTTGCACATTGTCAACCAGCCCGAAATCAATTACTTCCGCATGTGAGCCTGTTGTTATTTTTTCAATGAAAACAGCCTGTTTCTGCAGCATGTCGTCCAGCAGGCCGTCAAACTGGCTCCAGTATTTATAATAGCCAACACCGAATACCCCTATCCTGGGTTTGGTTGGCTTTCGTTTTTCAATGATGGCGGCGTTTTCAAGGTTGTTTTCTTTCAGTAATGGATCGACCATAAAGCTATGTATGTTTTATATTTATTCTTAACGCACTAAGTTTTTTCTGCCAAAAAAATCAGGTACTGCTGGTACCCGGGATTTTAACTGTTATGAATTAACGACTACTTCATCCGGAATATCTTGGGTCAGGTTGGTATCTTCTTTAAACAATGACTGAATGTTGGGTATCAGGAATATAAAACCGATAAATGCGATCGGGTAGAGCAGTCCTGAGGCAATCCAAAGCGGCGTGTAACTGTATTTCTGAATGATTTTGCCGATCAGCGGATTAAGTATTAAACTTGAAATAGCACCAGCCGTCCCGGATAATCCTACTACCGTTGAAGTGGCCTTCTGCCCGAAAACGTCAGAAATGGATGTAATATAATTGGTGATCCAGAAACCATGTGCCAGCATGTACAGCGCCATTAACCCTACCGCCGTTTCTACCGCCGATACATATCCGGTTAATGGAACGGCCAGGGTGAGCATAGCAGCAAAACCCATGACGGTTTTTCTGGCCTTATTGATACTGAAACTGGATTTAACAAGCCTGTCGGAGAGATAACCGCCCAGAACATTTGAAAAACCAAGCGCCAGAAAAGGTATCCAGAATAAACTGCCGATCCTCTCAAATGATACACCCCTTACCTCGCTGAGATATTTCGGGATCCAGAACATCATGAAATACATGACCGGATCCAGCAAAAAGCGCATGAGAATAAACACCCAGGTTTGTTTGAATTTCAAGATGTTTATAAAAGATACGGCACCTGCGGATTGCATCTGCTGCGGCGGAATCCAGACGGATACGCTCTTTTTCCAAGGAATCATCAGCCAGACCACTACCCAAGCAATACCCACCAGCCCAGGGATAACAAAACCTGCCCGCCATCCATAATATTCAGATATAAAGATGGTTAGAGGCGGTGCAATCACAGCCCCTATGGCGGAGCCCCCGATGGCGATACCATTTGCGAATGCCCTTTCCTTTTTATCGAACCAGTTGTACACCGTTTTTGCAGCGCCTGGGAAACAAGCCCCTTCACCCATCCCGAGGAAAAAACGGAATACCAGCAACTGGGGCAAGCTGGTCATCAGCCCGTGTAACGCATTGGCTACCGACCATACCCCAACCGCCACGGCCAATCCCTTTTTGGGGCCGAAACGATCGATCATCCAGCCGCCCACGGTGAACATGAGTGCGTAACTTAACAGGAAGCTGGTATTGACCCAGCCATAAGCCACGTCATCGAAATGAAACTCTTTCTGGATTTTAATAATGGCGATGGATAACACCTGCCGGTCCAGGAAACTCAACCCTGTGGCGATAAATACCATCCATACAACAACCCAGCGAATAGAGTTTAGTTTCATACAGCTTAACGCACTAACTTATTTTTCTTCAAAAATAAAGGCATAAAATACTAAAAGCAAGTTTTTAGTATAAATTATTAAAAAAATAATATAAAGCTACATTGGATGCTCATTTCCAGGCTGATGGGTGAAACATACTGTACCGTGTTTCTACCACATGCATTTTGACTGGTACTATTTTTTAACGGAACAGGACATTATCAGTTAAACTTAATCGGTTAAGGTTATGGAAATGGAAATAGAGGGACAAACGCAGAACAAGCAGCCAGGTGTAACCCAACTGATGCATCCGCAGCCGGTGGTGATCAGGGATGACTACCGTGGCAGCGGAAAGCTGGATGGCAAAGTAGCGCTTATCACGGGTGGAGACAGTGGGATCGGGCGTTCAGTAGCAGTACATTTTGCCAGGGAAGGTGCGGATGTGGCCATTGTGTATCTCAGTGAAGACCAGGACGCAAGGGATACCAAAGGTATGGTAGAGGCAGAAGGGAAGAGGTGCCTGCTGATTGCAGGAGATATCAGGGAGATCGATTTTTGTAAGGAGGCGGTGGGTAAAACGGTCAGGGAATTCGGCAAGCTGAACATACTGGTTAATAACGCCGCTGAGCAGCATCCCAAGAAATCCATTGAGGAAATTTCTACCGCCCAGCTTAAGAATACATTCAGCACCAATATTTTCTCCTTTTTTTACTTTACCCAGGCGGCCGTGCAGCATTTACAGGAAGGAGACAGCATTATCAACACCACATCCATAACAGCCTATCATGGAAGTCCTGGGCTGCTGGATTACTCCGCAACCAAAGGAGCTATTACCTCTTTTACCAGATCCTTGTCTGAAAACCTTGCGGAAAAGGGGATCAGGGTTAATGCAGTGGCTCCGGGGCCGATCTGGACGCCTTTGATTCCTTCCACTTTTGATGAACAACACGTGGCAGAATTTGGTAAGGATACCCCTTTCAAAAGACCCGGACAACCCTGTGAAGTGGCACCGAGTTTTGTCTTCCTGGCAAGCCAGGATGCTTCGTATATGGGAGGGCAGGTACTACACCCCAATGGTGGACAGATAGTCAACGGTTAGTAGATTTAATACGCTGCAATTTGAAATAACCGTACCACTGTTGCGGAGCGGGTACATTTTTTGAAATAGAATAGATAAAGTTTCAGAACTAAAATCGTCAGGTGTGATGGGTAAGTACTCAAAGAAAGCAGGAGAAAAAGTGGAGCAGGCGCAACACGAAGAGAAAAAAGGTACGTTGAAAACCGGTAGCGGGAAAAAGGTTACCTCCAGGAAACAAGCCGTGGCAATAGGCCTGTCGGAAGTGAGGAAAGAGGGAGAGAAAGTTCCTAAAAAGAAAGATTAATGAGCTTCCAGGAGAATGAGGCAAAAGGAAGTCCTTTACCAGTCTTCCTTGTTCGGATACCCTTTTAGGCATTAGCGATGCCCAGGTGTTATGGAATTATAAACTCCCGCTGGAGGGATATCTCCCGCATGACTTGATATTGGCATATGTCATACGCAGTTTATTTAGTTGTGCAGGGTCGTCCCGATCTGCGGATGATTTGCCTCCATTTTTATTTAACTCCTGCTTCCAGCTTAAAAAGGAAATGGTGAAAGAAACAGACTATTGACCGCATTGGCAATATGAGCATAGCCGTCGCGGGTTGAAGGCTTGCGGACATAATGATTTACTCCGAGCTCATAGGCCCTGTTAATCAGGTTCTTGTCTGAATTATTGGATAACATGACAATCGGAATGCGCTGCCCTTTGGTGCCTGACTTAATGATCTCCAGGGCTTCAAGGCCATTTTTGCGGGGCATATTCATGTCCAGTACAATTAAGGTCGGCGTAGTACCATTTCCCGGACCATTCAGTATATCCAGCAAATCCTGTCCGTCACAGGCTTCAAATACCTGACAATCTTTTTCAGTAACATTTTCAATGGCTTCCCTGATGAACATCCTGTCGGCCTGGTTGTCATCCACGATCAATATGGTTTTTGAGCTCATGGCACAGTCAGTTTAAGTGGTGAGCAAAATAAAGATTCCAGATTTGAAAATGATTGATAGTGAGGAGAGGACGATTATAAAGATAGAAATTTATTCGCTTTAACGAAAAGAAAATTTAGTTTTTGGCGACAGAATTCCAACCTCCCCATAGAACTGAACCGGCTTTGGTCCGATTAGATGAAATGGCTCAACAGCGCAATGGAATAATTATTGTTGCCTTGAAACTACTATTTAATGTGAGTTCAATTTAAATCTGTTTGAGATGAAAAAAACAAAAATATTGATGCTGTTGCTGATGGTGTTTTCAGCAGGTATCCTAAATGCCCAGTCTAATATTAAAACAGCTAAAAAGCAGAAGGCGGTCAAAACAGGTGCAGCGGATTCTTCAACTGCCGAAACGCAGACGCAAGGCAACAGTTCAGGAGGAAATGCGGCCTGGCCGCTGGCTACTGGTACTACGGGAAGTGTAACTTTTCAACCAGATACAACGTCTACGTCCGCAAAGGATGTGAACGGAAATGCAGAACAAAACGGGGCGGTGTCCGGTCTGACCAGCACGGGGAGTTCCAGTACAGAGCTGACCGGTGGAGGGAATCAAAAGATTGTTTCCCCGGATACTGCCGACAGACAAAAAAAGAGTCAAAAACGGAAGAAGAAAAGTGGGAATTAATAGGTTTCATCTCCCAGATCTTGATGTAATAGCTCACGCGTAATGGTGTGGGCTATTTTATTGATGGTTTGCATAACAATTTCCTCTGCGTTTCCAGTAAACACCTCTCTTAACGCGATGGAGTGATGATCTGTCAATATCTGTATGAACATGGTTCCGACAGGCTTTTCGTATGTTTCACTTCCGCCGGCGGTGGTAAGGCCAGTGACGGCAACATGGATGGAAGCTGGCATCAACTTCTGTAAACTGAAGGCCATTGCCTCGGTTACCTCTGCTGACTCGGGCGTATACTTTTCAATGAATCCCGCTGGTATTTTAAGGATGGCTTCTTTGATAGAAGCATCGTAACAGACCAACCCGCCTTTTAATATATCTCCGGAAGCTTCTGTCATGGAAAACTCAAATGCCAGCCGTCCCGCTGTTGCGCTTTCAGCAAAGGCAATGGTAAAACCTCGTTTTTTTAAATAGCTACTGCATTCAATAACCGATTGTGAAGGCATGGTATCACATGTTAGATATTACGATGGAAATGAGTGCAAAAAGTTTGCCATCCATAACCCGTCCTGATTGGCAAGTATTTTTCTGCAAAACAGCGGCTCCTTGCTGGTAAACGCAAACAGCGGGCATGCAATTTGCTTTATAAGCTATGAGGCATAACCTCCCGCGTTCCCGTAGGGTAAAATTCCCAAACCGAACCGGAGGTCTGTAGCGTTGGTTACCGCATTCCTCACCATAGTGGAATGGGGAATTCCGGGCCAGGGTATTCATTAAAAACACCAGGATGAAAGAAGTATTGCACTGCCTGTTAATTGATGACGATGCGGACGATCAGGAGATTTTTTTGTTTGCGCTGCAGCAGGCTTTTCCTGATATGGCATGTTCCATAGCATTTGATTGCCTGGAAGCGACAAAAAAGCTTAACAGCCGCGAAATTCCCGTACCTGACTACATTTTTCTGGATTGGATGCTCCCTCTGATGGAGGCGGAAGATTGTATCAGGCAGTTGCAGTTAATTCCGGAGCTGGAAAGAACCTGCACATTTATTTTATCAGGTTCCGAACCTTTCATTTCGGCGGAGAATCTTAGATTACTGAAAATAAAAAAGATCATCCGAAAGCAATATGATATCAACGAACTTGCCCGAAAAATAGCGGAAGCCATACTGGAAGTTTCCTATCCCGACACAGACGGGGAGGATCAGGGCAACTGTTGAGAAAGTGTCACAAGAGGTGTATGGTAACGTACACAACCATTAAATAAAGGCAATGGGATTGTTATATGTTCCAAGGGATAATTTGAGCGGCGGCGGCATATTGTTATAAAATTAAATATTGTCAGGAAAGAGGCAATATCATTTCTCCGGATTGTAAAATATCCATATTTCAACCATATTTACATTTGTTAGTCTGGATCTAAAAAAATATATGTCATTAGCAGGGCCCGTTATTTCGGTAGAAGATGATGAGGACGATCAGTATCTGATCAGGGAAATTCTCGATGATTTACAAATTCCTAATGCCGTAAGGTTCTTTTCGAATGGCAGTGAAGCACTCGATTACCTTACCACCACCACGGAAAAACCATTTTTGATACTATGCGATGTGAACATGCCCGTCATGAACGGACTGGAACTAAGGAGCATCATAGAAGCCAACCCGGTTCTTAAAAAAAAGGCAATCCCGTTTATATTCCTGAGCACATCCGATAATAAGGCGCTACTCAACGAGGTTTATAAAGGCACCATTCAGGGATATTTCAAAAAGCAGGGTGATTACGCTGTTTTTAGGAAACACATGGATGTAATTATCCGGTACTGGCAAACCTGCCTGCACCCGAACAAATAATATGTCAGGCGAGCTGGCCGTCAAGACGGTAACAGTTGTATCAAATGTATCTTCCGGTTCAAACCTGCTTTTTCGTAGCGGGGTGAGCCGGAATTTTTGTGCTTTTGGTATATCTGATTTTTAATTCTGAAATGTTAACCCGCGTTACATTTCTTTAAATGGGAGATAAGTCTATAAAGGACAGACCCCAGGTATTTACTTTGATTAAAGGTTCAGACCCCTAAAGGTTAAAAAGATCAAGAATTTCATTTCCATTTTATGAAAGGATATTTTACGCTTCTGTTGCTATTGGTACTAAGTCTGGAAGCCCGTGCTCACCTGGGCAGTATTTCCGGTACGGTTTACGATCAGGTTAAGAAATTGCCTTTAAAGGGTGTTACGGTACAGCTTTCAGGTTTGGGTAGGGCAACTGTGACCAATGAGCTGGGCCAGTACCGGTTTGACGGGCTGGTGAACGCACACTATAAAGTAGAACTATCACATATCGGTTTCAGAGCACAGGTACTGGATGTTTCGGTGCAGGAAGACCGTACTGCTTTTCTTAAAACATTTCTGTCCAATGCCGACATTGAATTAAGCGAAGTGGTGGTTTCTTCTCAAAGGGCACATGACCAGCAGCTTATCACCAGTCTGGACATTAAACAAAGGCCTATCACCAATTCTCAGGAGATACTCCGGATGGTGCCCGGTTTGTTTATTGGCCAGCATGCCGGTGGAGGAAAAGCCGAGCAGATATTTCTGCGCGGTTTTGACCTGGATCACGGAACTGATATCCGTCTGACCGTAGATGGCATGCCGGTTAACATGGTGTCTCATGCGCATGGCCAGGGATACGCAGATCTCCATTTTGTAATCCCTGAGCTGGTACAGGGAGTTGACTTCAAGAAGGGGCCTTATCATACGGATAAGGGCAATTTCACTACTGCAGGCTGGGTTGATTTTCGCACCATAGATGCACTCGATCGCTCTTTTGTTAAACTGGAAGCAGGGCGTTATGATACTTTTCGGACGGTTGCCGGGATTGACCTGCTTGGGCAAAAGGGTAAGGACAGGAATCAATCGGCTTACGTGGCGTCAGAGTACTCATTTACCAATTCCTATTTCGATAATCCCCAGCACTTCAATCGCTGGAATATTTTCGCCAAATACCATGGTCATATCTCTCCCAATACCAACCTTACCCTGACGGGATCCTCGTTCCGGAGCCGATGGAACCACTCAGGGCAGATACCCGACCGCGCCTATGAAGCAGGGCAGATCGGTTTTTTCGGGTCTATTGATCCTTCCGAAGGAGGGGAAACCAGCCGCTCCAATTTGAATGCACAGCTTGTGACGGTCACACCGGGTAATTTTGTAGTGAAGAATCAGCTTTTCTACAGTAATTATAATTTTGAACTCTATTCCAACTTTACTTTTTTTCTGGAAGATTCCTTAAACGGAGACCAGATCAGACAGAAAGAAAGGCGGAATTTGTATGGTTACAACGGCAGTATCTCAAGGCAATACGATGCAGGCAAAACCCGCTGGACCACCACCTTGGGAGCGCAATACTGTCAGGATATCACATCTGACTCGGAGTTGTCGCATACCAAAGACAGGTCGGTAACGCTGGGCCGCCTTCAGTTGGGAGATATAAACGAGCTGAATGCGGCCATTTATGCCGATGAGCTGGTTCAGGTTTCGGATCGGTTTACGGTAAACGCAGGTCTGCGGCTGGATTATTTCCGGAGCCAGTATAAGGACAAGCTGGGGCAGCCTGTTACAACCAGGCATGCTACCGATGCCATCCTTTCTCCTAAATTAAATTTCTATTATACCTTCAGCCCTCGGTTGCAGCTATACCTTAACTCTGGAAAAGGATTTCATTCCAATGATACCAGAGTGGTGGTGCCGCAAGGCGGCAAACAAATATTGCCCGGGGCCTATGGTTCTGACCTGGGTATGATATTCAAGCCGTTTCCCAAAATGCTTATCAATGCAGCTGCGTGGTATTTGTGGTTGGCGCAGGAGTTTGTGTATGTAGGTGACGCCGGTGTGATAGAGCCAAGCGGCAAGTCAAAACGACAAGGGATCGACCTCTCGGTCCGTTACCAACTTACGCGCTCGCTCTATGCTGACGTAGACATCAGTTCGGCGAAACCCCGTGCGATAGGCGAGCGCGAGGGAATGAACTACCTGCCGCTGGCTCCGCTTTTTTGTTCTACAGGAGGGTTGTCACTACAGATGCCAAATGGTTTAAGCGGTTCATTACGTTACAGATATATGGCCAACCGCCCGGCAAATGAAGATAACTCCATTATTGCAAAAGGATATTTCGTGAGTGACCTTCAGGTTAATTATGGAAGAAAAAATTATAACATTGGCCTTTCAGTACAGAACCTGCTGAATACTAAATGGAAGGAAACCCAGTTTGCCACAGAAAGCAGGCTGAAAAATGAAGCGGAGCCGGTCAACGAAATTCATTTTACACCAGGTACCCCATTTTTCGCCAGACTAAGTCTGACACTGTTTTTTGGTAAATGACCTCAGTGAAGGATATTTTTTGTATTTCTCTGGTGATCAGTTGTTTTATTCTTGTAGCTGTGAGAGATACAAGGAGATACCTCAATGATATTTTTTTCGTTCGGGTCTTCTACATAACTATTGTCTCCCAAAGGGTTAAAACGCATTTCAATTGTGATCTCTGAAACTTACCGAATGTTAATTAAATGAAAACCCTGATCCAGGCCACCTGAAATTAAATATTTATCAGTAATTTAACTTGCGCAGACAGTCTTGCTGCTTTTCAGAGATGTCAAAACCGTTTCGGATGGAGTATTCAAATGAGATAATAGAGGAACTATTCCAGCGGTTCGGGCCTGTGATTGGTCCCGATTACTACAAATACAGAAATCATGTTTACCGGGTTTTCCTGAACTGCCTGCTGATAGATAGCGACAAGACCAACGAAGCTAAATATGCACTGGCGGCAGTTTTCCATGACATAGGCATCTGGACGGACCACACCATTGATTATCTCGATCCTTCAGTTGCACAAGCTAAAAGCTATCTGAACCAAGCGGGGCGGGCTGATCTCATCGAGGAGATATCTCTGATGATACACTGGCATCACAAAGTAAGTACCCACTACGGGAAGTATGAAAAAACCGTAGAAACCTTTAGGAAAGCCGATTGGATAGATGTTTCTCTCGGAGTACTTACTTTTGGTTTTGACAAACATATTATATCAGAAAACAGGAAAAAGCTGCCCAATGGAGGTTTTCATTGGTTTTTGATAAAAAAAACATCTGCCAACTTTCTCAGGCATCCGTTAAATCCGTTGCCGATGTTTACGAGATAACCTTTTGGTATTTCCGGGTTGGAAGTCCTAAAAGTCATTTATGGATTTCAGTACCTCTTCCAATTCGGAAATGGCGCTTGTCCTGCCCACCACGGTACCTTCCTTGTTCAATACCAGGTAGGTAGGAAACTGAAGGATATTGTACTTTGTATTCACCTCTCCTTCACCTCCTTCAAATTCCGAAAGCTGTGTCCAGTTCAGCTTGTGCGTTTCTATGGTTTTCAGCCATTTTTGTTTGTCATCGGCATTCTCGGCAGCAATTCCTATGATTGTGAGTTTGCCTGCATATTTTTCATTGATATTTTTGAGCGCAGGAATGGACTTTATACAGGGTGAGCACCAGTGCCCCCAGAAATCCAGCAGCACATATTTTCCTTTGAACGCCGACAACTGCACTTTTTGCCCTTTTGAATCCGTTAGGCTAAATGGAGGCGCTTTTCTGCCCACCACTGGCTGATTTCTTAAAGTTTCGAACCGTAGTGTGAGTTTTTTGCCATAATAGCTGTTTCGGACCTGGTTCGACAGATTTTCAAACATTTTTTCGTAATCATCAGCATATCGTTCGTCCCGGATCGTGAGCCAGTAGAGAAGGTAGGCACTCGGATAAACCGCCCGATTTTCCCGGATAAACTGCACGGTGGCTCTTCTCTTTTCTTCTTCAATGGCCGGTAATAGCGAATCGGGCTGGTTTTGTTTTTTATCCAGATAAAACCAGTTGATATTTTCCTGATACTTGTTATACATTGTGTTAAGAGCGCCGCCCTCGATGTGGAGCTGGTAGGGCTTTTCAATGTTCCCGGAAAGGCTGATATCTGTTGCTTCGTACCAGAAATGGGTATAACGGCCACCGGTGATATAGATGGAAATCAGGCCGTCATCACTTGGTTTGGGGAGGTACACAAACCGGTCATCGGAGGCAAAGACGGTGTCCGACTTTCCATTCCCGTTTTGAGAATAGCTAAAGATGACTGGCATACGGCCCAATCCCAGAATATGCCCCATAAGCTTATATTGCTGTGCGGTTACGCCGGACAGATTTGTAAGCATAAAAATAGGTAACAGAGAAAAAATAAGGAGTAGGTTGTTTCTCATAAAAGGAGGGCGTCGGCGCCCTTGAGGTCAAGGTTGCAAAGTGGAAATAAATATAATTAAATATCGGACACTTATCAATGCTGAATTCCTTTCAGAAGTATATCGAAGATGCTGATAACCCCATGACGCATAACGGCACGGCCCGAACTAATTCTGTTACAAAAGTACATCGTCTTGAATATCAGAAAAGTAGCTGTGAAGCTACTAAGTCATGGTCCTGCTTACTTTACCTTTTGATTGTAAACTGCCAAGCCGGCGTCAATCGTGCCCAGCCATTTTCTGCCTTTGCTGTCACGTGCCATTGCTGTAATAAGAGAACCGGATTCCGGTATGGCAAGACACTCCGCGTTTTTATCCCCGAAAACCGATAATGTCAGACCACCTACCCATATTTTATCCCCTTCTGTCAGAATTGTTTTCAGGCCGTGGGCTTTTTCAGGCCGTGGAATCTCCTCCCAGTTTTCACCGCTTATACGGACCACACTTTTGACCGACGTACCGCTCAATACAGCCAGCAGTGCATTATTTTTATCAATGGCCAGCGCGTATGGGAATGCAGAAGGGTATCCTTTATGATCCAGGCGCTGGTGAGTCCAGCTACCGTTATCATACTTTTTGATACTGCCTATAAACGCAAACTGATTAAATGTCCCGAGCCAGAGCTTTCCGTCCTTGTCGGTAACCATGGAAACGATCAGGTTGTCGCCTATTTCGATTTTCTCCCAATGGCTGGTATCATCCACTTTAACGAGTTCAGCTTCTGTACCAATCCATGTGATTTTACGTATGCTGTCGCGTGTGATACAGCTGATTCCGTCGTTGGTCAGGACACTATTGGTATGGTCATATACCTTCCATACCGTTCCATCAAATTTTACAAGTCCTTTGTCGGTACCTGCCCAAACCGTACCGTTGTCCTCCACCGCGACGGCACGCACCATGCCGGATGGCAGCGGTGAATTGCTATTGTCATAAATTGTCCAGTTTTCTCCGTCGATCTTCACCAGGCCGTTTGCGGTTCCCACCCATTTTACATCGTTTTTGCTGATCGCAAGCGCATTGATCTGGTTGTCCGGCAATTTGGAGTTGGAAATGTTGCGGATGATCCACTCCGCTTCGGGCTCGTCGGGTTTTCCGGTTGAAGCGTTTGTGAGAGGCTCATCGTGGCTGCATCCGGATGCGAGCAGCAGTACAGCCAAAGAGGCCACATGGAAGGTGAATTTCATACTGATTTTAAAAATATGGCTAACAGATTGATCCAAAAATAGTTGCACACGGGAGAGGTTTCCAACAGACATCTTTTGGATTGTATATAATGTAGGCTGGACCCGGCTTTTCCGTTTTTGAATTGATATTAACACATCATAACTTCCTGATGCGCAGACGGGCCGGAAGGTTGTAATGGAATGAAATTTTTCGGGTTTAATCTATTCAACGGTACGATTGTGTCCGTGGTGAAGAATTTATTAAATGGAAGAATTACCAGCGCTTTACGAATGCTTGGCCTGTCCAAACTCACTGATGTAAATTTTGATCAGGAGCATAAAGTAACTGATCAGAAGCGGGCCAAAAATAAATCCCCAGAAACCAAAAAGTTTCAACCCGACGATCAGTCCCAGAATGGTGGTCACGGGATGGACGTCCCCTATCTTTTTTAGAAAAGTGATTCTGGCTAGGTAATCCACATTCCCGGTGATCACGAGACTATAAATGGCCAGGCCGATGGCCTGTCCGTTTTCTCCTGATGAAAAAAGAAAGATGACCACGGGCAACCATATCACGGCGGTTCCGACAATTGGGAAAAATGAAAACAAGCCGGTAACAAAACCAAGCAGTACGAAATCTTTCACGCCAAAAATCCAGTATCCAATCACCGCACAGGCTCCCTGAATGATGGATACCAGTGGTATGCCCAGCGCATTGGCTTTCACCATCATTGTGGTTTCATGTGAGAGCAAATCTATATTCTCCTTTCTGAGTGGTATGTAGCGGGGAATTATTTTTTCAATTTCAACACCGTTGACAAACATAAAAAAGGAAAGAAACAGGATCATGATCAGGTTGCCAAGTAGGGTAGCGGAGCTGTTCAGTACCATGGGGATAAGCCCGGTTGCCTTCTTCTGCAAATCTGAAATGGTACTTTTTGAAAGAATATCTTTTCCGGTCCAATCTTTAATTTGGGCAGAAACAGCTTCCAGCGCATGATTGATCTGGGCGGGATCCTGAATGAATTTCTGAATTTTGGAGAATAAAAGTTGTGCTGAGAAATAGATTGGTGTAACGATACAAATCATGAAGGCAGTCATGAAGAGCAGGGCGGTGAGGCTTTTATTCCATGATTTCCGGAGGGTGAGGAACTTGTACCAATGCCTGCCCAGAATGTATAAGGTTAATGCGCCCAGAAAGCCAGGAAAGAAAACGTACAGTTGCTGAAAAAGCAGAATGGCTAAGGCGGTTACAAGTATCAGGAAAAATATTTGTCGGATCTGATTGTGGAAGACGGACATAAAAGTGGTTTTCTTTTAGAGTGGCAATCTTAAATGTTCTCAGGAGCTGATTTTTGCAATGGGTATGGCCGAGTCAATGATCTGTTTTTACCATTCATTTTTACCTTACACCCGGCTAAGTATCTGAAAGGTGTAAAAACATCCCCAGACAAAAAAGAAATGTCCGATGAAAATGTGAAGAAAATAGGCTTTGGGATTAACATCAGGAGGGCACAGGCGTAAACGAAATGCCGTGTACCAGATTCCAATAGCTGCCACCCCGCTGATAAACCCAAAAACGATTCCTGAAAAATAATTGGGATAACCAATTCCTTTTTTCCAAAGCAGGAAAAAGATTGTCATGAATAGTATTCCCATCAGATAATGAATGAGGATACCACTGATGGAAGTCAGCGTTTTTCTGGACAAGCGTGACGGCTCGTTTGCAGCAGGACGGGTATCTGTTACCATTTTTCCCAGAATTTTGGTGGTACGGAACATTTTATCCGTTGCAAAACCAACCAGAAGCAGATACGCTGTCATCAGCGTAGTCCCTGCAATTCCGCTTGTTATGATCATGGGTACGGTTAGCAGCCAGTTTTCATTAAGCATATGTTCCATTTTCGTTCTGTATGGTTACACACTTTTCCTGAAAAACACATGCCAGCAGGCTTCAGTCGTTGAAAGAAGCCATACCTGAGACAAAAACGGGTACGATCATTTTGTCTGGGCCGGTACCTTTTCCATATCCCGGCTCTTTTGTTGTCGTCGTGTTAGTATGGAGAAAGCTGGTAGCGGTGTCTCTTTGGCCCGTGCCTGAATCCCGGAGGTTGCTGTTTAGCTCTTTTTGGTAAACATTTCTCGCAGGGATCGGGCAGAATTAGCCAAAAAACTGCGGCTTAGCATGGCAATCATACAAACGGTAACGAAAATAAAAACAGCCTTCCAGATATAAGAAAAGCCAATGAAGGTTTCAGCACCCATCCTGGCAATTTCGTAACGTAATCCAAAACGCTCTGCAATAGCAAAATTTTTGCCAAATGGCAGGGCTGTGTGGTATTTGATTTCGGTGACTGGCTTGCCATTTTTGTCAATGTAGCCATATTTATTGTTCAGCCTCACCATAGAGATACCCTGGCTGAAGTAGGATGCAAACTGGTAGATCAGCGGAGTAGTGAATTTTCCAGTCGTATCAATATGTCCGAATTTTCCGTTAATGGCCACCGCAGACCGGTTCTCGGCCGTAAATGCCGTAGCCTGGTCAAACAGATGAGGAATGATCATTTCTCCCTTTTTATTCATACAGCCCCATTTGTTATTTCTTTTAACCCAATAGCGGCCATAAGAAGCCTTACGGGTATCCGAAAAATAAAATGGGATAACCACCTCACCCGTGGCCAGGCTGATAAACCCAAACTTACCGCCGTAACGAGCCCGTTCAAGCCCTTGTCCGGAAAACTCATGTTTCGTGTCAAGTTCATCAATTACAGCGGGAGTTTTGAGGATGAAGTTTTTATCGATTACCCCATATTTCCCGTTGTAGTAGAACCTGAAAATCGCTTCCCCTTTTTTGATATCTTTTTGGGTGTATTTGCTGAAATTCCAGTTGAGTACGGTGAGGTTGCCATCTACCCACCAGATAAAATCCTCCTTGCAGTCGTGCCCGCAAACGTAATCCGTATTCACTTTTTCAATCAGAAAGTCATTTGGGAATAGCTCCACAGGTAACCGGTAAAGTTCGTTCCCGGCGGTATCCAGGTACGAAAGCCCGTATTGTTTACCGGCCGGATATATCACACCCGTTTTCCCGTTCACGAATTTCTCGGCTCCGAAATAAATCGGTGGAATAACTACTTTCCCTTTTTTATTAATGAAACCATGCATGCCTATATCACCATTATGGTTTTCAAATGGGACAAATTCGGCCAGCCCATGTGAAAATTCCCCGATATCCCTGTAAGCGGGTGTGAGCTTTTTTCCATTCAGGTCCGTGAGGTAAGTGCTGTAAATGAGGCAACGGCGCTCCGTTTTTTTTACCACAAAAACGTCTCCGTATTGTTTGTACTCTGTGTAATTTTTGAGCCATGGATGCACAGTTTCCGCATCCTTTTCAGCGGCGGCATCAGCATGGAATACATTCAGGAGCAGAAGAAAAACGAGGTAAGGTACTGATCGGGATAAGGAGATCATAACAAATGTCAGTCGTTCAATAAAAGCGCTTGGTCTGTTGCAAATGGGTGGACGTGGTATAGAGACTTGCGAAAGATATTAAAATGGAGGTCAATAATTGGTCCAGCGGGGTAAAAAATTGAGCTTTTCCCCAATATGAGCATTTTTTAGCGGCCCAGTTGCCAGAACGGAACCATTCTTCGCTCCGAAAACCCCAGGAGCTGATAAACCCGCTGTGCCCTGGTATTGCCAGCCGCAAAATGTAAAAAAGGAATGGAACCGGAGTCAAGATTTTGGGTAACCAGGTGATGCACCAATTGTTGGGCAAATCCTCTGCCGGTGAACTGAGGGTGGGTACAAACAGCGCTGATCTCCGTAAAACCACTTATTTTCAGACGCTCTCCTGCAATGGCTACAAGTTCGTTGCCAAGCCTGATGCCGTAATAGTTTCCCAGCAAGGGCGTGTTCCTGTAAAAGTAGCCCGGCTGGACCAGGTTGACCAGGCCGAGCATGGCGTCATGATCGTTTTCGGTCAGCGGAACAATATCAAAGCCTGTTTTGGGGGGATGGCCCGATACTTTCGGGCAGATCATCTGCACACAGTTGAGCTGCTGCCAAATTTTCCATCCCGGGGGCAGTGGGGCAGGAGTACCTACAAGAAATACCTTTTCACCTTCGGAAATCCAGGCTTCTGCCTCACAGAGATCGGCTGAGCCAGGATTCTGACAGCCAATCAATTGCAACACATCCACCGGATACCTTTGGATCGTTTCTGTCCCGGATGCAAAGTTGCTGTGTACGGTCTGGAGAGCATTCCAGACAGGGTTATCTAAAATTTTGTAATCCTGATGATGCATAGGATCGCTGTCAGACGATAAATAGTGTACAGCGCTAATGAATAAATTTTCATAAATTTAAAGGAAAAAAGGATTCATCAAAAGGCAATCAGGATTACTGCACGACTGGGTTAAGGTTTATTCATCACAGGATTTACTTTTTAATACCGGAAATACCCCAGTCGTTTTTCTTTTATATTTAAAAATCCTTCCTTACGAATTCCGAGAGAAATCCCATTGGTGTTGGCATACAACTTGCCTATATCTGTCGCCAGTACCCCCCTTAAAGTAGTACCTCCCAGGAAATATAAATAGACCTGAACAGACAAGGCGGCTGAAAACTGCCGGGGAGTACCATCAAACGGAACATCGTAAGTGCCATAATTTTCGGAATAGGAAAATTTACCAGACCAGTTGATACGGTCCAGAAATGTACCTTTTAATCCCAGGTGCCAAACAGATATCCTGTTGTTATTGGTGAAAAAATCACTGTGATTTGGCCAGCGTTCTCTGGTGTCGGATGCCGATGATATAAAGGGGGTCCCAATGGTACGACCTTGATATGACCAACCGTCTCTGACCTGGGCATTATTGAAATAATCGTCCTTCCCGCGGATTTGCGGATTTAAATTGGCAATAGGGCCACCCTGGCTTTTGGTACAGAGAAACTCTAAAACAGCTTCGTTAATTTGAAATACAGCGTTTGGATTGGACTTCTTTTTAATTCGGATTCCGTTTAATCCATCACTGATATTATTTAAATAGTATAGAGAGCCATCTTCATATATATTCTGACGATAAATCAGCAAACTGGTATTTTTAATTTTGGTCTCAATGGCCAGATCAATTGATCCTAAATGATTGCCTATTCTGTTGGAAAAATCAAAATGCGTTAACCCATTTATTTTGGGATGTGGTTTACCGGTAATTACATAAAAGTAACTTTTCAGGCTGTTGGGCATCTGGCCTTCAATTGTCTGGTATGGGCTTCTTCCTCCCCATTGTACCTGATGATTGAAACCGGCATATATCTGAAACCAGGTTTTCTCATTTCCTAATTTTATGTAAAGTGCTTTCTGGTGAAGTTTTAATTTGCTGGTAATCTGCCGGTTTCTTTCAAACATTCCTTCCGAATAAAAGGCATTAAAAGAGATCAGTCGGAATGTAAAAGGGATAGGGATAAACTGTGTGGTGCCCAGCTGAATTTTGGGTATCGGCAAGGTATTGCCAGACCAGGCATAAGACCCGGTCCCTATGGTAGAATCCGCAATGCCAACCCATTGTTTTTTACGTCCTGCATACAATTCCCAGTTCTTTCTTTTGAGGGAAGCAAACAGTTGAGGCAATAAAATTTTAGTGTTTTCGGAGTAATTGGTCACCGCTTCAATTCCTCCGCCAATTTTCCAGTTCTTTGGATTGAATCCGGCTTTTTCATAATGAATTACAGACAGATGCAGCGCTGCGGCTGGTCCCTGAGTTGGGGTAATTCCGAACTGATTGGTGTACATCCAGAAAGGTAATCGTTTTTGGCTACTTGCGTAAGTTTGTATTTCGATAAAGCTGGAAGTAGAGTCGGAGGGGATCATTTCCTGTGAAAAACAGGGGAATGACGAACACAGCCAGGCAATGCCCAGCTTATAAAAAGCTTTCATAAAATAGTGTGTGTGAGAGGTAGGAATTTTTAAATGAAAATACTGCTTCGTATTTTCCTAAGTGTAGCCAAGAGGCTTACGTATAGATCAGGTGTTGATCGGGCATATAAAAGTAGGTTAAGTTTTACAAAAACGCTGACAAGTGAAGTATAATTTATTGAAACTTTTATGTAAATTAATATAAATAAGATAATAATAACAAAATTTAAAATGGAATAAATTTGAATATACTTTTAGTGCGTTTATTATTAATAGAAAATTACATGATTATGTTGATATATATTTTCTAATTTGTGTGTAGAATGTGTTTTACTCTAAAATAATTTTAGTCTCAAATAATGAGATTTATATGATATCAATTTTACGATTTTTGAGTTATTGCTAAAATTCAGGAATGAAGAAAAGGGGCTTCCGGTGAGTTACTCTCCCGAGCAGACTTTTGAGAAGGGGAAGAACAAGACAGCCGCCGAGGTGGCCCGGTTGTGACCTAACAGGTCAGAAAACTTCGGACCAGCAGGAACGTCGGCAGCCACAACATCGTCCCTACAGCACCGCCCGCACCATGCGATACTTAGCTTCTATCAAGATACCCTCCAGGGATTTTTTAGTGAATTTGTAACCGTTTGAGGAATTTTTGGACGAGATGTTCCGTAATTTTTATATATTCCGATAAAATCTCAAATGGTTATATTTTAAACTGAGAAATATTGGTTTAGCCGTAGATAAACTGAGAATATGACCTGTAGGGACATATGTTGTTTGTTGGGCTATGGGAGAAAAATGAATTAAAATGCGAACGAAAAACCGAAGTATTGCTGTTAAGCGCAAAATAATCACAATTTAACCAGCAATAAGTAAATAGATTTTACCCCCTGAGCGCTTCTATACTTTTATTAACAATTTGGACACATTATAAACCTTTACCGCCATGAGCAACAACTACATTCTTCACAGAGCAAACAGCCACGAATACAGACACTTTCTGATTCCGCACCGGTAGCGTGACGGTTTGCGTATTTCTCCGTCGCTATTGCTGACCGCAGGAAATATGAACGGCTGAATGAACTTTGGTTTACTGAAATGAAAGGGGTTTGCCCCTTATCAAGTATTCTGTGCTCTAACTGCACACATTTCGGTACGTCTGAGCACCTCATTTGCTGCGTCAACTCAATCAATGTCACCACCTAAACTCCCTTTCGATCATATGGATAAAAAAAGTTAAGGACCTTCGTCAATTTCTGATAGCTAATTAGTATTCACCTACCTTAAAATTTCTCAAATGAAGAAACAAACTCTATTAATTTTATTTTGCTGCCTATTTTTCAATCTGGCAGCTAAAGCGCAGCTCGCGGTCTCCGGTAAGGTTACCGACGCCTCTGGAGCTGTATTGCCAGGGGTTAGTGTAGTCGTTAAGGAAACCACCACCGGAACCGTGACCAATGCCGATGGCGTCTTTACCATTCCCAACGTTCCCAGCGCCAGCTCGGTACTCGTATTCTCCTATATCGGTTACACTACTCAGGAAACGGTGGTAGGAAACAGAAGGATTATTGATATCAAATTAGCGGCAGGGGACAACCAGCTTAGTGAAGTAGTCGTTATCGGGTACGGTACCGTAAAACGGAGTACACTTACCGGCTCGGTTTCACAGGTGGATTCCAAAACGATTTCGGTACAGGCTAACTCAACAGTTACAAGAGCCCTGGAAGGGGTTGTGCCGGGTATCCAGGTAGCTGCCATTGACGGACAACCCGGGCTCGACATGGGAATTCGTTTGCGTGGTGCAGGTTCTACGAGTCAAAACAGCTCCAACGCCCTGATCGTCATTGACGGCGTACCAACCGAATATCCCAATGCACTTGCCTCCATTAACCCTAAGGATATCGAAAGCATCAGTGTTTTGAAAGACGCGGCTTCAACGGCGGTATATGGTTCGCGCGGAGCGAACGGTGTTGTGCTGGTGACTACTAAAAAAGGGTCGAAAGGGAAAATGAACATTTCGCTGGAAACAAGAGCAGGATTCAACTATCTTGGCGGATTGCGCTTTGACCTGATCGACAACGCCAAGGATATTTACGAACACTCCTGGCTGGCCATCTACAACTCTGCAAGGTATGGTGTGAATGGCGGGTCGTCTACTGACGGCAAGTTTACCACCAACGTCCAGAACCCGAATATGTCGCACGAGGCTGCAGCGGAGTTCGCCAGTGCGCATTTGTTCGACTACACCGGTTCGAGGACAAACTTTGGGATGAACCAACTGGGCAACTATATGTTGTATGAGGTGCCCGGCGCCGTGTATACCACCACAGGTAGTGGCACGAATGCCAGTGCAACCATGTCAGGAGCCTATCTGATCGACCCTGCTACCGGTAAGCTCAATCCGAACGCAAGACAACTTTACGAAGCAGGGTCATACAAAGATTACTTCTTCGAAAAAATGTTCCGTCAGGAGCATACGGTATCGGCCAGCGGCGGAACCGACAAGATGGATTATTTTGCTTCGGTGGGTATGCTGGAAGATCCTTCCTATATCAGGGGCTCTTCGTTCAAGCGTTACAATGCGCGTACAAATGTGAATGCGCAACTCACCAATTGGCTTAAAATAGGTACGAATGTGGGATACAGCTACCGGAACACCCAATCTCCTGCCACCCGTTTCGGTCGGAACCCGGGTACTGTTCAGCAAAATGTTTTCAGATGGGCCAACGGACAAAACCAGCTCGTACCATTGTTTGCAAGGGACCTGCAGGGTAACATCAGGAAAAATCCGGATGGCTCAGATATGGTCTCCGACAATAACAATGATACCTATTCGCCCCTTGGTGTAACAGCAACCTCGCCTAACGGAACCACCAGTGCTCCGCTCTACACCACCAACCTGATTCAGCTTCTGGATAAAGATATTGACCGTCGTGAATCGCACGATCTGAACCTGAAAGGGTACCTCACCATAAATTTCCTGAAGGATTTCAGTTTTACCACCAACATTTCGTATGACAGGTTTTCTGAAATACGGACACGCTACGGTACACCGGAAACAGGTGCAGTGGTGGGTGTGGGCGCCATCGGTAAATATTACGCGAACACCGGCGTTTTCAATACGCAGCAGCTGCTGAACTGGAACAAGGAATTTGGCCGTCATTCTATTACCGCGCTGGCAGCACATGAATTCTATCAGTACAAGAGTGATCTGCTGAACTTTGCCTCTGCTTACTCCCTGATCAACGGATTTACCGGAGCGGGTAACTTCACAAGCCGCTACAATACGCAGAATGCACCATTCGGTACACCTGGGTATGGAGGAGACCTAACGGCTATGGACAGCTATTTTGGCCGCGCGGTGTACAACTATAACGATAAGTACTTCGTGGAAGGCTCTCTGCGCAGAGACGGTTCTTCAAAATTCAGGTACAAAGAAAACCGCTGGGGAACATTCTGGTCTGTTGGTGGAGGATGGCGCATTTCTCAGGAGAAATTTATGCAGAGCATTAGCGAGGTGGTCAACGACCTGAAAATCAGAGCCAGCTACGGGGTGATCGGAAACCAGAGCGGGATCAGTAACTATTCAGGTTACCAGTTGTGGAGCTATGGTGCCACCTACACCAGCTCAACAGGTGGAACAGGGGTTCCGGCAACCTTCACGCTTTCACAAGGTGCGGCCGTTAACGACAAACTCACCTGGGAGAATACGCATACGCTGGATGCCGGGATAGATTTCACGATGTGGAACAGAAGACTGAGCGGTACCATTGATGTTTATAACAAAAACACGGTTAACTCCGTTTTTGCGCAGCCGCTTCCTACTTCAATGGGGCAGACATCACTTACATTGAACAGCGCGGAAATTGTTAACCGCGGTGTGGAAGTTGCTTTAAATATCAAACTGATCCAGACCAAAGACATTAACTGGAGCGTTGCGTTGAACGGTACACATTACCGCACCATTCTGACCAAATTCCCCAAGAGTGTAGGATCACCAGCGCTCGGAGGCAGATTTACAGGTTCAATTGACGGATGGGGTATTGCCAATGGAGGCGCCACCAATAGTGGCCAGATCATGTACCTGCGTGGAGAGAAAATGGATTACTATAATCTTTATCTGTACAAATACGCTGGTGTAGACCAAAATACAGGTTTGCCTATGTTTAATCATACGGTAACGCAGAGAGATCTGGATGCAAGCCGGTTCCCAGGAAGTAAAATCGGTGACATTGTAAGTACAACCAATTATACACTGGCCGACCGTTACGAAATGGGCAGCGCTATTCCCAAACTGATCGGTGGTTTTTCAACTTCTTTTCAGTTCAGAAACTTTGACTTTACCGCCATACTGGCCTATCAGCTGGGCGGAAAATTCCTGAGCGTGGAATATGCCAACCACCTGTACAGATCAGGAAACATCGGAAATGCCTTGTCGAAGGAAGTATTGGGGAATACCTGGACACCTGAAAACCGGGACGCTAAATTCCCGATGGCTTTCTACGGAGATACTTTCTACACCGGCGGTTCTACTTTTGGCTCGTGGCAATACACAGATCTTGCCTTGTTCAGCGCGTCGTATCTGAACGTTAAAAACCTGACCCTGGGTTATACGCTCAGCAACTCTATCCTTGAGAAAATCAAAGCTAAAACGCTGAGAGTCTATGCCTCTGCTGATAATCTTGCCATGATTACCAGCCACTCAGGAATTGACCCGCGGATGTCATTGGTAGGTGGTATGGAAGTGGGTGCTGCGGTATATCTCCCTATGAGCACTTTCTCAGTGGGTCTTAATGTAAACTTCTAATTTAGTCGAGCTATGAGCATTACAAAAAAATATATAACAGGTCTGGCAGTTTCTGGTTTGCTGCTTTTTTCAGGGTGTGCGGATAAGCTGGAAGTTGAGCCTCCACAAAATATTACGGATAAGCAGATAGCGGAACTGCTCGCATCGGGCGATGATGCCAAGATCAGGATCGTGATGGGCGGGATGGCAAACGCGATGCCTCTGCTGTTCAATAACGTAGGTGCCACAGGAGCGGGTAGTGCAGATATGTACTACTCTAATCAGGGGCTTGACGTTAACCGGAGCATTGAGGGGAATGACATCATCCTGGGAGACCAGGAGGGGCTTAACGTCCTTTCAGGCGCAGTTGAGTATCAGCTGGGGGACTTTATCGCTGCGGCCAATACCAAGAACTTTGCCTACTGGAAATATGGATGGTACTGTATCACGGCAGCTAACCAGATGCTGAACTACCTGCCGGATGAAACAATTGCGGGGAATAACTTCCTGAAGGAATGTAAGGCCAGGGGCCTGTTTGCAAGAGCCTACGGCTACAACTACCTCATGGAAAATTACCAGAATGCTTTTCTGCAGGGAGGTAACACCAAGCTTGGTCTGCCGTTGTATGACAGGTTTCAGCCGACCCAGCCTAACAAAGCGCGCTCCTCTTCGGTAGAAACGTACGCTTTCATCAAAAATGATCTGAACCGTGCCATTGCATTGTTCAAAGAAGCTGGTGTAGGTTATACGGCTGATCTGACGGATATCGACCTTGCGGTTGCCAATTTCCTGCTGGCCCGTATATCATTATGGACCGGCGACTGGGCGACGGCAATCAGTGCCTCCAGCGAGATACTTGCCAAATATCCTACGCTATTGAGCCAGGATCAATACGGCGGCAAGAATACCGGTACTGCTACAGATCCTATCTACAGGCCGGAGACCAATGGTTTCCTGAATAATGCACAGAATCCCGAAGTGATTCTGGGATTTGCCCTGGGGATTGCCAACCCTTATTTCCTGGCTTACATGAACCCTTTCGGAAAGGACAACGGGGGTGTAGGACGTGCTTACAAGAGAATAGACAACCGCTTGTATGAGAAAATAGCACCAGACGATTTTCGTCAGGATGCTTTCTCACTACCAGCGATCGGCAACTATTCGTACCCGCCAAATAATACGGTTGCGTTTATTCCATCCTATACCAACCTGAAATTCGCTGCGACGCACGGGTTGAACAGCACCAATAAAATTGATGTAGGTGCGTCAACGGCTTACTACATGCGTACTTCGGAAGTGTTACTGATGAAAGCCGAAGCGGAAGCCCAGTCTGGAGCAGACGCGGCAGCCAAGGCAACACTCGACAAGCTGCTGGCAGCGCGCACAAGAAAAGGAGCAACGCCGCTGACCACTGCAACTTATCCTTCTATGCAGGGGTTGACAACCCTGCAGATGGTTCAGCTGCAGACCCGTATCGAAATGTGGGGCGAAGGCGGCCGCGAATTTTACAACAACAAGCGCTGGAACATCCCTGTTGACAGGACCAGCTCCGCCAACCACGTGACAAAAGCCAGCTACCCGGTATCCAGTATGACTCTTCAGATTCCGGAGGACGAGATTTTGTACAATCCTTTGGCAGTGCAAAACTGATAAGCTTACGGCAATAACAGGTTGTCCGGACAAGCGGACAAGTTTTAAACTGATCCCAGTCGCTTAGGTGGCTGGGATTTTTGTTTGCAACAATAGGCCGGTGCTGGTGTGCGCAGGAGCTATATGAAATTGTCTCTATTTAGAGCCGGAAAAGGAATTATCCGTTTTTTTGTAAAAAATTGAATGGAAGATGATCAGAATTTCGACCTTACCGCTTATTGAAGATGACACGCAGTTTTATGCTGCTAAACTGATATTACTGGTAGACGTATTATATATTGGAGATGCCCCCAGACAAATGCGGGAATATATCAAGGCCAGCCATGGCGGTTTTGTTTTTGAAAAGAAAACCTACATGCCCATTACGCTGACCGGTCATCCCGAAAGCCTGCTGGCCAATGCTGAAAAAGGGATTCATTTCAAGTTTGACAGAGGCTTTGAAAATGTATATACGCTAAACGGCAATGTCGATTATGCGATCTGGCATAAACGGCTTTACGATCTTTCGGCCTATATTGGTCAGCAGCAGATAGCATTTGAGCAGGAGGTGGATTTTATCATTCAGAGGTATCTGACAGGTTACAGAGAATATCCCAAAGCACCGGGGAAACTTCTGGAAGTTCCCCAGAGCACGCCTGCTATCGGTACCCGTGCCATGAGGGGATTTAAACCGCTAGCGAAGCGTTAACCTTCTTGCAATATACCTTGAGTTGATTATGGAGTTTTACATTTTATCAGGATATACTGAAGTTTACCATGTCTGCCAAAAGCGGTAATTTGAGTGTATTTTTGGTAATTGTCCCAGCGCTTGAGGTTTCCGTCGTGAAATGTAGGAGAGATGTTTTCTTTTAACCCCAATACTCCCAGAATTTCTGTATCGTCAAAGCTGAAATCCGAAAGTTGGTTAATGGTGATTCTGTCGGCGATATCATTTATAAAAATGATATCAATTTTACCGTCCTTGTAGGTCAGTGTGGGACATTTTTCACAACCGGCTTTTTCGTCGCGATAATAGCTGTTCAGTTTCCCCGCTCCAATAATCGCCGCTACTTCTTCCTGACTTCTGAATGCTATTTTTTCAAGATCCAGCTCCACCACAACCTGCGCATTTTCGCCGGTATCACGAATGAGGAAGATTTTTATGAAAATAGCGATCAGGATAATAATAAATGCAATAAATTTCCAATTGGCCCATTTGCTTTTCAGTGTAGCGGAATTCATGAGGATGGTTTGATTTTTTATAGAATGAAACATTCACCTGAATCGCTATGAATATCATGCCAACGATTGAAGGGAATGGAGATAAACGCAAACGAACCGTGTCATTTAAAGCGAAGGAAATGGAAGTTGATGTAACCGCATATAAGGACCTGGGCCTGGCGGAGGCCACCGCTGTGCAAAACAGGTTAAGAGAGAAACTGGACCTTTCACCGCTCCAGAGGCCCGTCAGGGTTATTGCAGGGGCTGATATTTCTCTGGATCTTTACAGCGAAGTGGTATATGCCGGTATCGTTCTGCTGAATTACAATGATTTACAACCTTTTGCCTATTCCCTTGTGAAGGGGCGTACATCATTTCCTTATGTTCCGGGTTTTCTGGCGTTCCGGGAAATACCTGCAATCCTGGAAGCCTTTCACCAGCTGCCCGTAAAGCCCGACCTGATCATGTTTGACGGAAACGGGATTCTGCATGCCCGTAGAATGGGAATCGCCTCACATTTTGGTGTGCTCACGCAAACTGTTACAATGGGTTGTGCCAAGAAAAAACTGGCAGGGAAATTTGCCGAGCCTGGTGCAAACAAAGGGGATTATTCACCTGTTATTGATAAAAATGAAACAATCGGTTATGCGCTGCGTAGTAAAAACAATGTGAAGCCCATCTTTATTTCACCTGGGAATGCTATGAGTTTGACTGATAGCCTGGCTATTACCATGCGTTGCCTCGGCAAGTACCGCCTCCCTGAGCCCACCCGGCAGGCGCATGAGTTTGTAAACCGGTTCCGTACAGGGGCGTTATCGGAAGGGTATCATGAAATGGTACAGATGCGTTTGTTTTAAAGTACGCTCAGTAGGATAAAGAGTGCCGCAATCAGGAAAGTGATCAGGCATATGAATTTTAGTGACCTTTTCCTGGTAAAATGGTGCAAACCTGTTACCAGAGCCGCACAGATAAGCCCAGTGGCCACAAAGTAGCCGAAGGGTAAGTTTGGATTGTCATAATAATGCTCAGTCATTTTCCGGCCTCCGTTAAACAGGATATGGAAGTTCGTCATATCAAAAATGAACCTCCATTTTTGATCATGGGATCCGTGTGTTTTGCTGTTGTCGTTCATAGATAGTGTGTTTTATCGAAAGTGGCATTTGTTCCTTTATTTCAGATACTTCTCGTCGGGGATCAAAACCTTACTCTTTTTGTAAACCCTGGATTTATAACTTTCCGGAATATTTACGTCTCCGCCTGTATAAGCCGGAAGCTTAGGAAAAGGATAGATGGGCCGCTGAAAACGGATACCTTTTTGGGGATCGGCCGAATGGTATGCCGTGGCAATGAATTTTCCGGGTGCCATATCTTTTTCAACCCATTGGACAAGGGCCGTTAGAAAATCATGCTCACTGTCCTGCGGAACATTTGTTGAAAGGCTTTGGCCGCAGTCGTTAAGGCCTGGACCGTTGCCGCAATGAGCCATGCCGGGTACCAGGAAAAAGCGGAAAAAGTCCTCGGTATTGGCCCTCCCTCCCTGTGCTTTCACCACCCGTTCGTAATAATGTACTGCATCCTGATAAGGCACCAGCGGATCGGCTGTTCCGGCGTACATCAGTACTTTTCCTCCCCGTTTTTTCAGTGGTTCCAGGTCAGGGTTATTCGCGTTCAGGATAGGAGCCAGAAGCGTATCCATCCTGTCCTGACCTTTGTCAAAATCGAACGCAGTATAGTCAAAATATTTTCCGAATGCCCATTTATACTGATAGAAAAGGGATGCAGGTGCCTGGTTAGGGTTTTGCTGATAATCCAGGCCCGCTGGTGAATTTTCGCTTCCCAGCGGAATGGGTGTATAAATTCGCTGGCCCGTCCTGGGATTAACAGGACCGGCATATATTTGCTTCAGCGCGGCAAGCTGAGCAGCTGTGAGGCAATTACCGTTATCCGTACCCCCTTGGCATTTGGGAAGTGTTTCAGGATCAAAGTGGCAAGCGCTCGGGTCCGTCAGAAAATTATCACCTGGGGCTCCGCCGTCTTTTCCGGCACAGGCCTTCACAACCGCTTTGCTTACCATGTCAATTTTTTCCTTTGGTAACAATGCGCTTCCCGGTATCTGGTTGGTAACCTTATAGATCCACACAAATCCTGTATGCAGGTGCGTACGGTTGTTAGCAGGTGCCCCTGCCAGAATACCGTCGTAATCTTCCGGATAACGCTGAGCTTCCATCAGTGCCTGTTGCCCTCCTGTTGAGCAACCGGCAAAGTAGGTGTGATGAGCGGCTTTTCCGTAGTAGACTCTGGTAATTTCTTTCGCAGCAATCGTCATTTCGTGCGTGGCCCTATGCCCGAAATCGGCCCATCTTTCTGGCTTCCCCACCATTTCATTGGCCCCAGGTGAAGTTCCCATATCCGTGTTGGTTGTGGCAAATCCACGTTTCAGGCCGTTGGCAAGGCCTCCGTAGGATATCCCTCCCGCACCACCACCGTTTCCGGTACCGAGTAATCTTTCATTCCAACTGTTTTGTGGAAGCCAAACTTCAATTCTGATATAGGAAGCCGGAGTGGGTTTCAAAGTGGCAGCCACACGGCAAAAAGCGGGCAGCCCTGAAATGGACTGCGTGTTTCCCGGCGGCGAGAAGGTTCCCTCGGTTATGCATTCAGCGGCAGTAATGGTAACTCCCGGTAATTGTATATTCTTCAAATCCTGGCACAAACAGGCTGGAGTGGGAGGTACGGTGGTCTGCCCGTAAACGAACCTTCCTTCCCATAGGAAAAGTAAAATCAGTAAAAATCTGAGCGAACTCCGCATTACGAGCTTGTAAACAAAAATCATTGTAGAGATACCTTAAAATACATAAACAATCCTGATATCAAGTTCTTTTGGGTTTAATTCTACTAATGTCCGTGCGGTATTTCCGGTGTCTGGGTGGAGTGAAAGGTACGTGGAAAAATCTACTGGGGTGCCTGTGCTTCATAGTGTCTGATTTGTTGAAAAATTCCCCGTGTAACCACCGGGGTGTTACCTGTCCTGAACTTGTATGTCGGTCAGGTTAAATCTAAGTTTTAGTGCTAATTTGCTATTATTCAGTGATTTATGTTTTGTTTTGGATGCTGTTAGCAGGAAATGGGTTGATGGCGTGTTTAAAGTTTTCCCGACGGGTATTTCTGGAATGAAATTTTTAAATGCCTCATTTTCAATCATCATACCACAATAATGAAACAGCTGGTTTTGCCAACGGACGATGCGCGCATCACCTTCACCGATTTTCAGGGAGTATCCCGGAAAGGAATGTACAAGGAGGAATCAAACGGTTATGTAGAAATATCCGAAGTAGCCATGCCGGAAGAATGCGGGTTTTTATACCCTGTAAATGAAATTGCTTCCTGGGAATACACTGCGGAAGACGATATGGACCTGACCAGATTTATATTATGACGTTCAGGTTCATTTATCCCCGATCCGTCTCGCCTGCTCATTTTTCGGTCTGGGGTATGTCCTTTTGATAAATTTCGAATAAAGATTATTATTATTCAGAGCGTGTAGCTAGATTGCAACACTTCCTAAATCCTCTTGAATAATAATCTTAATCATGAAATTCCGGATTACACTGTTTTGGGGATATCTGGCGCTCTGCCATGTTGCGGCGGGTCAGTCGATTATCTCCAAAGAAGATTTTGAATTCCTACAGAACCTGACGTCAGCCGTTTTGGACAGTTCCAGGATCATGCCGCGACAAAGCCTGCCGTCTCCCTTTGGCCGTAATAATACCGGCGGTACGCTCATCAGGCCAGGTGGGAGAAGTACCTATCCTGCTTTCTGGATAAGAGACTATGCCATGTCTCTAGAAACCGGAATGGTGACACCACAGGAGCAAAAGCACATGCTGCTATTAACGGCTTCCACACAATGCGATCAGACCTGGATCACCCAAAATGGTAGTATGGTACCCTTCGGTGCCGTTGCAGACCACATCCGGGTAGACGACAGCCGCCCTATCTATTTCCCCGGTACCTACGATTACGAAGCACAGGGAACAAAGGAATATGGCATGATGCCTCCCTACTGTGACCAGTTTTATTTTATTCAAATGGCATATTATTACCTGCAAAGTAACCCGGATATAGGATTGTTCAGGAAAAAAATCAATAACATACCGCTGATCAGCAGGCTGGAAAATGCGTTTCAGGTCCCGCCATCACATGCTGACAATCAGATAGTCTACACCACAGCCGCTTTCCGGGGAGTGGATTTTGGTTTCAGGGATGCAATCGAAATTACCGGGGATCTGTGTTATGCATCCATTCTCAAATATATCGCTGCGGAACAACTGGCGGTGATTTTCAGAAAAATGAATGAGAAGTCCAAGGCAGATTATTACCAAAAAGTGGCCGCCAGTATTAAACAGGCTATTCCCCGGATTTTTTTTAATGCCAACGGGATGCTGCGGGCATCCACCGGTAAGAGCGCACAGCCTGACGTGTGGGCAACCGCCCTAGCTGTTTACGCCGGCGTACTCGAAGGCGACAATCTCACCAGAGCCTGTAAGTATCTTTCTTCAGCCTACAAGGCAGGTACGCTGGCCTACAAGGGAAGTATCCGTCATATTCTCACAAACGAAGATTTTGATTCCACAACGGCATGGGAAAGCGCATTGGTCAAAAAAAACTCCTATCAGAACGGGGCCTACTGGGGTACTCCAACGGGATGGGTTGCCTATGCCATTGGTAAAGCTGACCCTGCCAGTGCCGTGAAGCTGGTACACGAATATATCGGGGAACTACGAGAAAATGATTTCAGGAAAGGTGCTCCTTTTAGTTCTCCTGTCGAGTGTTTTTCACCTTCCGGTAGCCAGGGACCTGTATATCTGACCACCGTAAGTTGTCCATACAGTGTCTTCAAAAAGCACCTGGTATCTTCCAAAAAATAAATATCGGTTTTACAGCTTAAAAAAATAATCGGATGCATAAGTGGTATATCCCGTTTTTCTGCTTCATCTGCCTGTCCTCTTTCGGTCAGGCTCCAGTTAGGTTCAACCCCAAAAAAGGGGACCATATCGTATTGCTGGGCAATACCTTCGCGGACAGAATGCGGCATTACGGTTATTTTGAAACCTTACTGCAGGAAAATTTTCCGGGTTATGAGCTTAGGGTACGAAACATGGGATGGAGTGCTGATGAGGTAGGTCTGCAGCCCCGGCCTCTGAATTTCCCCGGATTTGGTGAGAAAACCACTCGGCAAACCGACGGGAAAAAGGAGGTTACTTTTAAGGGATATACACACGAAGGTGAAAAAATTGTGATGCCGGTGCCGCTGAATTTTCAGGGGCTGAACCAGGATCTGAATGACCAGCAAGCGGATATCATCTTCCTTTGTTTTGGGATGAATGAAGCATTTAAGGGCAGGGA
Source organism: Dyadobacter sp. CECT 9275 (assembly GCF_907164905.1). Classification (NCBI taxonomy): domain Bacteria; kingdom Pseudomonadati; phylum Bacteroidota; class Cytophagia; order Cytophagales; family Spirosomataceae; genus Dyadobacter; species Dyadobacter helix. The sequence continues at coordinate 710,870 of NZ_CAJRAF010000004.1, read as the reverse complement.
GGGCCTTCCTCAGTTTCAAAAAGACCTCAATACATTTATTGAAAACTTGCTCAATAACCGGTATAACGGACACAGTATCCCGAAACTCGTCCTGGTGTCGCCCGTTGCGCATGAAAGGCTGGGAGGGTATTTCCCTGATCCGGCGGAGCATAATAAAAATCTTGAGATATATACCGAAGCCATGCAAAAAACAGCCCGGGCGAAGGGATTGTTGTTTGTGGATCTCTATACCCCCTCCCGGGAAAGAATGAAAGGAAATACTAGGCCTGCGATCAGCATCAACGGTATACATCTCAGCAATGAGGGTTACCGGCTGGCAGCAGGCTGGATGGGTCGGGCGCTGGGATTCAGGGATTACGGGTCCAGTCTAGAGTCGGAGTACAGCCAGGCGCTCAGGCGGGTTATAAAAATGAAGGATGATCATTTTTTTTATCGCTGGCGGGCTGTTAACGGGGAATATATTTATGGAAGAAGAAGAGAACCATTTGGCGTAATTGCATTTCCGCCCGAACTTAAAAAGCTCAACCTCATGACGGCTTCCCTGGACTCGGTGATCTGGGAAATGGGCAAAAGCAGGAATACCGATGCCTATGAAAAAGCAACTGATATTATTGACAGAAGAGGCAAACCGGTGGATCCGATGCTGCTGACTGATATTCCGATGACGGGCCGCCAGGGAGAAGCGGCCCGGATGGCCGCCGCACATCAGCATCACGAGAAAACCTGGCCGGCAACTACCGAGAAGTTCATACTCCCGAAGGGTTATGAAATCAATCTTTTTGCTTCGGAAAAGGACTTTCCGATCGAAAAACCTGTGGCAATGAACTTTGATGCCAGGGGACGTTTATGGGTCGCAACCATGCCAACCTACCCGCAATATTACCCGGGCATTCCGGTTCATGACAAAATCGTTATTCTGGAAGATACCAATGCGGACGGGAAGGCTGATAAACACACTGTTTTTGCCGATGACCTGTATCTGCCGCTTGGATTTGAATTTGGGAATGGTGGTGTGTATGTTTCGCAGGAACCGGATATTCTGTTCCTGAAAGATACTGACGGAGACGGCAAGGCCGATGTACGGGAAATCATCCTCTCAGGTTTTGGTTCGGAGGACAGCCATCATGCTACGCATGCGTTCACTTACGGGCAGGACGGCGGCCTGTATTTCAATGAAGGTACTTTCCTGAACACGCAGGTAGAAACGCCTTACGGCCCTGTCCGCTCTTACAGCGGTGCAACGTACCGTTTCGAGCCCCGGACCGGAAAATTGCTTCCCTACATTTCCTATCCGTACTACAATCCCTGGGGCAGTATTTTTGACAAATGGGGAATGCATCTGATCGGGGATGCTTCGGATGGGTCCAACTATTTTGCACCGCCCATGACGGGTAAGATCAGTTATCCGGATAAACATCCGAGGATCAATATGTTTACGGAAACAAGGGTGAGGCCCACTGCGGGGATAGAAATTGTTTCCAGCAGACAATTCCCGGATAACGTACAGGGCGATTTTCTGGTTAATAACAATATAGGTTTCAGGGTACCAAGCAGCACAAGATACTCACGGCCGGATCGGGTATTAAAAGCAAGGAAACGGAGGCACTGTTGCAGTCCACTGATCCGAATTTCCGGCCGATTGACATTGAATTCGGACCCGACGGAGCCCTGTATCTGGTAGACTGGTACAACCCGCTGATCTCACACGGAGAAAACCCGCCGCGTGATCCGGCCCGGGATAAGTCGCACGGCCGTATCTGGCGCATTACCTATAAAAATAAACCCCTGCTGCCTGTCACCGACATTTCAAAACAAAGTATACCAGAATTGTTGGGAAATCTTAAGGCCTATGAAGACAGGTTCAGGTATCGTACACGACTGGTATTAAGGGAAAAAGCTCCGGAGGTATTGTTTCCTGAAATTCAGAAATGGCTGGCTGCGCTGGATAAAAATGATGAACAGTATGAGCATCATTTGCTGGAAGCATTGTGGCTCTATCAGGATTTTGATATCGTGGAGGAAAAATTACTGAAACGGCTTCTGAATGCAAAACAATATGAAGCCCGCACCGCGGCGGTGAAGGTTTTACGCTACTGGCACGATCGTATTCCCGGTGCGCTGGCTTTGATGAAAACGGCAGTCAATGATCCCTCGCCACGGGTACGTTTGGAAGCTGTTGTTGCTTTAAGTTTTTTTAATTCGGAAGAAGCCTTTTTGGCCGCCACTGATGTATTCAATTACCCGACAGACTATTATCTGGATTATGCAGCCAGGGAAACTTTCACTTTTTTGAAACCGGTTTGGCTTGCATATTTTCAGAAAAACGGGAATTTTATCGCCAACCGAGGCCATCTTTCCGGTTACTTGCTGAACCTTGCCAGTAAAAAGGAGCTGGCCCGGTTGCCACAAACTACCGAAGTACTGACCTCACTTTTATCCCGAACCGATACCGACCTATCGGACAAAAAGGAGGCAGTTGCTGCATTGGCAAAATCACGGAAAGTGAGTACGGTTAACGTTTTACTGGAAACGGTTGGTTCTGCCAGCGATAAAGCGCAGGCAGAACTGATTTTGATTTTGCAGGAATCTGATCCGGCAGTTTTGCAAGAGCACAAGCAGGAACTGATCCGGCTGATCCGGGAAGATAGCAGCAGGGTTGTGCGGGCGGGTGCTTATGCAGCAATCGTCACAGCCGAAAAGAGCGACCGGTCAGTGTCGGAGATTGCGCAGGAAAATGATGCACATCTGGCTGATTATCTGACAGGTTTATCCTATCTGGCTGATCCTGCGCTGAAAGTTTCATTCTATAACAAGGTAAAAAAGCTGGCCACCGGAACATCCCGCACGGCCGCAGACAAAGAAGGTATACAGTCTCCGCATTTCCCTGCCCGTTCGTCGGCATATACTTTGCTGCTTCGCTTGCCTGTCCATACGGATGAAAAACCGGAGATATTTCGAAACTACCTGGCCTATCTGGCTACTACACCCGAAGGGCTGCAAAGCTCTGCTCTATTTGTTAATGCTATGGCCGATGCGAGGAAATTGATAAAGGAGATTCCGCTGCCGTATCAGGCAGAAGCCATGCAGGCCCTGGAAAGTTTAGGGACAATGGAAATCAAACTGGCGGCTGTGGAAGCGAAGATGGCTTTTGACAAAGACCGGTTTACTGTGAAGGCAGGGAAGAAGGTCTCTCTTATTTTTGAAAACAAAGACCTTATGCCTCATAACGTCCTGGTTGTGGGCCAGGGTAGTGCGGAGAAGGTAGGGGAGGCGGCAGATGCAATGGCCAATTTGAAAAATGGTTTTGAAAAAAACTTTGTTCCTGAAATTCCCGAGGTACTATTTGCTACGCCGCTGGTTAACGCCGGAAAGAGCTACCAGCTTAATTTCACGGCACCCGAAAAACGGGGTGAATATCCGTTTATCTGTTCTTTCCCCGGACACTGGCGCGTAATGAAGGGAATTATGATCGTTGAATGACGGGGCAAGGTAAGAGTTTAAGGTAGGCAGGGAATACCACTTGATTTTATGATCCTGGCAACGTTCAGGCTGCTGAAACAGATTGCGCTTTCCACTATGTCCGTGAAACCGGTACAAGCCTTTTATTTCATAAAAACGGAGCCGGTTGGAGTAACATCCGCATGGGAAAATGACGCCTGGTATTTTGCCTGGTGAAGTGCCAGGTCCTGCATTTTCTGCTGTGCCAGAAGACTTTGGTACAACCCAAGCCGTGACCACCCATTGGCCGGATTCCACATCAGGTCTTCCAGGTATACCTTTTCGGCAAGCGGAGCATTTCCCATTTTCAGGAGATAAGCCCCCAAAAACTGGCGGGCTGGAATGGGCCAGTCGTTTGGCTCGGTATAAACAAGGCCATCTTCAATTTCTATGGCTTTGTAAAGGCGGCTTATGGCTTGGTCAAAACTTCCCTGATCAAAAAGAATTGTAGCATCCAGAATACCTTCTGCTATTTTGGCCGCAGGTAGGGCGGCATTAAAAGGGATCCGTCTTTTGGCCAGGAGAGGGTCGTTTAATTTGTCCTGTAAAGCCAGAAGTTCCTTTTGCGCTGAGGTCAGCCTGCCGGTATTGACCAAGGCCATTCCTTTGGCAAAATGATGAAGCAAGGCTGCATAGGCCCATTTCGGGTCCGGAGATACAGGATCTTTCAGGATTTCTTCCCATTTGCCAAGCCTTACCAATGTAAGTACCGGCATCATGTACAGGTATTGATCGTACCAGCTTTCGGGAGTTGGTGAAACACTTTTTCTGCATCGAATGGCATCCTTCATTCCCGTTTTGTACATGCCGCCGCTCATGGCACAGTAGGTTTGTACGGCAAAATAATGCGGACTATGTTTCACAAGCGCCAGATGCGAAGCCAGTGAATCGTATCGCATCAGGTTGTTGTCGGCGAGGTCATTCACTTCTACGCCTTTGTCAAACAAACCGTTTCTTTCATACTCGTGGCTCGCCATGTGTACCATGTGCGGTACTCCAGGCAGCAGGGTCTTAAGCTTATCCGCATTGGGCAGTGCAACTTCGGGGTGGCGGGAAGCTTCGGTCAGGTGAATGTGGTAGTGCAAAGCGGCCGGGTGCATCGGATTTGCTTCCAGTATCTCTTCACATACCGATACCAGCCCGGGAGTCCATTCTTTGGGTGAACCGTCGTTGTTCCAGAAATCCCAGGCGTGTATGACCATTACAGCATCCACATAAAGCGCTTTGATATCCTGATCGTCCGGATGAAGCGTCACCAGCTTCTGCATTTCGGAAGCATAGGACATATTCAGTGCGATCCTGTCAGCACCGGACAGGTCGGCAGAGTATCTTTTGTTCATCGCCGCGACCAGGTGTTTTTCCTTTTCAGTAGCTGCTTTGGCACTGTTCATTCGCATCAGTACCTCCTGAACTGCGGCTGGCATCACATAATTGTGCGCTGCATTGTAATAAGGGCCCATGGCCAGCGCCTGCCCCCAGTAAGTCAGGGCATGGGCCGGGTCAAAACGGCTTGCTTCTTTGAACGATGCCAGCGCCTCTTTCATGTGATAGCTGTAATACATGGTCAGCCCCTGGTTAAAGTAGAACTGGGCGCTATCTTTCAGCGTGGCAATGTGATAGGAGTAATTACCCCAGCCGGGCAGCGGGCCAATATATTTCCCGTTTTCAGCCGCAGGCAGGTATCCCGTTGGCGAGCCGCCACAAATTGTGATGGCCGCATTCGTATGCGCTGCTGTTGTTTCTTTTTTGGTTTCTGAAAAGAATGCTCCCAATATAAAAAGCGGAAGAAGCAAGGGTAACAGTATGTTTTTCATGGAATTGCAGGGCTGGCGTGGCTAGCTTTGATGAATGTACTATTTCAGGCAATTTAAAGATTTATAAGCAAATGCGGATTTAAAAACCAGGCTTTTCCGGGTAAGGAATTTATTTTATGAAAAATTGGAAAGTTTGCGGATTGCTGAAGGCTATGGAGAGCATTGATGCTGTATATTCGGGTTAATCTAAATAATTGTTAGAGAAGATCATTAATACCGGTTTTCTGTTTGTATTTTTCTGCAAGCCATCACCTGTTTGGCCGGGATTGCTAACCGAATGACTGATCAACGATATGTCGAAATTCTTCTTTGCACTTCTTACTTTTTTCACTACGCTGTCCGCTGTGTCAGCACAGATTATTCCTTCGCCTAAGGAACATTTCGGCTTTGAAATGGGAGAAGATTATCAACTGGCCAATTTCACGCAAACGGAAGCCTACTTTCAGAAACTGGCGGCTGCTTCGGACCGGATAGAACTAACGAGTATCGGGCTCACGGAGGAAGGGCGGAGCCAGTACATGCTGATTGTCTCTTCGCCTGAAAACCTTAAAAACCTGGAGCGCTACAAGGGAATTTCTAAAAAAATGGCCCGTGCTGAAGGTCTCAGCCCGGAGCAGGCCAAAGCGCTGGCGGCAGAAGGGAAAGCCGTGGTGTGGATAGATGGCGGCCTGCATGCAACCGAAACGGTGGGCATTCACCAGCTGATAGAAACGGCGTATCAGTTGGCCCGGCGAGAGGATAAAGAAACGCTGCGGATACTGGACAATGTTATCATTCTGCTCACACACGCTAATCCGGATGGTCAGGAGCTGGTGAGTAACTGGTATATGCGTCATGATATCCCGGAAAAAAGAAGTCTTGAAAATCTGCCGAGGTTGTACCAGAAGTATATCGGTCATGATAATAACCGTGATTTTTATATGATGCATATGAAAGAATCGCAGAATATGGGTCGGCAGCTTTTCATAGAATGGATTCCGCAGATCATGTACAATCATCACCAGCGTGGTCCTGCGGGTTCGGTACTGGCAGGTCCTCCTTACCGCGATCCTTTTAATTACGTGTTTGATCCTTTACTCATCACAGGGATTGACGCCATGGGGGCTGCCATGTACAACCGGTTGAACGTTGAAAATAAACCCGGCTTCACACGGCTGACGGGTTCCAGTTTTTCAACCTGGTACAACGGGGGCCTGCGCACGACCTGCCAGTTTCATAACATGGTTGGGTTGCTTACTGAAATAATTGGTGGCCCCACACCGGAGGATATTCCACTTGTTCCGCAAAGGCTGATTCCCAACGGCACCACGCCCTATCCGGTGTCGCCACAAAAGTGGCATTTCAGACAGTCCATAGCGTATTCCCTGTCACTCAACTTTTCGGTACTGGATTATGCTGCGCGGCATACTGATGAATTACTTTACAATATTTACCACATGGGTAAAAATTCCATCGACAGGGGGAATATGGATTTCTGGACGCCCTATCCTAAAAGAATACAGGCTATTCAGGACTCCATACGAGTGGGCAAGCCGCTCAAAACGGGCAGTTCTCCCGAGGTAAAGGTGAATTATTACGATCTTGTTTTAAAGGATTCCACACTCCGCGACCCCAGGGGATACATTATCCCGGCCAGCCAGCAGGATTTCCCCACCGCAGTGAAATTCGTAAATGCACTTATCAAAGGAGGGGTACTGGTGCATAAGGCCTCCTCCGACTTCACAGTGGCAGGAAAAAGGTATACGGTAGGTTCATACATCGTGAAATGTGCTCAGGCCTTCCGTCCGCATGTTCTGGATATGTTTGAACCACAAGATTATCCGAATGATTTTCAGTACCCGGGCGGTCCCCCGATCCGTCCCTATGATGCTGCAGGCTGGACGCTGGCCTACCAGATGGGGGTGAAATTTGACCGGATACTCAATGATTTTTCCGGACCGTTTGAGCGCATCCCGTATGGAGAAATGCAAACTTTAAAAACTGAGGTCCCTGCGCTAAAATCCGTGGCTGGCTATCAGGTGAATTCAGCTGTTAACAATTCTTATTTACTCATCAACGATTTACTGGCGGAAGGGATGGAAGTGTTCAGAATCACTGACGGGAAGTATCAGGGGCAATTCTATATTCCAGCTTCTTCAAAAACCAACAATATCCTGGCGAAAACTGCTGTTGACAATGGGATTCGTTTGCAGGCTTTAAGAAAAAAGCCTGTTGGGAATCTGAGAAAAATTACGCCTCGCAGCATAGCGCTGTGGGATAGTTACGGCGGTTCCATGTCTTCCGGCTGGGTACGCTGGCTAATGGAACAGTATCATTTTCCAGTGCAACGGCTCTATGCAAAAGATATTGACTCGGGCGAACTGCATAAAAAGTATGATATAATTCTTTTTGTTACACGAGCCATACCGGGAGTCGCCCGGCCCGGAGAGGAGAATGAAGTAAGGCGAGAACCCAAGGATATAGATATCCCCCTTGAGTTTCGTACGCAGCTCGGAAGTATCACTGCTGAAAGGTCGATACCTGAGCTTAAAAATTTCATGGAGCAGGGAGGCGCTGTTTTTACGATCGGAAGCAGTACTGCGCTCGCCTATCACTTGGGGTTGCCCGTCCGCAATGCTTTGAGGGAAATGACCTCTGCCGGGGTTGAAAAATCACTTCCCGCCGAAAAATATTATGTTCCGGGAAGTATCCTACAGGTATCTGTGGATACCACCAGGCAGGCCACATGGGGAATGCCGTCCCGGACCGATGTTTATTTTGATTCAAGCCCGGTATTCACCGTATCTCCTGATGCAATTGCTGGCGGAGCGATCAAGCCGCTGATGTGGTTCGATAATGCCACACCCCTGCGTAGCGGCTGGGCTTGGGGGCAAGCCTATCTGCAAGGAGGGGTAACCGCATTTGAAGCCAAAGTGGGAAATGGAAAACTATTTGCATTTGGCCCGGAGATTACATTCAGAGCTCAGGCATACGGAACATTTCGGTTACTTTTTAACCAATTATATTCTCTGGGGGACTAAGCGTGCAAGGAGCGGAAGACAAAGAGGTTGCTGAGGAGGCAGCGCCAGACAGTAGATATCAGCAGATTGGTATTTATAGTATGAAAAATAGGATCCTGTTATCATGAAACATCGTATACTCCTTCTGCTGTTGCTTATTGTACATCTGGTTACGGCACAAAATCAGGACGAAAACTACCCGGTTGATCCCGCTTCGGCGGAGCAGGCGGGTGTTCCAAAAGGAGAGATACTGAAATTTACATTTGATCAATCGAAAATATTTCCGGGTACCTGGCGAGAATACTGGGTGTATGTACCCGCGCAATACAAGGCCGATAAACCTGCCTGTGTGTATGTGAATCAGGATGGTATTCAGTGGAAAGCGCCCACTGTTTTTGACAACCTGATCCATAGAGGTGAAATGCCGGTGACGATCGGTGTATTTGTGATGCACGGCAAAGTTAGATCACAACATGCGGATGAGGCGTTGGACCGCTTTAACCGGAGTTTTGAGTACGACGGTCTTGGTGATGCCTACGCTCGTTTTATACTTGACGAAATTCTTCCCGACGTGGAGAAACAGAAAACTTCGGACGGTCGGTCCATCAGGCTGTCGCGGAACGGGAATGACCGCGCCATCGGCGGATCTAGCAGCGGCGCGGTTTGTGCCTTTACGGCTGCCTGGGAACGTCCCGATGCTTTTTCACGCGTTTTCAGTGCGATAGGTACCTACGTAGGCCTGCGCGGAGCAGATCGCTATCCTACGCTGATCCGTAAATATGAACCTAAACCACTGAGGATTTTCCTGCAGGATGGCAGTCAGGACCTGAATATTTATGCCGGAGACTGGTGGATGGCGAACCAGACGATGCTCCGGGCGCTGACGTTTGCCGGCTATGAGGTTACCCACCAGTGGGGTGAAGGTGGGCATAACGGTAAACAGGGCACTGCGCTCTTCCCGGAAGCCATGCGTTTTTTGTGGAAAGACTGGCCCCAACCTGTGAAAGCAGGTACCTCGCAAAATCAGTTTCTGGCAAGCCTGCTGGTGAAGGGGCAGGGCTGGGAATTGGTGGGAGAGGGGTATCGGTTTACGGAAGGTTCGTCTGCCGGGCCATCAGGGGAAGTGGTGTTTCAGGACATACCTCAGGGTAAAACCTATCAGGTTAAGGATGGGAAGCCGGAAAGCATCAGTCAGGAATCGGAAAATGCCTGTGCTACTGAATTTGATAAGGATGGTAACCGGTATGAAGTGGTCAAAAAAACACAGTCTGTTGTAAAATTTACTGCGGATGGGAAAAAATCGGATGTTGTAGCCGGTATTGCGGGCAATGATTTGACCATCGCTGCGAACGGAAATATATACGTAACGGCTCCGGACGGGCGGGAAAAACCTTCCACCTTATACCTGATACGCCCCGGAGGGGAAAAAGTGGTGGTGGACAAAGGACTGGTCTTTGCCAATGGTGTGGCGCTGTCGCCCGATCAGACGATACTGTATGTGACGGAGTCAGTTTCTCACTGGGTATGGGCGTATCAGATTATGGCCGATGGTACCCTGGGGTACAAACAGAAATTTGGCTGGCTGCATGTACGTGATACCGAAGAAAATGCCTGGGCTGACGGGTTAACCTGTGACCGCGACGGAAGACTTTACGTGGCCACCCGTTCAGGGGTACAGATACTGGATCAAACAGGCCGTGTAAATGCCATATTACCCACGCCAAATGCAGCCGCATCTAATATCGCTTTTGGAGGAAAAGACTTTGATATAATGTATGTTACGGCTAACGACAAAGTATACCGGCGAAAGCTGAATACCCATGGAGCGAATAACTGGGACAAGCCTAACAAACCAGCGGCTCCTAAATTGTAATATTAACCATACGTTTATTTCATCCAAGGGACGATATGATTCGTCCATCCCACATATTGGGGGTTTCATCATATTTTGTTTCTGGATCTATCCTATCCGTCGCAATTTTATGGCGTTAATAAAAACTCCATAAAAATGAAGACAATTTTCCTTGCAGCTGCAATAAGCCTGGCCTGTTTATTTCATCCTGCATTCGCCCAGTTTCCGGCGGGTGGCGGAGCTTCCCAGCCCAAGGCTTTGCCGGGCACAGCCGGGGACCAGAGCCCCAAGGGTTCTGCTAAAATCCAGGGTGCCGTTGTGGATTCTGCAAGCGCCAAACCAATCGAATTTGCCAGTATAGCACTTTACAATAAGTCTACCGGACAGGCAGTGGATGGTACCGTGGCTGACGAAAAAGGCAGGTTCGTGCTCAATAAGGTTGTAGCCGGAGAGTTCAGGATACTGATTTCATTCATCGGGTATCAGAATAAAACCATCCCTAACATAAGCCTTACCAAAGGGCAGGACCTGGAACTGGGTGAAATTAAACTGGCATCCAACGTGAAAACACTGGATGAAGTGACCGTTACCGGCCAGGCGGCACTGATTGAGGAAAAGGTAGACAGGCTGGTTTATAATGCTGAAAAAGATATAGCCGCAAAAGGCGGGGACGCCACAGATATTTTGCGCAAGGTACCCCTGTTAACGGTGGATCTGGATGGGAATGTGTCACTGAGAGGAAGCCAGAACATCCGCGTACTGATCAACAACAAGCCCAGTACCATCATTGCAAGCAGTGTTTCGGATGCCTTGAAACAGATTCCGGCGGATCAGATCAAAACGGTTGAAGTCATTACCAGTCCATCGGCCAAGTACGACGCCGAAGGTTCCGGAGGGATTATCAATATCATTACCAAAAAGAATAGTTTACAGGGCCTTAGCCTGAACGTGGATACTGGTGTAGGTAACCGAGGTTCGCTGTTATCGCTCAACGGAAGTTACAGGAAAGGAAAAGCCGGCTTCACGCTGGGCGGATTCGGAAGAGGTATTTACAATACAGTTACCAAGTCGACACTAGACCAGACCAGCGTTGTGAATGGCGAGTCAACACTCACCCGACAAACTGGAGATGGCAGCAGCAGAGGGCTTTTCGGACAATACAATCTTGGTTTTGACTATGACCTTGCTAAGAACCAGAGTATTACCGCCGGTGTTCGCTATGGCGTCCGTAATTTCATCACCCAGCAGGATCTGATCACCAAATTGATGAAATCCGGTACGCAGGATGTGACTTCCGGACGTAACGTGGAGTCCAAGAATCTTTCAGGTACGCTGGATGCCAACATCGACTACCTTCACACTTTCAAACCGCAGCAGGAATGGAGTATTTCAACATTGTACAGCAGAAATGATCTGACCAATGATTTCGATGCTGACTTGCTGAACGGAAATGGAAATCTGACCAGCCGCCAAAAGAACATTAATAAGAATCTTAATCAGGAATTTACATTGCAGACTGACTACCAGACACCGATTAAAAAGAATCAGCTGATTGAATTCGGTGCAAAGGGTATTTTCAGGCAGGTGAACAGTGATTATAATTACCTTATTGCCGAGTCGACAGGGGGGTATTTTCCTGAGGCCGGACAGCCATCAGGAGAACTGCTTTACCATCAGAACATCGCAGCAGGGTATAGTTCATACACCTATACTACCAAAAAACGCTACACTTTGAAAGGAGGCTTGCGTTATGAACATACTTTTATCGACGCCAGTAACCGGGAGGGGAAAATAGGTATCGGCAACTATGGCGTGCTGGTACCTAGCGTGAATGCTTCCAAAACGTTCAAGGCAACTACCGTAAAACTGGGATATAACCGAAGGATACAGCGGCCCGGACTGGCACAGCTGAACCCGAACTTCAATACGGCAAACCCGCAGAACATCACCATTGGAAATCCGGAACTCCGTCCGGAACTTACCAACAACTTTGAACTGGGGCTTAGTAAAACCATTAAGAAAACCTTTGTGAATGCTACTTTTTTTGGAAGGATAACCAACAATGCTATATCACAGGTACGGCAGCCATCCGATACCCTGGCAGGGGCAATTGTCACCACCTATGAAAACATAGGAAAACAGCATGCCTATGGTGTGAATTTGTTCGCTAACGTGGCCGCCACTTCCAAGATTAACGTCGGGATTTTTGCCAACGCGTTCTACACCACTTTGACCGGACAAACGGTAGGCGAAAACGGGCTTTCCCAGCAGATAGATAATGACGGTGTCAACGTAAGCGGCGGATTGTTCTCACAGGCTACATTTAAAAACGGATGGGGCGCGCAGGCATTTGCTTTCATGCAGGGTACACAAATACAGCTTCAGGGAAAGCAGGGAGGTTTTGGGTTTTATACTGTGGGTATTAAGAAGGATTTTAAAAACAAAAAAGGAAGCCTGGGCCTTGCTGCAGAGAATTTCCTGAGCCGCAGATATACCATGCGTACGGAGTTGAATTCCCCTCAATTTGACCAGATAAGCAATGTGTATCTGTATAACCGGGGAATCAGGCTGACATTTACCTATAAAATCGGAAAAATGACAATGGATGCCCCTCGCAAAAGAGCTAAGTCTGTCAACAATGACGACGTAAAATCGGAAGGTGGCGGACAGCAGCAACAAGGGCAGGGTGGCGGACAGCCAAAGTAATGGTCTTCATTGCAATTCACTTTAAACAAACATGCGGAATTAACCTTAATTAATTTTTTATGAAAAAGACAAACAAACTTTTAATTGTTGCGCTGGCAGTCCTTTTTTCCGTGGATACCTATGCCCAGACGGTAGATGAAATTGTGGACAAACATGTGGCGGCAATGGGTGGTATGGATAAAATGAACGCCATCAAAACCCTGGTGATGGAACGTTCGATGGCCGTGAACACGATGGAAATTCCTATGGTTACCAAGCTGGTAGTAGGTAAATCCATCCGGAACGAGTCTACTGTAATGGGTAATAAAATGATTCAGGTGGTGGATAATGGTAAGGGCTGGATGATCCGCCCTACCATGATGGGAGGGACAGGAGAACCGGAAGATATGCCGGCCGATCAGCTGAAACAAAATACGGCTTCATTGGATCCTTTCGGATCGCTGGTTAATTATAAGGAAAAAGGAAATAAGGTAGAACTTGTGGGTAAGGAAAAGGTCGATAAAAAGGATGTTTTCCACTTAAAAATTACTACCAAGGACGGCCAGGTAATAGATCAGTACGTTGATGCAAATACTTTCCTCGTCAATAAATTAAAAGCTTCTTTCAATGGTCAGGAAGGCGAGATTAATTTTAGCGACTACAAAGAAGTGGAGGGTGTTAAATTTTCCAATACCATGGATATGACCAACCCTCAGATGGGCGTCCTTACTTTTATTACCAATAAAATTACCGTCAACAGTAATCTGGATGATTCTGTATTTAAACGGCCTTAGTGTTTGAAATTGAGTATGTTATATTCGAAGAGGCTTGCAATGGAAACGAAGTTCCATGTTGCAAGCCTCTTTTTTGAATTTAGAATCAGCATCCAGTAGATTTGGAGTATGAACAACCTACGATAATCTTCCCTTTCTCCCCATTCTTCACTCTCCCTCCTCCACTCAAAGCATTACCACCTGGCCAGTCCGTACAGATTCGTCGCAGGCAAAAGCAATCCGAAGGCTATTGACTGCATCGTCCATGTGGTCGCTGAGGTCAATGTTTTCCCGGATTGATTTAAGGAAATATCTTTGCTCGCGGTTACAAAGTTCCTGGTGATCGGGCTCATCCTGAAGATTGATCCAGCTGTCTTCTTCCACAAACTCGTCTTTATCGTTCAGGGCTGCATGGTGGAAGCGGATGGATTCCGTTTTGGTATGTGCTTCGATGGACGAAGATTTTCCAGCACCGCCTGCCTCCTTGGCTACGATGGAAACGGAGCCATCCGGACCAATTACGTCTTTCACAAAAAAAGCCGTTTCACTGATCATTGGTCCCCATCCTGCTTCATACCAGCCCACCGAGCCATCTTCAAAGCGGATCTGGAGTTGTCCATAATTGTAGTTTCCTGCCGGGATTTCATTCGTAAGCCGCGCACCTATTGCGTAAACCTGCGTAGGTTTGGAGCGGGTCATCTGGCACATTACATCAATGTAATGTACGCCGCAATCTACTATGGGGCTCAGGCTTTTCATCAGGTTACGATGTAACGTCCACATGCTTGTCTGGCTTTGCTGGTTAAGGTTCATTCTCATTACCAGTGGTTTGCCAAGTTCGTGAGAGAGTTCAACGAATTTTTCCCAGGAGGGATGATGACGAAGTATATACCCTACCACCAGCTTTTTACCGGCATCTTTGGCTGCCTGGACCACCCGCTCCGCTCCGGCAACGGAATCAGCCACGGGTTTTTCAATAAATACATGGCAACCGTTTTCAAATGCCTTTACGGCAAATGCTTCGTGGGTATCAGGGTAGGTGGAGATACATACGGCGTCGGGTTTGGTGGCCTCAAGGGCTTCGTAAAAATCGTTGAAGAGCGGATAACCTCCACCTAATTTTTCGTTGAGTACTTCCTTGCTTTTTCCTGTAGAAACGATTCCGCAGATTTCAAAACCGTCGTGGGTATGGTAGGCAGTGGCGTGTGAAGCACCCATATTTCCGCAGCCAACTACCAGCACACGTAATGGGGTTGTTTGGTCAGACATGCTTTTGATTGAGATTTAGGATTGATTTGACGAAATAAGAATGGCGCTATTTAGGCAAATATTTAAAATATAACTACCGAAAAGGTTAAAAATTATTTTAAAACCAAGGGAGTCAGTTCTACACGTTTTACAAACATTTCAGCTCCTTCAGACTGGATCTGTATCCTGCCTTTTGATGGTTTGACGTTGTATGCCTGGTTGACGAGTACACCATTTACGAAAGTTGAAATTTTATCGCCTTCAGCTACACATTCCATTATATTCCATTCTCCAAACGGCTTTTCGACATCCTTAGCACCACGAAATCCCAATACGTCTTTCCAGTCCGGATCCCTGTCAAACCAGTCAATCCGTCCGCTATGAATTGTCAGTGGTGTACCTGTAGGGCTGAAAACATTTCCCCCTTTTTCTTTCTTGGGAGCTACGTTGCTGGTCAGAGCAAAGCGGTCACTGCCATCTCCCACCACCAGGAAATCTCCGGTTCCTCCTTCAATGATCTGACATTCAATGGAATGCATCCAGATGCCGTTGTATCCGCCGTCTTCCCCGGTGGAATGCAGCAATACGCCGTTGTCCCGGGCACGGTCAACACGTGGGGCATATGTTTTTTCTCCCCATTTGAACTCAACGACCAGTTTATAGTTCTCATATTCTTTATTGGTAATGATACTCCCATATTCTTCACCGGAAATATGGATAAGGCCGTTCTTTACTGTAAATACCTTTTTAACATCGTTTTCTCGCCCCCGTTTTTGAACAAAACGATACCATCCGTCCAGGTTTTTACCATTAAAAAGGTTTACTGGCCGCGTTTTAACGGATTGGGCCATACTGTAATCCGCCGTCAAGAGCAGCAGAACGAGGGATAAAAGGCAGGTGTTTTTCGGCTGTTTCATTTTTTTTCGCGGGCTTGGATCATACGGTCTAAACGATAGGGGAGAGCTTCCAGGAAAGCGGTTAGGTTGGCCATTTCATTGGTGGTCAGCTGCTGGTCTAGTCCCGGAGGCATCATGGATAAGGTTTGTGGTTCAATGGAAGTAATTTCGGTGCGGGGAATGCGCAATCCGGGTGCAGGGCCCACTTCAATAATGACAGCGTCGGGCAACTGTTCTTTAATGATACCGGTATAGGAAGTAGTTTTTGTTACGACCCTGAAAGTTTCATACTCTCTGGCAAAGCTTGCACTTGGATAAACAACTGCTTCCAGGATGTCATGTTTGGAGCGTATTTCGCCTATGTTGGTAAGGTCCGGCCCGAAACGTCCTCCATCCGGGCCCACCGAGTGACAGGAATAACAGGCTGCTTTCCCAAAGAAAAGTTTGCGGCCTTCGCCCACATCTCCTCCTTTCAGTGTTTGTTCCATTTTTTGTAAATGAGCAAGCCGCTCCGCATGCTGTGCCCGTAGCTGGATGATGAGCGGCTGGGCCTGTGTTTGGACCGAGGCCGGAAATTCTTTGAGAATTCTTTGTAAATCGGGTTCTGAAAAATTATCAAGTCTTCCGCCTCCCGACTTTAGTGCTGAAATCAGTTCTTTGCCTACCTGTTCGCTTTTATTTCCTTCAAAAGCCTCAGTAAGGGCGGGCAGGAGGAAGGGGTCAGCTTTCGGTACCTGATTTTGTGCAAGGTTAAGTAGCTGATGATCATTCAGCGCTGCGTGGTTGAGAAGCCTTGCTGCCTGCTGACGCACCGGCGAATTGTATTTTGGCCCGAGGTATTTTGTCAACAGCTGAAACTCGGACTCCGAGAGTTCTGGGGCAGACATGATTCTGGCACTTAACGCTTTGAGCTGAAAATCAACGGAGGTTGCCGGCTGGTTGATAATTTCATTCAGCTTGCTGTTCAGGGCAGTGATTCTGCGGGATTCTATCAAACCGAGTACCTGGGAGCGGATCGAGGGGTTGTTGCTTTGCAGCGTGTTTCCTATGGCTGTGATCCAGTTGTCGGGCAAATTTTTCATAGATGCTTTGGAAATAACATCCAGCATCAGAATTTTTCTTGAGTCGGATGCATTGTTACTTCCGAGTTGTCGGGCTACAAAATTCTGAAGTTCATCTTCTTTGATAAACGTCAGCATCAGATCCCTGATTCCGGCTTCATCGGTTTCTGACAGCGTTTTCTCTCCCAAACTTTTTTCGAGGAAACTGATCACGATGTCGGTCCATTCTGCATGGTGCGAAGCCACCCAGATACCAGTATTCCTTAACCGGATATCGTTACTGGAAAGTATGGGGATCAGCTGTTCCTTGCGCAAGGGAGAATTGTCCATCTGATCCAAAGCAATAAGCGCTGCGTTTTGTATTGCAGCGGAACTGTTTTCCAGGGCTTTGAGCAGCGGATCTGGATGAGCCAGGGTAATCAGAGAATAGATAACCGCATGATTCACAATCCGGTCGCTGTCATTGGCGGAAGCCGCGAGGAGTACTGCAACTGCTTTTTTATTTCCAATCTGCCCCAATGCCGTCGCAGCCTGTCTGCGAACGGGAAGAGCGGTATCTGTCTGCAGGAGTTTCATAAGCCTGTCCAGGGACTGGGTATCTTTCGCCAGACCAAGTACCCTTGCCGCTGCGACGCGCACAACAGCACTTTTGTCATGCAACGACAGACGGATGGCCTCCATCGCCTGAGGGGTTTTTATTCTTGACAAGATGAAAATGACGGCTGCACGGAGTTCTTCATTTTGAAGGGTGGGTAATGTTTTCAAGAGCGGAGCGACGGATGCGCTGCCATGCAGCACAAGCTGTTCGGTTGCCCGGTCCTGAACAGCCGTTCTGGCATCGGAAAGGTATTTTACCAAATTCTGGGGAGACATATTCGGCATGTCCAGCTTTTTGCCCCAGGGATCATTCACCAGGGGAGCTCCTTTTTTCCGGACGCGGTATATTCCTCCTTGAACATCCGGCTTGGCTACCCTCGACAATGGGCAACCTTCTATAAACCAGCCGCCTGTAGCCACCACCAGCATGCTGCCATCCGCATCCTGTAGTACATCTGTAAGGTGGGAGTCGGAACTTGCCGATTTGATAAAAGTCTCATCTTCCGTTTTAAATGTGGCACCGTCGGGCTTAACAATATGGCGCATGATACGCCCGGTATTAAACTCAGCATTGAAGAGGTTCCCGCTGTATGCTGCTCCGAACCCCATTCCGCGGTAGCGCACCAGGCCTGCTGGAGCCACGCGGGGAAGCTTGGTCATAACGGGCATCAGATCTCCGGTTAATTTCAAATGGTCTTCAGCAATTACAGAATTGGGTTTAGGATAGGTACCACCTTCCACCCAGTGCATAATGGCGTCGCGCTGGCCATCCTGCGGGTCAACAAAATAGGTCATTGTTCCCACCGTTTCCCCGGAAGGCATAAATGCAATTTCAATGGAATTGTCAAATCCCCCGCCTGCCATGGCTTCCAGGCCCGAACCATCGGGCCTGCATCGCCAGATTCGGGCTCCCTTGCCGGTCAGTGTCTTGCCTTCTTTGGTTGTGATGCTGAAACCACGGCGCGCATCGGGCAGATACAACCAGCCATCGGGGCCCAGGAAGGGGCCGCTGAGTGTGGCGCCATTGGCATGAAAATTCCAGCCGGTAAGGATTACCTCCTTTTTGTCAGATACTCCATCCCCGTCGGTATCAGTATAGCGCGTCAGATTGGGTGACTCAGCTACGTACAGACTTCCCTGGTAAAAAACTCCGCCTTTGGGAAAAGGTATATTCTTTGCGAAAATGTTGCTTTTGTCAAAGGTACCATCTCCGTTTTCATCTTCCAGTAAGCGGACCTGATAGGAAGGGTCGGACAGCATTTTGGCTGTACCCATGGTATTAGGCCCGGTAGACTCAAATACAAACAGCCGGCCTTGGTTGTCATAACTCGCAAACATGGGATAGGAGAGCAGACTGGCACCCGCTACCTGCTCAATGGTGAAGCCCTCTGGGACAATAAGACCAGTGTTTTCGCCCTCTTTTTTTGCAGTAAAACCTATAAAAAACAAGCATACTACAAGCATCAACGGCCTTCCATAGCGTGATGAAACTCTGGTTCTACGGTTAATACCCGGATGGGCTGTACTTTTTATTTTCATTTTTATGCTGTACTGGTGAATAAAATAGGTTAAGCATTTTATAAAATTCAATTACGGGTTCTGAGTGAGATTAGGGTTGATATTCATTTCACGTTCAGGAATATAAAATACAACCCGCGGATCAGTGGGTTCTACTCTAAAATGAAAATTATCTGTGCCGTGCATGCCCGGATAAGCTCTTACCAAAGGCAGATTGTTGCGGAACAAATCACCGGGGCGGTGTCCTTCATAGGCAAGTTCGAGGCGACGCTCCTCAAGTACTACGTTCAGGATACTGCCCCTGCCCTTGAGGTCGGAAACGGTGTAAAGGGCTGCCCCGGAAAGATTGGCCCTTTTCCTGATCAGATTTACATCGTCAATTGCCAATTGTGCATTTCCAAGTTTTGCATTCGCTTCGGCCCGGTTCAGATACATTTCGGCCAGCCGTAAGTATACCGGCGAACTCAGGTTGGCAATGCCTTCCTGCCAGTTGAATTTATTGATAAAGTACTGCGGGGAGGTACCGCGGTATTGCAGAACGCCATTGATCATATGGATGGTGATAAATGCATGCCGTGCGTCCTCGGGATGTTCGTCGAGCAGGTCTTTAAAGTTTTGGGATGCATAATATTCGCCCCAGCCGGTAGACAAGGTTTCCGGGTCATTATATAAAAGAGAACCTATTGCGTTTTTATCCTTATTGTCGGCAATGGTATGGCGGATGTTAAAAATCGTTTCAGGATTGCTCTCCGGAACCAAGGTTGGCGACTTTTTATAGGTCTCCGTGCCGGCAAGTTCGTAACGTTTGGAGTTGATCACTTTATCGGCGTAGATGATTGCGTTTGCATTGTCTTCCTTGTAGAGGTATACCCTGGAAAGCAAGGCATAGGCTACTTCTCTGGATGCAAAATTTGAATTTTTATCCTCATGCATAAGCTCGGCTGATTTCTGCAGATCTGCTATCACAAAATCATAAACTTCCTTCACCGTATTGCGAGCCGGAAGATCGTCGGTAACTGCGCTTTTCCTGATCGGTATGCCTGGGTTATTTCCTTGTCCCTGCGGATAAGGCCTGCCAAAAAGCCTCACCAGATTAAAGTGCCCCATGGCTCTCAGATAAAGATTTTCACCTTTCAGCTGATCCAGCTCGGGCGATTCTCCGTCCTTGATCCTTTCTATGATGAGGTTGGCAGAATAGATCAGTTTGTAAGATTGCAGCCAGAAATCCCGGGTGGGCGTCATCCCCGGAATATGCAGATAAGATGCCGCCAATGACGCCTGATCACCGTCGGCTCCGCTCTGGACAATGTTATCGCCGGGCCATTCATTCAGTGCGTGCAGGTGCCTGGTGTAAAACTCATTCACAAGGGTAGAGTAGGTCCCGTAAGTAGCAATCTGGATGTCTGCTGGCGTGGCAAGAGCAGCAGAAGCAGGCAGACTGTCGTAAGGTTTAAGGTCCTGGTCGCACGACATGGTTGAGAACACCAATACGGTCAGGATCAGGAATATTTTAGTATTGATCGCTTTCATTATATAGCTGATTTGAAAGTTTTAAATGAAAAGATTTTATCATAATCCCAGGCTGATCCCAAACAGCAGTTTTTTGCTGATCGGATATTTGATACTTGAGGTACCGCCACCAGGGCCAAGTACCACTTCCGGATCCATTCCCGAAAACCTGGTAGCCGTCCAAAGGTTATCGGCACTGACAAAAATCCTGGCGTTCGCGATTTTTACACCTTTTAACACACTTGCCGGCAACTCATATGATAAGGAGATATTTCGCAGACGGAGGTAACTCCCATCTTCCAGAAACCGCGATGAGACCCTGTGTGAATCTTTATTTCCACCGAACACAGGCTTCGGATGTGTGGCTATGTCTCCTGGTTTTTCCCACCGGCTCCATCCGTCGGCAAGTACCATGCTGTTGTAGGTATAATAACTTCCGTCAGAATCAAATAAGGTTCTGGAGTTGTTGTAAATTTTGTTACCACTGACAAAATTGAGGAAAGCGAAAAATGTAAAGCCCTTAAAAGTAAGCGTATTGGAGATTCCGCCTGTAAAATCCGGAGAAGCGGATCCCGTATTTTGTTGCGTTGCCTGATTGTAGGAATTGGTTGTAGTAACAATCGGACTGCCCGTATCGGTACTTATTTTTTCCCATAAAGGATCGCCGGTTTGCGGATCAACGCCTGCCCATTTTCGCATATTCCAGGTATATAGGTCCTGCCCCACACTGATGATCAGGTTACCGCTACGGATATCTTTCCCCTCGCTCAGGCGGAGTACCTTGCTGCGGTTGAAAGCGATGTTGAAATTGGTTTCCCATTTCAAAGGGCCTACGAGGTTTTCGGTGTTCAGGTTAAGTTCAAGTCCTTTGTTCTGAACAGAGCCAACATTTTGTATAACTGATGAAAACCCGCTGGTATATGGCATTTCTACATTCAGTAAAAGCCCTTTGGTGGTTTTGTTGTAGACATCGGCAGTAAACGAAATTCGTTTGAATACCGTGAGATCCAGCCCCAAATTTACTGTTCTGGCCTTCTCCCAGGTCAGGTTATCATTGGGCATTTGCAGGGGAAAGGACCCCGAATTTCCTGCGTACTGCACCGAATAGCTATACAAACCCATGGATTGGTAATTGGGAATATTTGCGTTACCCGTAAGTCCGTAACTGGCTCTGATTTTCAGAAAGTTAAAGGTCGTTTGTTCTTTCATGAAACTTTCATTACTCAATATCCAGGAGCCGCCGAGGGTATAAAAGTTAGCCGACCGGTTGTTGGCTCCAAAACGGGAAGAAGCTTCATTAATAAAAGATCCAACGGCAAAATATCGGTTGTCGTAATTGTAATCCAGCTGTACCAGTCCCTTGCTGAAAGCATTTTCGCTGATGCCGCCGGTTGCACTCAGAATACGGGAAGCAGCACTCATGACATGCAGGCCGGGTGCCAGACCTTCACCCAGTACGGTATTGAATTCGGTATAATTTTTCTCGGCTTCGGCGACTGCCAGTGCGCTCAGCGTATGCCTGCCAATGGTTTTGTCATACACAAGCCTGTTGGACGTGATGAGCGACCGGCTGTTATTAAAGCGGTTGTCAAGCCTGCCGTTGCCTTTTCCTGCCTTGGATCTCACATCGTAATATATTTCAGTTTTGCTGTTATTGAGGCTGACACGGTTATAGGTATAAAAGGTGAGGTTGGGTAAAATGGAATAATCGAGGTTGATGTCCCCGTCATAGCCCGTACCCTTGGTTCCGTTCTGATTGTATTGCCAGCCATGTAAAAAGTTTTCCTGTTCGCGACCATACCATCCGCCCTCAGTACCACGTTTTACGGAGCCGTCGGCATTATAGGGATTATCCCAGGGCATGTTGTTGTAAGCGCCATAAAGTGCGCCGTCCAGGCCGGATGGTTCGCTTCTCTGATCGCTCATACGTGTATTAAACTTCACATTCAGTCTTAGTTTTTCATTGATTTTATGACTGATGTTGGTCCTGAAATTATAACGCTCGTTGGAATTGAATTTCAGGGTGCCATCTTCCTTGTAATAATTTCCGGATACATAAAATCTCGTTTTATCAGAACCGCCGGAGATCGATATTACATGATTCTGGGTCAGTCCGTTTCTGAAGGCCAGATCCTGCCAGTTGGTATTTTGGGAAAGAACGCTTGCGGGAATTTCAGTGTCAAAACGCTGCGCCGGATAAAAGCTTTTTTCGTAATCATACAACTGTTGGGAGTTCATGACCCTGAAGTTGCTATTCGTAGCGGAATTTATACCTACCGTTGAGGAAACACTAATCTGTGTTTTACCAGCTTTTCCGGATTTTGTGGTAATGATGACTACACCGTTTGCGGCTCGTGCGCCATACAGGCCGGTTGCAGCAGCGTCTTTTAATATCGTTACGGATTCAATATCTGTGGGATTTGCATTTCCTCCGATGATACCATCGACGACATAAAGCGGGTCTGATCCTGCCGAAATGGAGCTGGAACCCCGGATGACAATATTCGGGGTAGCATTAGGATCACCCGAAGCATTGGAAATCACTACCCCTGCTGCTTTACCTTGAAGGAGGTCTGTGACATTATTGGACGTAACATCATTCAGTTTCTTACCTGATACAACAGATACCGAGCTTGATAACTGTGAAAGTTGTTTAGAAGAGTATCCTACAACTACTACTTCATTGAGCGCTTTGATGTCTGCTTTCAGTGATACATTTATTTCAGAGGCGTTGCCCACCGTACGCTCCTGCGTTTCATATCCCACAAAACTGAATATCAGAACCGCAGACTGCTCCGGCACCGATACCTGATAAGCGCCTGTGCCGTCAGTATTGGTACCCTGCGTGGTTCCTTTTATAATGATATTTACACCGGGAAGAGGGTCACCGCGTTCATCCGTAACCTTACCGGTTATACGCAGTTGATAGGGCAGGGCAAGTATTTCCTTTGCCGGAAGGGCTTGGTTCTGGTGAATGGCTTTCCTGATGACAATGTTATTTTCCATCTGAATATAAGTCAGGGCGTAAGTATCGAGCAGTTTGGACAGTACTGTACTTAGTTTTTCCCTGGTTACTTTCAGATTTATTTTCGGGTTTTCGGGCACATCACCTACAAAAACAAACCTGACATCGGCAATTTCAGAGATTTCGTCCAGAGCTTTGTTCAATGTGACATTCTTCAGACGGAGGGTGACCGGTTTGTTTAATTTTTGGCCATAAGTTTCTGCTGCTGTGGCCAGTGAGCACACCGAGCAGATAAGCATGAACAGAAAAGCGCTGTATTTCATTGTCATTAAAATATAATGAACTACTTCACCCCTTGGGAGAGATTTTTCCATAATTTTGAAAGATTAAAGTGTTAAAGAAATTGTTTGTTTACGTCCGTTAGAGTTCGAAGGCTGCGGTTCGTAGACATTTTTTGTGACTTTTCATTTTAATGTTTCCCCGGGATTCATTCCGGGGATTTTTGTTTTCGACGGGATGTTGTCATAGGCATTGGGTTTAGGTATAATGTTAATGTTTCATATTGATGACACATATTTGAATTTATGGGCAACCTTTCCCATCCAGATAATACCTGGACCCTTCGAGGTTTGCCAGGCTACCGCCAACGGAAACCGATAACATCTCCAGCACCTTTGCAACAGGGGTGCCGGCTTCAAAATCAGCGTAAACGGGGCAGTTCATGAGAGCAGGATTGCAGGTGATATCTGTATCGTAATTCCTTTTCAAGGATGTAATTACTTCTCCAAGTACTACATTCCTGAACTGCATCTTTCCTTCCCGCCAGGTAATCAGGCTACTTGCTTGTATTTGGGTTTCTTTCAGGAAGTTACCTTTGGTCTTGTCGAATAGCACCCGTTGGTCAGGGATAAGCAACACCGGATCTTTGGATTCGGAATTACTTACCTGAACTTTTCCGGTTAATACGGCAACAGAAATGGTTTTATCTTCGCTATATGCTTTAATATCGAAACTTGTTCCCAGTACCTTGGTCCTGATTTTTCCGGATAGAATAAAAAATGGCCTTTCATTGTCATGGGAAACTTCAAAATAAGCCTCACCTGCCAGGTTAACTTCCCGTACATCTTTTCCGAATTTTTCCGGATACGTAAGCCTGCTGACTGCATTCAGCCAAATGACAGATCCATCTTCTAAGACAACTTCTTTTCTCTCACCCTTCTGTGTGCTTACAGATATCATCTGAACGTGTGTATCCTTTCCCCCCGTACTCGAAAACATTTCCGATGGGTTCCTGTAAAAGTAAAAAACGGTTCCTGCGCTGAGTATTAATAAAAACCAAATGGCCGCCATACGCGTCCATTGCTGAAAAGTAAGTGGCTTTGAACGGGGGAGGGGTGTCTCTTTTTTTGAAATAATTTTTTTCATTAATGCGTCGCGAACCGCGTCCACCGCCCTGTCCGTTTCTGTATTCTGCACCACAGGTGCAGCCAGCTGCTGCCTGATCAGCTCACGCAGAGATTCCTCCTCCTCGGTTTTATTAAAATGATCCAGTAAAAGACGTACTTCCGCCAGAGAGCATGCATCCGCCAGATATTTTTCGAAGAGTATTTTGATGCTTTCGTTATTTTCCACTGCCTTTTTTATTTCTGACCGGACAATCTTTTATGTTTAATACGCATGCCAGAATATTATCCTCTGCTCCTGATGAAAAAAAATAGAGAAAGTGGATTATTAAAGTGTAATGGGGAAGAGGGAAATGGACCTGAGGGTCAAAGTATGGATACCAGCAGAAATGAAATGACCAAATCTGCGTGCAGCTGGAGATACTTCTTGATGGCACGGTTGGCTTTCACCATATGATCACTGACGGTGGAGGTGGAAATGCGGAGCAGCGAGGCAATTTCTTCGTAACTTTTTCCCTCCATTTTGCATAAAGTATAGATTTGCTTCCGGGCGGGTGGGAGAAGATCTATGGCCTTACGGATAAAATGAAGACTTTCATCGTAGATCACGGTTTCTTCAGAATGGCTGTAAAATAGGGCCGAAGAAGAAATCAGGTAGTCGCCAAGTTTTTTGTCTCTGGCAGCTTTGCGAAAATGATCGTAAACGAGGTTTTCGGCGATTTTAAACAAATAGGATTTGAACGACCGGGAAGGATCAATTTGTTCACGCGCCTCCCATATCTTTAAAAACAGATCTTGTAAAATCTCCTTTGAAGTTTCATCACATTTTACCAGTCGCCGGATATTCGTATATAACCGGGCACTGTACTTGTTATAAAGCACCGTAAATGCCTCTTTGTTTCCTTTCATCAAATCTGATAAAAGGGCATTTTCCTCAACATCAGGGTTGTTCGGATACATAACAGGGATGCTTACCTTTTAGCAAAGTAATATCATACGCTTTGTTTATATGCAGTTCTGAGGAGATATCTGTGACTCCTTATAGGATGTTCAAAAATAGAAAAAAACAAATCTATAAACACGGCAAATTTTCAGAAATGCAAACGTTTGAAAAATACTTTCATAAATACGAAAATTAGTATCAGTCTGGCAGGGGCCCACTCATTTATTTGCCGAAAAGCGGAATGAATATAAAAGGGGCTTCATTCTACCCGAAATAAGACAGGGTAGGGTATAACAAGATTCGTTGTCTTTCAGGTGAGGACGAAGTTAGAAGATATGCTGGCTTGTGGTATAGTCAGTCTATCGAAACCATGGCCTTGATCACACCGTTTGCAGGATTGAGCCAGTCCTCAAAGTGGTCCTTCACCTGTCCGAAATCAACCCGGTGAGTGATATAGGCGGCAGGGTCAATATACCCGGCTTTCATGCATTTTATAACATGTTCAAAATCAGCTCTTGTTGCATTTCGGCTGCTCATTAATGTGGCTTCTCTTTTATGAAATTCGGGGTGACTGAAACTGATTTCTCCTTTTTGGAGTCCCACCAGTACATACCTGCCTCCATGTGCCAGATATCCAAAAGCGGTGTTGATCGCACGCAGGTTACCCGTTGCATCCACAATCACCGTTGGCATATCACCATCGGTATAATCATACAGTTTTTCTGTTACATTTTCCGTTAATCCATTGATGGTATACGCCACTCCGATTTTTTCCCCGCAAAATGTGAGACGGGTATCATTGATATCCAGCGCTATTACTTTTGCGCCTGCGATCCGGGCAAACTCCATCGCCCCGAGTCCTATGGGCCCTGCCCCAACAATCAATACCGTTTCGCCCTCCTGAACACTGCCACGGCGAATACCATGGGCTCCGATCGCCAGTGGTTCTACCAAAGCCAGTTCATCAAGGCTCAGTCCGTCGCCATGTATCAGTGCATGAGAGGGTACTGAGAGATATTCCACCATACCACCGTCAACGTGAACACCGGAAACCTGCATCGTTGTACAGCAATTGGTTTTCCCCGAACGGCAGGCAATGCATTTTCCGCAGTGGAAGTAAGGTATAATGGTGACGGCCTCGCCAATTGAAAATTCAGCAGAATCGGATGCAACGATCTCACCCGCCAGCTCGTGGCCTAAAATTCTGGGATAGTTGAAAAAGGGCTGTGTACCCTCGAAAGCGTGGAGGTCTGTACCGCAAATTCCGATACGCCTTATTTTGAGGATGGTGTGTCCGGATATTGGTTCGGGTTGTGGGGCTTCCTGGTATGAAAAATGTCCGGGAGTGGTGCAAACCAGCGTATTCATATGAGGTAGTTTCTTGATTTTGACGGATAAATAAAGGAATTGAAAAAGGCTGTTGATGATGTCATAGAAGGCAGGGACCTGTCCTGGGTTAATGGATGATCAGGTCAATATATCCTTAACAATATTTCCATGAACATCCGTAAGCCGGAAGCGCCTGCCCTGAAATTTATATGTAAGCCGTTCGTGATCAACGCCCAGCAAGTGCATCAGTGTGGCCTGAAAGTCGTGAACGTGAACCGGATCTTTCACAATATTATAGCTGAAATCATCCGTTTCGCCATAGCTGATGCCTGGCTTCACTCCGGCGCCTGCCATCCACATGGTGAAACAGCGTGGATGATGGTCCCGCCCGTAATCGTCCGCAGAAAGTTTTCCCTGGGAATAAACGGTTCTGCCGAATTCTCCCCCCCAAACCACCAGGGTGTCGTCCAGCATGCCCCTTCTTTTAAGGTCCATGATCAGGGCCGCGGTTGCCTGGTCGGTAGTTTTGCATTGGTGAGCTATGCCTTTGGGAAGGCTGCCGTGATTATCCCAGCCCTGGTGATACAATTGCACAAATTTCACATCTTTTTCCAGCAGTTTCCTGGCCAGAAGGCAGTTCGCTGCATAGGTTCCCGAATCACGGCTGTCAGGTCCGTAAAGGTCAAAAACTTCGTCAGGCTCATCTTTGGTATCCATTACTTCCGGTACGGAGGTTTGCATGCGATAGGCCATTTCGTACTGTGCAATGCGGGTATCCACTTCGGGATCACCATAAGGTTCATTCTGTAACTGGTTCAGCCTGGCCAGATATTCCAGCATTTCCTTTCTGTCGGCGCCGTCATATCCTTCGGGATTGTTCAGGAACAAAACCGGATCTTTGCCCGATCTGAATTGTACACCCTGATGCCTGGAAGGTAAAAAGCCATTTCCCCAGAGCCTCGCGTACAAAGGCTGGTCCTTGGAGCCATTTTTGGATACCAAAACGATAAAAGCCGGTAAATTCTGATTATCCGAACCGAGTCCGTAACTCACCCATGAGCCGATAGAGGGCCTGCCCGGAAGTTGGTTGCCGGTTTGTAGAAAAGTGATAGCAGGATCATGGTTGATAGCCTCTGAGTTGATGGATTTGATCACGCAAAGATCATCCACTACCTTGGCCGTGTGTGGCATTAATTCACTCACCCAGGTTCCGCTTTTGCCATACTGATTGAATTTGTAGAACGATGGCACCATAGGCAAGGCGCTCTGGTTGGCGCTCATACCCGTAAGCCGCTGTCCTTTCCTGACAGAGTCGGGGAGATTCTGGCCGGCAAGGCTGATCAGTTTCGGTTTATAATCAAAAGTTTCAAATTGGGAAGGCCCCCCGCTCATAAACAGGTAAACAACCCGTTTAGCCTTGGGAGCGATATGCGGAAGGGCTTTAAGGATTTCCTGCTCAAAATTTGCAGGATTTTCGGATGCTGCCTTCGGGCTGGAACCGAAGAGTTTTTCTGCACCCAGTAAAGAGCCTATAGCCGCTGCACCTAAACCCAGGGTAGTTTTGGTTAGAAAATTACGCCGGTCCAGTTTTTTGTTCAGTTTGTCAAATTCGGGTGTATGGAGCCTGAACTCGTCGTTGTGATGGTGTGACATAACTTATCTTTTAGTCAAAGTAGCATCAGAATTAAGGATTGTACTTGCCACAACCGCATTGGCTGCTACCAGGTTGCTGTCGATATTTTCGCGCACCCGATATTGGCCTTCACGCAGCCAGCCAGCCGCTTTCTGAGGCGATTTGCTGAACTTTTCATATTGTGTTTTCTGCAAAATAAGCAGCAAGTCGATTTCTTTTTGTGAAGGTATCCGTCCGGTGAGTTTTCGGTATGTATCGGTAATGGCCTTTCTTTTGTCGGCTGTTACCGTCATTTGCTCGCCCATTACTTTCATGGATTCAACAAACGTGGGGTCATTCAGGGTCACCAATGCCTGCAAAGGAGTATTGGTTTTCTGCCTTCGCACCACACAAAAACTTCTTGAAGTGGCGTCAAAAGTAGATAAAGTGGGATTGGGTACCGACCTTTTAACGATGATGTACAAGCTCCTCCGGTATACAGCATCTCCCGAATCTGCCTTGTAACTGGCGCTGTTAATTTCCCAAAGTCCTTCAGGCTGGTAGGGTTTCACGCTTTTTCCTCCGATTTTCCTGTTGATCAGCCCGCTGGCCATCAAAGCATTGTCCCGGATCATTTCGGCTGTCATCCGGTTGACGGGGCCGTGTGCAAACCAGCGGTTCTCTGGGTCCTTCTCGCGCACTTCCCTGGTGGCACGGGAGTCCTGCCGGTATGTTGCCGACATCACGATAAGCTTGTTAAGTTTTTTTACATCCCAGCCTGATTCCCTGAACGTTACAGCCAGCCAGTCCAGCAACTGCGGGTGGCTGGGCTGTTCTCCCTGATTTCCGAAATCCTCGGTTGTTTTGACAATACCCGTTCCGAAGAAATTCTGCCATAAGCGATTCACCGCTACGCGGGATGTTAACGGGTTGCCGGGATTTGTCAGCCACTGGGCAAGTCCATAACGGTTTTTGGGTAGGTTTTTCGGGAATGCAAAAATGGATTCGGGTGTATTGGGGAAAACCTCTTCACCCAGAGCATCGTAATTTCCCCTGATAAGGATGTGCGCTTTTTTTCGCTGAGGGAGTTCCTGCATTACCATCAGTTCACGGATGTTTTTTACCGAATCGGCAAGCTGGGTCCTTGTTTTTTTCAGGCTGTCCTGGGCACTCCTTACGATCGGAGAAATTGCAGACATGTAATACTGCCTGAGTAGGTCTGTCCCGGACGCATTCGTATTACCCGATCCAAGGGTCGAATGCCATGTGTTTTTCCCCGCAAGCAGGGTGGTTTCAAAAGGAGTGAGTGCGCGGTTATACACTGCTATATCATCTACTTTTCCTCCTTTAAAACCAAGGCCGCGCCACCAGGCTCCAATCTGAAGGCCGGGTTCTGGTGTTGCTCCGAAATGAATATCCTTGACCAACTGGTCCATGGTAGTTTCCATGGGCATTTCAGCTCCATCCAGGTATAACCGGTATCCCCTGGCTTTCGCCGAACCGTCGTACGTTATGGTCAGCTGAATCCACTTGTCCCTTGGGATACCCCCTTTTGTTACCTTCGTGATGGCATCGGAAGGGGCAGTATGGGCCATGTTGAGTTCCAGTTTATTATCCTTTAAATAGAGGTGATATCCCCTGAAATTGTATAGCCTTTCGGCCTGACTTTTATGAAGGATGACCCCTTCCTTTAGTTCTTTTGGAATGTTGAGCCAGATACCGATACTGAAAGGCTCTGATTTACGAAAAACGCCTGCTTCGCTGAGATCCAGATAGGTATCTCCGTCCAGAGCCATTGCCTTTCCGCTTCCATGCTCCACCAGCAAGGCGTTATCCCCTGGTTGGCCCGCGTCCCGTTTCATCACACCCGTCTGTTTGGGATTGATGTCATTTTTCAAAGTACCATTGTCAAATGTATAAAACGCCTGCAGGCCCGACCGCGGAATTTTTTCACCCAGCAACTTTTTGTAGGTTTTCTCATCCATCCATTTTTTGAAATCGTCCTGCGCCCGTACTTTGGAGTTTTCCAGGTCCTGTTCCTGTTTGGCTATACGGGTTTTGATATACCGGAGTGTTTTATCCTGTTCATCGGTCGGTAGAAGCAAAGTGGGGGTAGGCAGCGCATCGTTCCAGGAAATCTGTCCGGCTTCTTTGACGTTGTTGAAAAAACTGAAAAGTTCGTAGTAGTTCTTTTGGGATACCGGATCATACTTATGGTCGTGGCATTTGGCGCAGCCCACAGAAAGTCCCAGCATGGCGTCACCAAAGGTATTGGTGCGGTCCACAACGTATTCCGTCTGAAACTCTTCTTCAATAATACCTCCTTCCATATTCTGCTGGTGGTTACGATTGAAAGCGGTTGCAATCATCATCTCCTTGGACGGGTTGGGCATCAGGTCTCCTGCAAGTTGCCAGTGCAGGAACTTGTCGTAAGGCATGTTTTGATTAAATGAACTGATCACCCAGTCACGGTAGGGCGACATATCCCTGAGCCGATCGACGGTATACCCGTGAGAGTCGGCAAAGCGGGCCAGATCAAGCCAGTCGACTGCCATTTTTTCACCATAGTGTGGGGAGCTCAGCAGGCGGTCTACCTGTTTTTCATAGGCGTTTGCAGTGTTATCTTTCAGGAATTGATCTATTTCTGAAAGTGTCGGAGGAAGGCCCGTCAGGTCCAGCGTGACGCGTCGGAGCAGCAATTCCTTCCCTGCCTCCTTTGAAGGGGTTAGATTTTCTTCTTCCAGTTTGGAAAGAATAAAGTAGTCGATGGGGTTTTTAGGCCAGTCCTCATTTTTTACCTCCGGCATTTCCGTTTTTTCTGGTTTTACAAAAGCCCAGTGCGGTTTATATTCGGCACCCTCGCGGATCCATCTGATCAGGATCGCCTTTTCTTTGGCGGTCAGGCTGAGGTGCGAATCGGGGGTGGGCATCCTATACTCAGGATCATCTGAAATAATGCGGTGAAAGAATTCGCTTCCTTTCAGATTTCCCGGGTCAATGGCAACCTTTCCCGGGTTTTCAGGCAGTTCCGCGTAGGCAGCTTCCTGCATGTCCAGGCGCAGACCGGCTTTCTGCTTGGCTTTGTCGGGCCCGTGGCAGGCAAAACATTTATCGGATAATACGGGTTTGACATGCTGGTTGTAGTCCAGCTTTGCCGGAAGCTCATCCATGGCAAGCTGCACGTCTTCTGGCAGATCCGGGCCGCAGGAACAGAGGCTGGCAAGGGCTAGGAGAAATAAGATGAACCTATGGAAGTGCATTTATTTAAGAGTTCAAGAATAGTCATTACAAATGTATTGTTTAATAAATTATATAAATTATACAAACATGGTAAAATTTTAACAAATCCGACTTTTTTTCTTACTTTTCTGTTCCATAATTCTAACAGATCAGCTTATTTATGAATAAAATAATATCAGGATCGTCATTTTTGCTGCTGAATGTTGATTATGTGAAATTGAACAAAAAGTGGAATTACAGAAATGTAATAAGCCCTTTTTACAGAATATACTACATTGACGGAGGCGCTGGCATGCTCCGTCGTGCGGATCAGGAGGTACTTCTGGAGGAGGGGTATCTTTATCTTATTCCAAGTTTTACCTTTTGTGATTACAGTGCCAGGGACTATCTGGGGCAGTATTATGTCCATATTCTGGAGGAATCGGTAGACGGAACATCTCTGTTTGCCTCAAACCGTAAAATTTTCAAAATGAAGGCTACCAGAAGAGATATTGATAACTTCGGAAGGATTTTGGAATTAAACCCCGGCCGTGACCTGAGAAGATCAGATAATCCCGGAGATTATGACAAACAGCCTGTTCTGGATAGTTTTAAACAGTTGAACGACAGGGTACCTCCAGATCGATACCTGGAAACCAGTGGTATTATACTACAATTGTTATCCCGTTTTCTGGCAGCGGATCATTTCAGACAGGAGGATGTTCGTGTTGTTCCCGCCAGGATTGCGGATGCAATTAATTATATCCAAACCAACCTCCATGAAAATTTAACGGTTGACTTGCTTGCCGAAAGGGCCGGGCAAAATCCCGATTATTTTTCGAGGGTCTTCAATAACCATACAGGTTCCAGACCCCTTGCGTATATTCAGCGCAAGCGTATTGAAAGAGCTCAGTTTATGATCATCACGACTGACCTTTCCTTTACTATGATTGCTGTTGAAACGGGTTTTGACAGCCTGTCCTATTTTTCTCGCATCTTTAAGAATATCACCGGCCAAACCCCAAGAGATTACCGGAAAAGAAACGGAGGAGTTTGAAAGTTGCAATTTTGTGCCGATGTGGTTACAATCATTAATGTTTTCTGTGGTAATATTGTGGCTGTTTAGTGTAAAACCGTTTACTCATTTGTGGAAGTGTGTTTGTTCATATTTTATTTCTTATTGTTATATTTATTTTTTACACACTATCCTACATCCTCCATATCATGTTTTTACGTTTAAAGTCGCTTTCATTTTTCTTATTCATTTTATTCTGCACTCTTCATTCCCATGCGCAGATTACCATTACATTTCCTTCCGAAAGGGCTGTATTTCAGAGGGATAACGCAAACCAGGCCCGGGTAACGCTCGCTGGCAATTATGCGGGGTGTTATGATCGGATTGAGGCCAGGTTTGTTCCGCGGCAGGAGGGGCAAGGCACGCCTGCTCCCGAAGGCGGGGGATGGAATACCATTCAGTCGGTCCCGCAGGGAGGTAATTTTTATGGCTCGATGCTGGTTAAAGGGGGCTGGTATCAGCTGGAAATTCGTGGGGTGAAAGGTGACGGATCTATGGAAACAGGTCATGTTGAAAGGGTGGGCGTAGGAGAAGTATTTCTGGTAGCGGGTCAGTCCAACGCCACCGGAAGTAATGGCCTGGGCAACGGGCCCGGTGCAACGGATGACCGCGTCAACAGTGTCGATTTTCAGAATCTCAGCGATGGCATTATCGCGCCTTATTCGGAAATTAGGGTACCCTGCCCTCAATTTGTTCATCTGGATGCGCTTACTAAGACAGCACCTTTCGGGAATTACGCCTGGTGCTGGGGAGCTTTCGGGGATAAGATGGCGGAAGCGCTCAATGTTCCGGTGATGGTATTTAATGCCGGGTGGGGTGGGTCTTCCTCCCGCAATTGGGTTGAAAGTATCAGTACTACCGGCAATACAGTGAGTTCCTATAGTTACGCTTTTCCGCAGGGGCTTCCCTTCGGTCATTTACGGATTGCTCTGAACAATTATATTGCACAAATGGGGATCAGGGCGGTTCTGTGGCATCAGGGCGAATCGGATAACCATGAAGGTACCTCCAGGGAGTCGCACCGGGATCAGCTGCGGCGCATTATTCAGGAATCGAGGGACTTAAGCGGAAAGGAGGATCTTAGCTGGGTGGTTGCCCGGGCGTCCAGATATACCGTCAATGACGAGAGCCGTATATGGCAACCCGTTATTGATGCGCAGAGCGATGTCATTGGTCTGAACGGAAGTGATCTGTCGATCAGGATGGCCCATGTTTTTGAAGGGCCTTCTACGGACGACTATTGGGAACCTCCTTACAGAACAGATAACATCCATTTTTCGGGGGAGGGGTTAACGTTTCTGGCCAATCTCTGGAAACAGAAACTGACCAGCGGATTTCTGGAACAGTCTACTCCCTACATGGCCATTCCTCCTCCGGCAATCACGATGGCATATAGCAGTGATACCGAGATGACTTTGCAGGCTCCCGAAGGATGGAGTGATTACAAATGGCTGCAAACCGCTGATTGTAATGCCGACTTCTCTACCTCGCGGCAGGTTACAAGGGGCGTAGGTACTTATAAAATAAGGGTGACCGACAGCTATCATAATACGGTGTTTAGCGGAAAGGTTAATGTTTCAGGATCAAAACCTGCGGTAAGTCTGGCTCATCATCAGGACAAGGCTACCCTTTCGGTTCAGACGGGGCAGTATACTTTCATGCCCTCGGAGTGCCGCGTCATCAGTACGCTTACACCGCAGGGAAGTTCGCCGGTAGCTGGTGCAGTACTTACCAAAATCTGGAGTGAAACCAGCTTGCCTACATTTAAATCCAGTGCTTTTGCCTCGCGACATTATATCGTAAAACCTGACCAAAACGAATCGTCGGCCACGGCTGGTATCACGTTGTATTTTACACAGGCGGATTTTAATCAATTTAATTCCGGTAAAACCTCTGCTCAGCCCTCGCTGCCGTCGGACAAGGAGGATAACAGTGCGAAAACGAATATCAAAATTTACAGATTCCCTGGTATTGATCCTGCCGGAAACGGGTTGCCTTCGTTGTCCTATACGGAAAATCCGGTAAGCATTGTCCCGGAAAATAGTAGTTGGAATGATGTTTTGAAACGATGGGAAATATCATTTAATACGACCGGATTTGGTGCGTTTTTATTGGGAAGCTCCTCAGAAGGAGCATTGCCTGTGCTTTTCGAGTTTTTCACCGGGAGGCCCACCGAGCATCATCAGACGGAATTATCCTGGAAAACTACCCTTGAGACAAACGCCTCTCATTTTGAAATTCAAAGAGGTAGCGATATGAAGCAGTTTGACACAATCGGAGAGGTAACCGCTGCTGGAGATACCGACAAGGGGATGGTTTACCATTTCCTGGATACCAACCCGGCATTTGGTATTAATTATTACCGGCTCAAACAGCTGGACCTGGACGGCTCCTATATGTATACCCGGGTGCTTGCCGTTCAACCGGGTGCCGGGGAAACGGTCATTTTGTACCCCAATCCGGTGACGGACAAGCTGGTGATAAAATCGGGAAGGAAGGTGAAGGATGTTGAAATTCTGAATCAATCAGGTCAGTTGATCCGCACCTATAATCTTCAGCCTGATTCTGGTGCGTTATTCCTGAAAGATTTGCCTGCCGGAATTTATGAGGTGAAGGTTGACACCCAGGTTTTTAAAATTTTGAAGCAATAATGAGCAGATCCGCAGTTCCTGAATCTCGCGAACCGTACTTTCGCAGGGGTTTATGTGTGGATGCTCCTGGACTTACCTGGTGAATTTCAAAGGCCTTCTGGTTTCGTACCAATAGAAATACTGAATCAAGATACTGCAAACAGGGCATTTAAGACCTGTTTGCAGTAAAATTTCATAAGAATACATTGCGTCTTCGGAACGATAAAGTCCCCTGAGATCACTCTTCTCTCAGTTTTTCAAGTTTTTTCTTCACCACATCGTGCGGATATCGCAAAGCAAGTTCTCTGATTTCGTATGTAAATTCGGTGAACGTTTCCTCCCATAATTTTGCTTCGCCTGGCTCATACTCATAAAAGCCTTTGGAGTTCAGCACGCCCCTGCCGCCCTCTCGCACCACCTTGTCGATCAGTTCCGGTACTTCGGTGCTGTTGTTTAACGTAGGTAAAAGTCGCTGCATAACCGTGTGATAGGCCGGCACGCCGGTAAGGTCCATCCATCTGAACACGCCTACGAAGGTCATAAAATAACCTGCGTTGTTCCGGCACGACCGGTCCACATCTTCAACGGTTGCATAACCATTTTCCACCAGACTGATCGCCTCGCGGTACATGGCGTACATCAGCCGGTTGGTGATGAAACCCGCGATGTCTTTTCTTACCAGAATAGGCTCTTTACCCCAGGCATGTGAGAGTTGGTAAAGGTATTCGCCCTTAGCGATATCGGTGTCATCACCGCAAATTACTTCCAGAAAGCGGGTCGTGTGGGCGGGCTCCGTCCAATGCAGGCCCAGGAATCTCTCCGGATGTTTCGTAAGTTTTTGCAGCGTACTGATCGGGATAGCCGAGGTGTTGCTGGACAGCAGGGCATCGGGAGCGATTACCGCTTCTATTTTTTTGAGCACGGTTTCCTTGATTTCGATATTCTCGATCGTGCACTCATTCACCAGCTGGCATGGGGCCAGTGCTTCATAATCTTCCGTAATCGTGAGGTTCTTAAAATAAAAATCAGGCTCGTGAGGTACAAGCCCGTTTTCAAAAGCGCGCTGCAGATGCTCCCGGATCCGGTTTTCTGCATGGAGGAGATCCACCGGCACCGGTGCAACCGCAACAACGGGATGGCCGGCAATCAGCAGACAGGTTACAATACTGCAGCCCATAAGGCCAAGCCCGACGATCCCTACAGGAATTTCATTCGTATTCATTATAAAATAACAGGTTTAGGATGAATTGAACATAAGATTCAATAGGCGCAATATAAAGATTGATCGATATAAATTGGTGCTTTCTTCCAACAAAAATACCCCGGGATTACTGTTCCCGGGGTATCTGTCAATTTTACTTATCTATTCCATATTAATGGGAAAGACGTTCCAACTCATCTTCAACTTCTGCACGTGTCTTCCCCAATTTTTTCTGAAGTTTTCCAAGAAGCTCGTCCTCCTTTCCTTCTTCGTATAAAAGATCGTCGTCTGTAAGGTCAGCATACTGTTGTTTAAACTTACCTTTTACTTCATTCCAGTTTCCTTTTATCTGTTGTGTTAGAGCACTCATGATTTTAAGAATTTAAGTTTGTTAACAATAAGAATTAGTTTTCAGGTGAAAACGTTAATCTCACAGTGAAAGAAACCATGCCTTTAAGCTTGCTACATCAGATATGCCGACTTGCTTTGGATTATTTGTTTTTATAAATGCATGATTTATAGTATTTTGTGTATAGCATTTTTTCGTTTTGATATAAAATAACACAGCAGGCTTACGTTTGTAAACCTGCTGTAAGTGAGAATGAAATTCCCTCTATTGTGTGAAATTAAGGCCCGAAATCTACAAATGCGGATCGTGTTCCGGTTATTTTTCGGCTTGCGCCAATAGCTTTTCCAGTCGGATGATACCTTGTACCATGGACCTTACAGAGTGATAGTTCACCTTCCAGGAATGGCTCATGTGTGTCCAGATGGGCTCTCCCTGACGGGTCAACAGCGGCAACCATTCTCCAACGCTTGAATGGATCATGTGGTCAAACACGAAACGGTGGGTTGCGTCATAGGCTTTCAGGTATTTTTCATCTTTATAAACCCGGTAAGCATCCAGCATACCAATGATCACTTCCGCCTGCTGCCAGAATTCCTTCTCCCGGTCGTACACTTCTCCGGAATGGGAACCTTCCACGTACACCCCGCCAAACTCCCAGTCGATCCCGTTTTCAACGGCGTGATTGTAGGATTTCAGCAATTGCTCTTCGTATTTTTCATAAGGCACACCCGCAATGTCCAGGGCATGCATCAGCAGCCAGGCAAATTCCACGTTGTGTCCATAACTGGTGTTATCCTCTGCTGCGCTTTTGAACCCATCTTCCGAAAAGCGATCCCAACCCCATATAATGTCAAATTTGATCTGAGGTGCCACCGACCAGTCAGCCCAGAATTGTGGAATACCCGTTCCATATTCCGGATGCATGATTTTATTGATCAGCAGTTCGATCATTTCCATCAGCTTGCGGCGGTGTACCTGTTTGCCGCTGGCTTCATAAAGGGTCGTGAACGCCTCCATCAGGTGCATATGCGCATCCAGCGTTTTACGATCGCCTCCCGCAGCTCCTTCTCCTTTCAAATCCCAGTTCCGGTGGAACATCTCAAAATATCCGCCGTAATGAATATCCGCTCCATGGATCTGAATGAGATCAAATACTTTTTCCGCATACTCCAGGCCCCTTGGGTCTCCCGTTGCCAGGGTATACTCACTCAGGGCATAAATGGCGAAACTAAGGCCATAAACGATTTTCTCATCGATTTTTACATTCCCTTTGCGGTCCATGAGCCAGTAAAAACCGCTGTACTCATTATCCCACATTTTTTCAATGAGGAAGTCAACACCATGCCTGGCAATTTCGGCGTAACGTCCTTCGCCATATCCTGCCCGATGCGCCGCCGAGAAGGTATACACGGTTCTGGTTTGCGCTATTAACGATTTTTCGTCTTCTCCGCTGTCATTACCGGCATTATCAAAATGCGTTATAAATCCGCCGTTTTCTTTATCCACACACCGGTTTTCCCAAAAAGGCAGCAGTTCGTTAGTTAGATGATGAAACGCTTCGTCGCGGTACTTCTTAATCTGATCAAGGCTCATGAAAATCTGAAATGTTTAATTTTTAGTAATGTTATTGTTTAATTGTTGACTGGTTATACTGCTTTATCTGGATTCGACTTTAGCCCAATTTTATGGTTTTTCCAGTTTTTGCTGCCTGATAAATGGCTTCTACAATACGGATATCCCTCATGCCTTCTTCACCGGGGACGAGCTGTGGCTTATTCTGCATAATCGCCAGGGCATCTTCATCCATTTGTTTGGCTTGCTGGTTATCCACCGGATAGCGAATTTCTCCCAGCGTACTGAACCCCTTGTTGCCGTTGTAGGCCGAAAACGCATCCATGTGCAACTGCCCTTTGTCATAATTCACTTTCAGGAAGTTGGTCTGTATCCCATGGCTGCCGGTACAGCTGGCCACAGCTCCACTTGGGAAATGCAGTTGAAAATGAGTGATTTCATCGGCATCGCTGAATATCTCGGGGCGGTTGGTAACATGTTGCGCAGTAAGAGAAACAGGTTCTTCACCAGCCGCCAGTCTCGCGCCCTGCAGCGCATACACCCCCATGTCATACATGGCCCCTCCGCCCATTTCACGCTTCACTTTCCAGTTTCCTGCCCTGCTTTCCCGGTAACCTGCGGCACAGGAAATTAACTGTACGTTCCCCAATCTTTTTTCACGGGCAATACGCATGTATTCCTGCGTATTAGGGTCGTGCTGGCAACGATAACCAATGGACAGGCTTCTCTTATTATCCTTGCAGGCCCTGATCATTTCTTCACATTCCCGGGCATTCATCGCCATCGGTTTTTCACAAAAAACATGTTTTCCCGCTTTGGCTGCCCGTATCGTGTATTCCTTATGAAGGACGGGAGGCAGAACAATATATACTACGTCAATTTCCGGGTTATTGGCTATCTGATCAAAGCTTTTATAATTATAAATATTTTTATCAGGAATATTGTACTTATTCTTCCAGGCCTCGGCTTTCTCAGGTGAACCTGTCACAATACCCGCCAGATAACAGTTTTTGGTTTTCTGAAGGGCCGGGGCGAGCAGATCGGTGCTGTAATAGCCGAGCCCAACCAAGGCTACACCCAGCCTTTCCTTTGGTTTGTTAAACGCGATGGCACAAGGAGAAAACAGGGAGGCGGTGACCAGCCCGGCGCCGGCCATCAAAAAATCGCGGCGGGAAAATGGAGTGATTATTTTCGGTTCCATAAGTCAGGTTTTTCCTCTCTAAGGCAACGGGCGTGAATAACTACTTAAATGGCAGGAAGAAGTATAGGAAGACGGTAAATAACAAGGGTAAAAGAAATTTTCCTGGATTTTGGCCAAAGAAAAAGGGGCCGTTTCCGACAGACGGGGTACTAAAATTTACCGGTCTGTTGCGGTTTACGTTTTGATATTCGTAATTCGCAGAACATTATTTAATCTGTTTCCCCTATGAGCAATTCCGAGATCGTCGAAGTACTGGAACTAACAGCCAAATTACTGGAACTCCATGGCGCGGACCCTTTTAAGATCAAAGGTTACGGTGTTGCGGCATTTTACCTGGATAAGTATAAGGACGGAGAGCTCCAGCATATGACCCTGGACGAACTTACGAAGCTGCAGGGGGTAGGGAAAAGTACTGCTGCCAAAATTATCCAGATTGCCCAAACCGGTACTTTTCCCGAACTCGAAGAGCTGCTGGGCAACACGCCGCTGGGGGTAATGGAAATGTTCAATATTAAAGGTATTGGTCCTAAAAAAATAGCCGTCCTGTGGCGGGATCTGGGGATTGATAACCTCCACGAACTGGAACTGGCCTGTCTGAACGGAACGGTTGCCAGCGTAAAAGGCTTTGGAGGAAGTACACAACAGAAGATACTGGAATCGCTCGCTTTCCTTAAGAATCAGGCAGGTAAGCTCAGGATGGATAAGGCTGAGGCCGTGGCGGATGTGATCGTTAAAGCATTACAGAAACATTTTCCGGTTGTGCTGGTAGCCGGGGATATACGTAGGAAGGCGGAAATTGTGGAATCTGTTAAAATTCTGGTGGAAACGGAATCTCCCGGATTGCTTCAAAATATACTTACAGGCATCGAATTCCTGATTCAGGATATCAAAAAGTCTTCTCCTTTTGTCTGGAGGGGAAATGTGCAGGATGTGGCCGTTGAAATTGAAATTCTGGCCGTAAAGCCTGAAAGGCTGGTGAACGAACTGTTTCTGGAAAGTGCAGCGGATCTGCACCTGGGGCATCCCACTGCCGCAGGTACCTCTATCTGGAGGCAGGTATATCATGATACTTTCGAAAACGAGGAGGCTATTTATGAAAAGGCTGGGCTACCCTACATCGTTCCCGAAATGCGTGAAGGGGCCGGGGAGTTTCTTTGGGCCGAGACACATACCAACGCCGACCTCATTACCTGGGACGACCTGAAGGGGATTTTACATAACCATAGCACCTATTCGGACGGACAGCATACGCTGGAACAAATGGCGCTTTTCTGCCAGGAACTGGGTTTTGAGTACCTGGGTATTGCAGATCATTCCCAAACGGCAACCTATGCCCAGGGTTTGAAAATAGAAGAGGTACTTCGTCAGCATGAAGAAATTGCGAAGCTTAATGCCCGGTTTGCTGCGGAAAATCCAGCTAAGCCTTTTAAAATATTAAAAGGAATAGAATCCGATATTCTAGGAGATGGCTCTCTGGATTATCCTTCGGAGATCCTCGCCTCGTTTGACTACATCGTGGCGTCGGTTCACAGTAATCTCTCTATGTCGCTTGATAAGGCTACCGCCCGTTTGTTGAAAGCAATTGAAAACCCATATACCACCATCCTTGGACACCCAACGGGCCGTCTGCTGCTGTCTCGGGAGGGTTATCCTATTGACCATAAAGTGATTATAGATGCCTGTGCTGCAAATCATGTTGTGGTTGAAGTCAATGCCTCTCCCTGGCGGCTCGACCTGGACTGGCGGTGGATTGCCTACTGCATGGAGAAAGGCGTTCTCCTGAGCATCAATCCCGACGCACATGCCAAGGAAGGATATTATGATATGCATTATGGTGTGGCCGTTTCCCGCAAAGGCGGGCTTACCAAAGAAATGACTTTTAATGCTTTTTCTCTGCAGGAAATAGAAGCATACCTCGGGAAACGGCTGGGCCGGTGAGCGCATTCAAAAGCTGATGCTGCCGGTTAGGAATCTGCTTTGGGTACAAATTCCAGAATACCGGTTTTGAGTGCGTCGATCAGCCGGGTTTTGATCTGCTCACGGTTGACGGCCAGGCATATTTCCCGGGTGGGTTCAGGAAAACGGAAACTCCTGATAAATGTTTTGCGGTCTTCGGAAAGCTCCATCACGGCGAGTTCCGGGAGTATGGTTATCCCTCCGTTTTTATCAACCATGCGCATCAGTGTTTCTATACTTCCAGACCGGTACTGAAAACTGCTGCCGAATTCACTGTTCCTGCTCAGTTCACAAAGTTTCTGGATTTGGGTACGGAAACAGTGGCCTTCTTCCAGCAGCCACAGTTCATTGGGTTCTATATCCGTTGGCAGGATATATTGTTTGTTGAAAAGCCCGGTATCTTTGGAAACATAGGCATAAAACCGCTCCTTGTATAAAGGAATCTCCTGCAAGGCATTATCCTCCGAAACCGAAGCTACTATACCTGCATCCAGATTTCCCAGCTTCAGTTCGCTGATGATACGTTCGGTAATCATCTCCGATACATGGAGCCTGATGTCAGGATAATTTCTGATGAAGGGCTGAACAAAATGGGGTAAAAGGTAAGGCGCGATGGTGGGAATAATCCCGATTCTCAGCTCGCCAGACAGGTCGCCATTGAAATGCCTGGCAATTTCATTCAGTCTGCCAGACTCACGCAGGATCGTTTTGGCCTGGTCAATGATCTGACGACCGATGCCGGTGGGTACGATGGGCTGTTTGGTCCTGTCAAAAATTTTGATCCCAAGCTCTTCTTCAAGTTTGCGGATCATCATGGAAAGCGTGGGCTGAGTTACATTGCAATGTTCTGCTGCCTGAACAAAATGCCGGTGATTATCTACTGCAACAATATATTCTAGCTGTTGGATGTTCATGAAACCTTTTCAATAGGTACTTCCTGTGTATAAATTATTTTTATACAAATATAAAAACTATTGGTTTGGATTATAAATTAGTTTCGGGTGGGGAGATCGCATCAGAAACCCGGTGTAATTTTTTTTGGTATTAAAATAATATTAAATATGCTGTAATTGAGTACTATATACTGGCGCAGTCATGTGAATGTTTAGGGAAATACGTAATATAGCGTAAGATTTTAGCACTTCAATTTAAAACCATTTTCAAAAATGAAAAATCTGAAAACACTTGTATTGGCCTGGTTACTGGCTGTTTCCGGGTCGGTTTTTGCGCAAAATGCACAACCCGCAACGGCTCCGGCCAAAAAGCAGACCAAGACAGAAAAAACCCAGGCACCGGCCGGAACAAAATTGAAAAAAGATGGTACACCAGATAAGAGATATGCAGAGAACAAGAAACTGAAAAAGGATGGCACGCCGGACAAGCGCTATAAGGAGCATAAAGATACCGTGAAGGCTGGTAAAAAGCCCAATTAAGCCAGATTAAAAAAAATCAGCAGGAAATTTAGGGTGAATGCCCGGCGGGTTGTCATGTAAATGATAAACCAACGCCGGGCATTTTATTTTGTGAAAATGATTGCAGCAGACGCAACAGATACTGAAAAGCTCATTCTTAACAAGGAGAGGGAAAGAGATTTTGAACAGGTATTTAAAACTTACTTTAAAGGTCTGCATGCTTATGCGTGCACCATCCTCCGAGACGAGATCGTGGCAGAAGAAATGGTCCAGAATGTTTTCTGCCGGCTTTGGGAAAAAACGGATCAGATTGAGATCCGGGAATCGGTGAGCGGATATCTGTACAGGTCGGTATACCATGAGAGTCTTAATTACCTCAAACACCTCAAGGTACGGGACGCCTATCAGGCGCATGCATTATACCACATAGAAACCGCTAACAGTACTGCGGAACATCTGGCGCATAGAGAATTGCAGGAACGCCTGGAGATGGCTTTGAAAGAGTTACCTGAAAAATGCAGGACCATTTTTCAGCTGAGCCGTTTTGAGGAACTAAAGTACCAGGAGATAGCCGACCGTCTGCAGTTACCGGTTAAGATGGTTGAAAACCAGATGGGCAAAGCATTGAGGCTGCTCCGTCTGAAACTGGTGGATTTTCTGCCAGTGTCTTTAATTTTATTTTTAATGAGCTAATACTAAGGATCATGCATACGGAACCAAATAAAACAATAGATGATCTGCTGGTAAAACGCATACTGGGAGAAGCGTCGGAGACTGAGAAGGAACAGATAAATACCTGGGTGAATAAGGAACCCGAAAACTACAGGTACCTGACCCACTTTCAGTTGATCTGGGAGCAAAGCGGAAAGGTAACAGTACACCAGACGGTAGACGAGGAGGCTGCGTGGAGACGGTTCAGAGAGCGGGTGGATACCATGGAGCCACTGTCCGACGAGAGGGAAACGGTGCCGGTAACCAAGCTGTGGCGGAGCATATTGAGAATTGCAGCGATTCTTCTGTTCCTCGCGGGCGCAGGCTGGCTGGTATATATCCAGGATCAAAAAGATTATCAGCAGCTTACGGTCTACTCGGGAGCGGAAAGCGTGACAGATACCCTACCGGATGGCTCGG
This sequence comes from Dyadobacter sp. CECT 9275, assembly GCF_907164905.1. NCBI lineage: Bacteria > Pseudomonadati > Bacteroidota > Cytophagia > Cytophagales > Spirosomataceae > Dyadobacter > Dyadobacter helix. The sequence continues at coordinate 666,422 of NZ_CAJRAF010000004.1, read as the reverse complement.
TGGTAACGCTCAATAAAAGATCTTCAATTTCCTATCCGGATCATTTCAAAGGTTTGAAAACCAGGCAGATCGTCCTGAACGGGGAAGCGTTTTTTAATGTAACCCCCGACAAAAGCAAACCTTTTGTGATCACCGTGAATGACGTCACTATCACTGTGGTGGGTACTTCTTTTAACGTTAAAAGCAGCGAAGTCAAAACGGAGGTAATTGTGGAAACCGGGCTGGTGGAGGTAGCCAAAAAAAGTGAAAAGGTGCAGGTCAGGCCCAAAGAGCGTGTAACGGCTTCCAAGGACAAACCGGGGCTGAGCACCGGGCGGAATGATGATGCGTTTTATACCTATTACCGCACCGGAAGGCTGGTTTGCGATGACACCCCACTGTGGAAACTGGTTCAAAAATTGAATGAAGTTTATGCAGCAGACATTCGTATTGGCAATGAATCTATCCGTAATTTCCCGATCAATACTACATTTGATCAGCAGCCTCTGGCCGAAATATTAACAGTGATCAGCGGGACTTTTGATATAACTATTCAACACAAAGGTGAGCAGATCATTTTGAAATAGTGGTTAACTTGCCGCATGACTTTTAGATTTACTTCTGCCAAAATCTGGTTTTTTACGTTAGCTGCTCTCATTGGGGCAGCTACGGGCAGTTATGCGCAGCATTTTCTTGGTAAAAGGATATCCTTGAGTGTAAACCGGCAGCCCGTGGCCGAGGTACTCAAAACGATCGGTACGCAGGGTGGCTTTTATTTTTCCTACAATAGTAACATCATCCCGGGCGACAGCATCGTTACGGTATCCTACCGTTCCATGCCGGTAAAGGACATCCTGGATCAGTTGCTCAAAGGTACCTATCAGTATAAAGAAACTGGTAATTATGTCATTTTGCAAAAGGCCGTTAGGGAGAAATTGGTATTGGTAAGCGGCAGTGTGCTCGATGAAGAAACCGGTTCTCCGGCCGACTATGCCAGCGTGTATTCCAAAACACAGCTCGTTTCAGCCCTTACAGATGAGGCAGGGTATTTTCGGTTGCGGGTGAAAGACGGAATGTTTCCTTTTTCCATAACCGTCAGCAAAGTGGGTTATGGAGATACTACGCTCACCATACATTCTGGCAGTGAAGTACAGATCCGGATCAGGCCGCGGGCAATTGAGCTGGACACAGTTTTGGTAAGGTTTTCGGATGCCGGAAGAACATGGCTCGGGCGGTTGCTCGTTTCTTCACGTCTGCGTCTGCAGAGCCGTAACATCGGACGGTTTTTTGTGTCACTTCCTTACCAGGCCTCTTTAACTCCCGGACTTGGTACCCATGGTAAAATGAGTTCGCAAGTCGAAAATAAGGTATCTCTCAATCTGATAGGTGGATATACCGGGGGAGTGAATGGCGTTGAGGTTGCCGGTGTATTTAACATTGCCAGGCGAGATGTGAAGTATTTTCAGGCTGCCGGCCTTTTTAATGTGGCCGGTGGAAATGCCGACGGTCTCCAGGCGGCCGGTTTCCATAATCAGGTACTCGACTCACTGAAGGGCTTACAAGCGGCGGGATTCAGTAATATTCTTAACCAAACCCTTTATGGCGTACAGGCCGCAGGCGTTGTGAATAAGGCGGATGGGCGTATCAAAGGCGCTCAGGTGGCGGGGGCACTGAATCTGGCGCGCAATGGCGGGACGGGTTTTCAGGCATCCGGCGTATTCAATTATACGGCGGGTAAATTTCATGGCGTGCAGGTATCCGGTGGAGTGAATGTTGCCCGGGAAGAGATAGCAGGTGTACAGCTTGCTTGCGTGGGCAATTTTGCAAAACATAAAAGTGCCGGCATGCAACTCGGCGTCATCAATTATGCCCGGCGGTTAAAAGGTTTTCAGTTGGGGGTAATCAATGTTGCCGATAGCTCCTCAGGCGTAAGTCTTGGTTTCATCAATATTGTCAGGCAGGGTATCTCCAACATAGCCGTCTACAGCAATGAGATCGCCCCTTGGAACATTGCCTGGAAAACAGGCAACCGGAACCTGTATACCATGCTGATTGCCGGAGTTGGTTATGGATCTAATAAGGTATATACCTTTGGAATGGGAGTCGGGAAAGAGTTCGGGTTGAGCAAAGGCCTGCTTTTGCAAACCGAAATATCAAGCCAAAACGTATACCTGGGACAGTGGGAAAATTCTCCCGTCCTGTTACGTCTGCAGACCGCGCTTTCGGTCCGGCTCAACAAACGTTTCTCGGTCTTCGGCGGGCCGTCATTTACCCATTTTTACTCCGAACAAACGGAGGCTGTCAGCGGCTACAAATCTTTCCCGCTGGAATCTTATGCCCATATCAAAATGAACCGGAATACTGCGGCCTGGTTTGGCTGGCAGGGTGGGATGAGCTGGAGATACGGCAGGTAATCACAATTGTTTCTTTCTATGCATAATACAATCTGCAGTCAGTTTACGGATTTTTATTGTGTTTATTTTCAGGTACTTGCGTTTAGGTTTGTGTCGTCGTTTTAAAAATATATCCAAAGAATTTAGGGTAATAGGATTCAAGGGTGTCAGTAATGAGCACACCGGAGCACGACGGATTGAAGGCCTGCAATCCTGAAATGAAGCTGCGGTATGTAGTTTATTTTAGGATCAATTTAAGATACAGATACCATGAGAAATTACCCGAATACATTGCTGGCCTTTTTGTTTTTATTTATATCGCTGAATTTATCGGCACAGCAGGAAAAGAAAAGAGCAGTTCACGCAGGCCTTATTTACCCTTTAAGTACCAATGGTCTTCAGGCCGGGGAGTATACCAACGCATTTTCTGTCCATGCCGTTGCAGGATACTCGAAAGCTGAAACCGGAACGGCAATTGCCGGTTTCGGGAATGTGACAAAATCAAGCTCCGGGGTATTGATAGCGGGTTTTGGAAACGTGGTTCAGGATTCGGCGAAAGGCGTTCAGATCGCAGGTTTTGCCAATGTAGCAAAAATACGTTCCAGTGCTTTTCAGGTAGCAGGTTTTGCCAACATGGCGAGAGGCGATGCGTCGGGGCAGGTTTCTGGTTTTTGCAGTGTGGCAAGAGGAGAGGTAAGAGGGGTACAGCTTTCGGGATTTCTGAACTGCGCCCATGAAGTGAACACCCAGATTTCCGGCTTCATCAATATCGCAAAGCGGGTAAAAGGAGTGCAACTGGCAGGATTTATCAACGTTGCCGACAGCAGCGATTATCCCATCGGGCTGGTCAACATTATCAAAACAGGTGAAAAGAGTGTTGCGCTCAGTATTGACGAGACCATGACCACGATGGCTTCTTTCCGTTCGGGAGGTAGGGTTATGTACGGGGTGATTGGTGTGGGTTATAATTTGAAAAATACCGGCAAATCTCTCTATGGTGCAGAGGCAGGCTTTGGGGCGCACGTCCGGCTGGCCAGTGATGTCCGGCTGAACCTCGAAATGGTGAGCCAGACCCTTAGTGATTTTAAGGGTACCGATTATTTCAAGAGTTCGATCAGGGTTTTACCTGGATACAAATTTGGTAAGAAACTGGAGGTTTATGCCGGACCAACTTTTAACTACATTGATTACGGCCAGAATGAGACCACGAACCTCATAAAGAGGTATGTATGGAGCCGCAACAAAAATAATGGCGACCTGCAGGGATTGTATTTCGGAGTGAATGCCGGTATTCAGATTTTACTCTGATCCATGACCAGACCAATCATCTGGAAGTCGGCCCCGGGAGTTTATTCGTTCCGTATACCCAATATCCGATTGTCACTGATATTCGCATTTTACAGGACGCTGTCGGGTCTTATTGCCCTGCTACTGCTTTACCTCTGGCCCTATCGTCGGGAAGTCATCAGGAAAAATCTGGCAGGCAGCTTTCCTGAAATGCCCGAAACCGAAAGGAGAGGTATTCAGAAAAGATACCTCAAGCATGTCGCAGACCTGGTATCAGAGACTTTCCTGATCACGCACCTTAAAAGGAATGAGCTTACAAACGTTGTTCAGTTTGAAAATATTTCTTTGCTGAAAAATTTAATCCAGTCAGGAAACAGTATCGTGCTGATGGCGTCCCATTATGGGAACTGGGAATATCTCCGTACGCTTCCCATGCTTGTTTCCTGTGATGTGTACGCTGCCTATGCCCCGTTGTCTAACCGTTTCTTAAATTCTAAACTACTGAATATAAGGGGAAAACACGGAGCGCGGCTGATACCCAAAAACGACTGGCTCAGAAAGGTACTGATGCATGGGGGCGATCCTTCGGTTTTTGTTACCATCGCAGACCAGCGGCCCGTAGTGCCGGGCAGGGCGGAGGTGTCATTTCTGAATCAGAAGACACATGTGCAGGCTGGTCCTGAGCTTATTGCACGAAAGCTGAATTGCGCGGTGGTGTATATGGATGTAGTCAAAATTGGAAAAAACAAATACCGGTACCGTTTTGATTTAATTTCTGTAAATGGTAAAACAGAATCACCGGAAAGCATCATGTATAAGTATTATGTACTTCTGGAACAGACCATCCGAAGAAAGCCAGAATACTGGCTTTGGTCACATAACCGATGGAAGTATACGTAAGTTATTGTGGGTTACAAGTTTGGGGTGAAATTGTAGCATTTATGGGCAAAAAGGATACTTGTCGCCCCACCTTGAAAAATGAGGGAATTTTGTAAAGTACTGATTTTCAGAATAATTTATTCTTTTTAGTGATAGAGGTACCATTCTTTTGGCAAGATGCGGTAATTGAAATTTACCACATTACTTACTAAAACTTAACGGATTATGAGAAAATTAGCGTTCATGGGTGTGTTCTTGTTAGTGGCAGCAATGGGATGTAAAGACGATGACGATGAAACAGAAACTCCGACGCCCGTCTTACCGGAGCTTAAAGTTACATCCACACTGGCAGGTACAACTGCGATTCCCGCGAACCCTTCAACTGCAACAGGAGAAGTAGAAGGTACGCTTGATCAGGAAACACGGATTTTAAAGTTAAACGTCATGTATAGCGACTCCGCCATGTCGGATACCACTGCAAGTGATTCACTTATGCCGTTTGTTCCAACGGCCTGGCACATTTATAAAGCATCGGCCGACAGCCTAGGTACGTCGGTGATCAATCTGGGCACTACCTTCACATCCCCATTTGCTTTCACAGACACGCTTACAGCCGATCAGGTCACTGATCTGAAGGCAGGTAATTACTATCTGAATATCGGAACGGCCAAATACCCGAACGGGGAAGTCAGAGGAAAGCTCACAGCCGCCGAGTAGAAAGCATACCTATATATGCACTATTATTAAATCAGATTTTCAAAAAAAGCGATTCTTCCGGGAATCGCTTTTTTTGTGAAAGCAGATTCAACGTCCGTTAGGTGGCTACGAAAACTCCATGCTGTATTAAATAATTCGTAAAAAAGACTATTTTCGTACGATTACAAAAGCCCGAAGCATATCTCCAAATTTTAATGCATACACAATTACCCTTTCTGCTTGCAATGATCATTGCCATTGTGTTGCTCAATACGCTGGCAAATAAACTCCGCATTGCCTATCCCATTCTGCTTGTTGTAGCAGGCCTGACGGTGGGTTTCCTTCCTGGCTTGCCTATGGTAAGGATTGATCCCGATTTGATCTTTTTTATTTTTTTGCCGCCGCTTCTTTTTGAAGCATCGTGGAGTATCTCTTTCAAGGAAATGAAAAAGTGGTGGCGCATCATTGGCAGTTTTGCTTTTCTGGTTGTGTTTTTTACCGCGTCGTCGGTAGCGGTGGTAGCCTATTATTTTATCCCGGGTTTTACCCTGGCGCTTGGCTTCCTGCTGGGCGGGATTGTATCTCCACCCGATGCGGTAAGTACCGGGGCTATCACCAGATTTGTGAAAATCCCTAAAAACACAGCGGCAATTCTGGAAGGCGAAAGCCTGCTGAACGACGCCTCTTCCCTGATCATTTTTCGTTTTGCCCTGATTGCTGCTGTCACAGGTCAGTTTGTCTGGCAGGAAGCGGCCCTGAGTTTCCTCTGGATGGTAACAGGTGGGGTGGGAGTGGGCCTCCTGCTGGCCTGGGTTTTCGTTCAATTACACAGGCGGCTTCCGCTGGATGCGCAATCCAACATTGCACTAACCATCATTGAACCCTATTTTATGTACTGGCTTGCGGAGCAGCTTCATTGTTCTGGTGTACTGGCAGTGGTGAGCGGTGGTTTGTTTTTATCATCCAAGCGGCTTTTGTTCTTGAACAGTACCAGTCGTATTCAGAGCTTCAGTGTTTGGGGGAGTTTTGTATTCATTTTAAATGGAGTGGTATTCCTGCTGATCGGCCTTGAGCTTCCTGAAATTGTGGAAGGGATGCGGGATAATGGTATCCCCTTATATACTGCCATTGGTTCGGGTATTCTGATCACTGTGGTGCTGATCGGTGCACGGATCATTAGTTCCTATGCGGCGCTTCTGGCTACGATTATATTTCGGCCGAGTGTAACCCCACCCGCGCGGTCGGTCCGGAGGCGCTGGCTGATGCCTCTTTTGCTTGGCTGGACGGGGATGCGCGGGGTGGTGTCACTGGCTGCGGCCCTGGCTATACCCATTGCACTGGATAATGGGACGGCTTTCCCGCAAAGGAGCCTTATTCTTTTTATCACTTTCATTGTGATATTGCTTACGTTGGTGGTACAAGGACTTACACTACCGTATCTGATTAAAAGGACCGGATTGTTTGAAGGTGCCCCGGAGGCGGAATCAGAAGAGCTGACCAGGCGAAAAATGAAACAGGGCCTTAAAAAACAGATATATGAGTTCCTTAAAAACAAGTATGACAATGAGCTGAATGGCCATGCCGGTATGGAGAAATTCCTGAAACAATGGGAAGAGCGCACCAAAGCCACCGATGACAGCTGGATGAATGAAAAAACAAAGGTGATTTTTGTGGAACTGCTCGAAATCCAGCGGCAGTATCTTACCGAACTCAATAAGGACCCGAAAATTGATGAAGATATGATCCGTCAGCAGTTGTATCAGATCGATCTGGAGGAGGAGCGGCTTAAGGTTATCTAATCATCAATTTGTTAAAGACATAACCGTTAGGCATAGACAAGTCCCGTTTGGAACATCAGTTTTAAAGAAAGGAGATGTCGTTTGAACGAGGTGTGCCGTAGGTACTCTACAACATATCTAAAAAGGGCAGGTTCCGTGCAATTAAAAGCATATCTTTTAATTATTATGCAGTTTGTAGATTTCTGTGATTATCTTTGCAGTGACATGAACTCGTGATGTGTAATTCCAGTAATGAAGTTGAGAAGTTCCGGTAAACAATGGATTGGTTTTGGCCTGCTTGCACTAATGCTTGTAAAAGCATGCGTGATTCCATTGATATGCCTGGACTACGAAATCAGAAAAGATTACATTGCCAAGACGCTTTGTGTAAACAGAAACAAGCCAATGCTCCAGTGTAACGGAAAATGTTATCTGGCCAAAAAATTGGCTCAGGCGGAAAAGCAGCAACAGCGGCAGGCCGAGCAGGACTATATGTCCAGTCTGATCCATCAGGTAATGGATGCCACGGATAGTTACTCGTTCAGTGCTCCTGCCATGACAGCCGAAGTGTATTTAACCCCAGATTTTTCTTATAAAACCGTATTTCTGGGACGCATTGTGTCCGACAATGTTTTTCATCCCCCGCTGGTTTAGTTTTACACTGAACGTATTTTAAATCCTGTCTTCACAGGTAATTTTTCAATATTTCATTGATCCGGAGTTGGCAACCATCCAAAGGTGCTGATTTTGATACTATTTATAATTATGAAAAGTATTTTTTATAAATGCTTTGCTGCAGCTTGTGCAGTAATCATTTTGTTTTCATTGCATTCCTGTTCCGATTCAGGAATATCGCCGGATCCAGCGGCGGAAGGTGGTCAGATTCGTCTGGAGTTTGACAATGTTGTCGGAGATAAAAATCTGGTATTGAACGGGGTAACCTATCAGAATGCATCTGGCGAGGACTTTGTGGTAACGAAGTTCAATTATTTCATATCCAACATCAAACTTACCAAGGCTGATGGTACCGTATTTACAGTTCCGCAGGATTCCAGTTACTTTCTCATCAAGGAGGATACCAAAACTTCACAATTTGTAACATTAAATAATATTCCGCTGGGGGATTACACCGCTGCCGAATTTATGGTAGGTGTGGACAGCGCCCGTAATACCGCCCCGATTGAGAAACGGCAAGGAGTATTGGATCCTTCGGGATCCATGGCGGACGACGGTATGTATTGGGCCTGGAACTCGGGATACATTTTTCTGAAACTGGAAGGTACCTCGCCAAAGGGAAATCCGGTGAACGGTAAATTTTATTATCATATCGGGCTCTTTGGGGGCTACAACGAAAAAACAGTCAATAACACAAGAGTCGTGAAAGTAAACTTCGGCTCGCTGAAGGCAGGAGTTACTGCAAGTGAAGTACCCGAAGTCCATTTTTTAGTGGATGTGCTGAAAGTGTTTAATGGCCCGGGTACTAACATCAAAATCGCTGAATATAACAGCATCATGGGAGGGCAGCCGGAAAAATCGCAGCAGATTGCAAACAATTATGTCAATATGTTCACCCTGGACCATATTCATTGATTCTTACCTGTTGTACTGAAATGAATAAAACGGTCTTATTTCTGACTTTACTGGTCATAGCCTTGGGTTGTCAAAAGAATGACGAGAAGGAGCCTGAGCCAGTCAAAACCGGACCGACGCCTCTCACCTGGACCAAGCCGGCTGGGTTTCCCGACCCGGTATATGACCTCTCTCGCAACCCGTTGACGGAAGAGGGTGTGGAGCTAGGAAGGTTTCTTTTCTATGACGGCATACTGTCCCGAACCAACCAGGTAGGGTGCGGTACTTGTCACCAGCAACAGGCTGCCTTTACACATCACGGTCACGAGCTAAGCCATGGTGTGGACGATCGGCTGGGGGTACGTAATTCCCCGGCTGTACAGAACATGGCATGGAGTGATTCCTTTTTCTGGGATGGCGGTGTGCACGACCTGGACCTTTTTCCTTTCAATCCGATTGAAAATCCTGTTGAAATGGATGAGAAGGTAACCAATGTGCTGGACAAGCTGAGGAAAACACCCAATCCCGCATCAAAAATTCCGGTGGACTATCCCAAAATGTTCAAAGCAGCTTTTGGAACGGATGAAATCAACTCCGAGCGTATGATGAAAGCGTTATCTCAGTTTATGGTGACAATGGTTTCGGCCGGTTCAAAATACGATTATTACAGGGCGGGAGATGCCGCAGCACTCAACACCCAGGAGAAGGAGGGGTTGGTGTTATTCCAGAAAAATTGCAGCTCGTGCCATGCCGGAGTGCTGTTCACCGACCATAGCTTCAGGAACAATGGCCTGGCGCCCATGATGAACAATGACCTGGGACGAGGGGCAATCACGGGGAATGAGGCGGATCATTATAAATTTAAGGTACCAAGCCTTCGCAACGTAGGCTTGACCGGCCCGTATATGCATGATGGCCGCTACCATTCGCTGGAAGAAGTACTGGATCACTATACCGACAGTGTTCAAAAACTCACTACGCTGGATCCGTTGCTTATTCAGCAAAATGGAAAAACAGGTATAGCCTTAACTGCAACCGAAAAGCAGGCACTTATTGCTTTCTTAAAAACGCTGTCGGACGAACAATTCATTCGCGAAGCTAAACTGTCGGATCCGGGTATCGGAACTGCTTTCTAATTGAAATTCCTATGAAAATTAAATACAGATTATTACTCTCTTTCATTTGCGCAGCCCATATTTCAATGGCCTGCGATATTTGCGGCTGTGCAAACAGTGGTTCTTACTTCGGGCTGCTGCCACAATCCAACAAATCACTGATCGGGGTACGTTACCAAAGGCTTAACTTTGTAACCCACCCAGACAGTAAAGTACTCCGTACCCAGGAACATTTCAATCTGGGTGAAGTATACGCCAGATTTTTCCCGATCAAAAGGGTGCAGGTTATGGCATTTGTGCCTTACCGCGTTGACCGTCAGGTTACATCGGCTGATGTAAAAAAACAGAATGGACTGGGCGATATCACTGTTCTGGCCAACTATAATATTCTAAATACTTTAATGGACAAGGAGAGTTCCGGTGCTATTACGCACACACTGATGGTAGGCGGTGGAATCAAATTGCCCACGGGTAAGTTTAAATTTGATGAAAACAATACCCTGGAAGTTGCCAATGCCAATTTTCAGTTGGGCACCGGAAGCACAGATTTTATCCTGAACGCCTTTTACACGGTGAATCTGAATCAATGGGGACTGGCTACCAATGTCTCACGTAAGTTTAATACTACCAATTCCCAAAATTACAAGTTTGGCGATCAATTGTTTGGTACCATAGACCTATACCGTTCCTTTAAGATCGGCGCTATATCCATTACGCCCAGCGTTGGTGTGTATGCCGAAAACGCAGAACATGGCAAAAAAGACGGCGAAATTCTGGAAATAACAGGCGGGAGACTTTTGAATGGTACAGCAGGGGTTACTTTTTTTTCTAATCGCTGGACACTGGGTGTGAACGGTCAGAAACCGCTTGCCCAAAAAAGCTCTTCCGGGCATGTCATTGCCAAGGAGAGAGTGTTGGTACAACTTGGATTTTTATTCTGATCGGTTATTTTAGTATCCGCCTTAGCACAATTTCATGCGATCTGTTTTAGCATACATACTGCTTTTTGCCGTAATGCTACCCACGCTGAGTCCGTGGGGAACAGTTGCTTATTTTAACATCAACCGGGCTTACATAGCCAGAGTACTCTGTGAAAACCGCGACAAGCCCACACTGAACTGTAACGGCAAGTGTTATCTGGCTAAAAAACTCAAAGAGCAGCAGAACAAAAAGGACAAGGAAACCACGGAGCGTGTAGAAAACATGCCGATTGCACAGCTCTTCTTCGTAGCGTCTCATGGGTTTACCTTTCCCAATCAGGTTTTTACGGTTACCTGCCTGCTGCGTTTCTTTTATCTGCTTCGGGTGTACACATCCCCCATTAACGATATCCTGCAACCACCCTGGTGGTAATGCTGCATTTCTTCAAAGCCTGTCAGCTGCTGATCATGTCATACGGGTTATCTCTGCCTCCCAGGGATGAATAGTCATGCGCATGGCAATGGGTGGGAGCCGTGTTTTCCAGGCTACGGTAAACGGCTTTCTGATGACCGATCTGTTATATCTAGGGTTGGTAGTTTTCCTGTAACAGGCCATAGTTGAATCGGATAAAATTTTTATAAAAAATTCAGTATCAATCAATTTTGCTTTTAAAATTAAAGAATATATGAAACGTATTTTCATTTTCGCATTGGCTGCGGCCCTTTTTACTTCTTGTTCTGACGATGATGCAGATACCGTAACACCAGCTGCGGGAGACATGGAGCTTACCTTTGACGCACGGGTTGGCGCTTCCGATTTTGCACTCAACAAGGATTTCACCATCGGCAGCCAGACCTACAACTTTACAAAGCTTCGCTATTGGGTCAGCAATGTGATCCTGGTGGACGCCAAAGGGGCTGAGTATAAGGTGCCCGATTCCTATTATCTGATCGAAGAAGTGGGAGATCTGGACCTTTCCGGGGTGATCAATGATAAAATGATATATCCTGCAAAAAAACGTGAAACGGTCCTTTTAAAGGATATTCCGGCCGGTGATTACAAAACGGTTAAATTTTCGATCGGGGTGGATTCCCAGCATAACGATAACCTGAGCCTCCAGTCGGGAGAGCTTTCGATCGGCAACGGAATGAGTAACATTGCCTGGATGTGGCATTCCAGCTACATTTTCAGCTCAGTGGGCGGTACTGTGAAACAAGGCAGCGACACCAAAAAGTTTACAACTGAAACCGGGCTGAATGCCAATTACAAAACGCTGAGTATCGATCTTCCTGCACCGGTTAATTCTGTAAGTGCTAAGGGAGTGGTGCTGAATGTGGATGTTAGCAAGATCTTTGACGGGGTAGATGTAATGCAAAACCCGACGATCAACGCCATGACGGCCCCTCTGATGTCCGCCGTAGCTACCAATTACGGAACCAAAGCAATCGCGTTCGGGACGGAAGTGAAATAAAATGCCGGTTGATATCAAAAATATGACAATAATGGCTGCGGTGGTACTTCTGAGCTCCTGCAGCAAATCAGAAATTGAACCAGAGCCTTACACTTTTGAGGCTCCGGTTCATTTTCCGCAACCAGTCTTTGATACCGGTAACCCGATGAGTCGGGAAGGTATCGCGCTCGGCAGGATGCTGTTTTATGATGTCAGGTTATCGGCTAATAATAAAGTTTCCTGTGCAACCTGTCATGATCCGCAGCGGGCATTTACTGACGGGGCCCGGTTGAGTACTGCCGGGGTTTCTGGTAGTGCCCTGCTTCGTCATACACCTGCCCTCTTTAATCTGGCTTGGGCAACTAACGGGTTGTTTTGGGACGGAGGGGCCACCAACCTGGAATCCCAGGTTTTTGGTCCGCTGACCGCGCACGACGAGATGGGGCAGGACCTATATGAACTCATGGACGAGCTTAACGCGGTACCGGCCTATGTATCCGGTTTTCAAAATGCTTTTGATGGCCCGGTCAGTTCACAAAATGTAGCGAAGGCATTGGCGCAATTTCAGCGTTCCCTTATTTCTGCTGACTCCAGATATGATCGTTTCCGCTTGAATAAACCAGGAGGATCCCTGACTGCCGACGAGCTCAGCGGGCTGGAACTGGTTCGCCAGAAATGCCAGGGCTGTCATGCAGGAGAGCTGTTTACGGATCAGGGGTATCATAACAATGGACTGGATGCGGACTTTTCGGATACCTCCCACGAGGGGCTCTTCTTGGGACGCTACCGCATCAGTTATGATGTTTCCGACTTGGGTAAATTTAAAACGCCTTCCCTGCGTAACCTTGCTTTTACCGCCCCCTACATGCACGACGGCCGGTTTGCCACACTGGAAGATGTGCTGGAACATTATTCCACAGGGGTGAAGAATTCAGCAACGCTCGATAAACTGATCCCTGCCTCTGGTATGGAACTGACCGGCGAGCAGAAGAAACAGGTTGTTGCATTTCTGTATACCATTACAGATCAGGAGTTTGTGCGGGATCCAGAGCATCAGAAGCCATCAAATTTTTAACAAAATGATCATTGAATGAAAAAATATCTGATAGGACTTACTTTAATTACGCTGTTCATCGCGTGCCAAAGTGAACATAAGGAAGAGCATTCCACTCACGAAAGCCATGAAGATACCAGCCATGCGGGGCATCGGAACCCTCAGGAACAGGAGTTGATGGCCATTCACGACAGTATCATGCCCAGAATGGGCGAGATGATGGACCTGCAACAGCAGCTCAAATCCCATATAAAGATGATGGACAGCCTGTTAACGCTAAAGGCAGATCCGCAGTACAAGTCACAAATGCTGCAGGCACAGGTACTGGTCGGACAATTGGAAGCGGCTGACAAATCCATGATGGACTGGATGCATCAGTATAAAGCAGACACACTGGAAAAGCTCGATGTAAGTATGGGAGAAAAATATCTTGCGGAGCAGAAAAGCAGTATCCAGGCGGTGCGTGGCCAGATGCGGCGTTCTATGGCTGCTTCAGAAAACTTTGTAAAGAAATATATAAAACAATAAAAGTAATTTAAAGTAAACTTGTTAATAGTACATAAAGCACAGGCGGTATCTGCTCCTGTGCTTTTTCGTATGTGTGCTATCAGGCCATACGTATATACTCTTTTTTTTTCGCGGCCTACTGTTTTATCTTTGGCTAAAACCTGCTTATCTGGTACCAAAATCCATTTTTCTGGCCAAAAAAGGCAATACCCGCAAATAAAACCTTCCGTCGTCGAGCCAGGTTTTTTCAAATGGAGCGCCGCTGTATTCTTCCGCTTCATGCGCAATTCCCAAATCTTCCAGCTTTCTGGAAAGTTCGCGGTTAGAATCGATGTGTGCGTGGATCGGATCAAACCGTGCCCAGTCTAAAGCGACTCCCTTGAGGGATTTCAGTTGATCAGCATAGTCGTAAATGGTCTCACCAATGGAAAAGCCACGTTGCGCTTTGATCATGTTTACCACGTTCGGTTTGAATTTGCCATTGTCCGGCTCCATAAAAAAGTCGCAATAATAGGGCGGCCGATTTAAATTGGGCAGGTAGGTCTGGCTCACCATCAGAAAAATTTGCGAAATACCGTCCAGGCTGTTGTCGGGATAGGTGGTGGAAGTATGCAATTTCTTCCAGTCGATCTGCGTATAACTCCATGGTATTTTGCCCATCCCTGTAGCAACGGGGTTGAGCGCATATACCACACTAAAAATATCCGGGCGTGTCATGGCCAGTTTCAGGGCACCTCTTCCTCCCATGAATTCACCGACCACAGCCCGGTTCTCTTTTCGCGCCATGGTCCTGAATTTTTGATCGACATAAGGTATCACTTCCTCCGTGGTATAGTCAAGCCACCGGCCGCTCACGGGTGAATTGTCATATAAGCTGCCGGTGGTGGCAGTACGGTAATCGGGTACTACAAAAATGAATTCACCGATTACTGCGTGCATCCAGGCGCGGTCAATGAGGGTGGTGACCTTTCCATCTTCCATCAGTACGTCATTGTTAGAAAAGATACTATGGAGAAAATAAACCACAGGATAATACCGCCCCGAGTTTTCGTAGCCGGGAGGGAGGTATATCTTGATTTTACGATCGGTGCTGATGCCGATACGATTTTCCTGAAGGATTTTTGAGGTTATCGTTGCTGTAACCAATTTGCCCGTTCTGGCAGGATGGGCACCCGGACTGTTTTGAGCCCGGGTTTCCCTGATCATGGCTAATAATAAAACGAAAAATAATGCACGGCGGATTGTTATCATGGTTTCTCCCTGGATTTTGGTAAGCAAAGTAAGTCCGAACCCAGGTATTACCGGAAAACAGATTGACGAAATACCCTTTTTAATTGAGCAAATGCAGCTTTAGATTGATGTAGCCGAGTGGAGGACTTTAGTGTATACGGGCCGGTAGAATTTTCATCTATTCGTGTCCTAAAATTTATTGCTTAAAAGATTTATTATCTATTTTATTGTTAATTAAATTAAAAATAATCTAATATTATTATATTTTATAGATATTAATTTACTATAATATACTTTTGTGCAGATATTTAATCTTATATACTTTAAAAATACGGAGTCGTTCTTTTCCATAATTACCGGAACAGGTTTTCGATGAAAGTCGGAATGAAAAGGGGAATCGTGTGCAAATCACGAGCTGTCGCGCAACTGTAAGTAACCTATTCACTGTCGTCCCAATGTGTCCAATGGTCTTCGGGCCAGGAACGGCGGACGCCAGGTTACAAGTCAGGATACCTGCCTGCTACCGGACAGACAATGTTTTCGCGTAATAAAACACGAGCCTGATTATATTTTCGACAGCCTCTCCGGGGCGGTTGTCGCTGTCTCAGTATGCCATTTCTCGAAGCATTGTTACATTCTGCAATGCACTTTTAAACTATTTTATCAAAATAAACCGACGAAATGTTAACACAAAACCTGGGCTATCCACGGATAGGCGAACAAAGAGAACTAAAAAAAGCATGTGAGCAATATTGGGCGGGTAAGATGGCCCTGACGGAATTACATCGCGTTGCACAGAAGATCAAAGAAGAGAACTGGCTGACACAGCTGAATGCAGGTATTGACATCATCCCCTGCAATGATTTCAGTTTTTATGATCATGTACTGGACACAAGCCTTTTGCTGGGGGTGATACCTCAGCGTTACGCACCGGTGCTTGCACAGGACGGTGACCATGCGGAAACGGATCTTTACTTTGCGATGGCGCGTGGCTACCAGAGAAACGGCCTGGATATCACGGCCATGGAAATGACCAAGTGGCTGGATACCAACTATCATTACATTGTCCCGGAGTTTACAGCCCAGCAGGAATTCAGTATTTACAATGAAAATATCTTTGCTGAATATACCACCGCCCGAAGGCTGCTTGGCCAAAAGGCAAAGCCTGTGCTGGTGGGGCCGGTAAGTTACCTGCTCCTTGGTAAGGAAAAGGAACAGGGTTTTGAACGTATCGATCTTCTCGAAAAACTGATTCCCGTATACATCGAAATCCTCAACCGCCTGGGCGCTTTGGGTGCGGAATGGATACAGCTGGATGAGCCCTGCCTTGCACTTGATCTTTCAAAAAAGGAAGAAGAAGCATTTGAAGCTGCCTATCGGGCTATTGCGGGACAGGTCGGCGGGGTCAGACTGATGGTTGCTACTTATTTTGAAGCTTTGCTGGACAATACTTCTTTGGCCGTGAACTTGCCTGTTGAAGCTTTGCATATTGATCTGGTACGCGGGCCGGAGCAGTTGGATGAAGTCCTGGCGTTGGTTCCGGATGGGCTTTTATTGTCGCTGGGTGTGGTTGACGGACGTAATGTATGGAAGAACGATTACGAAAAATCATTAAGCCTGATCTATAGGGCGGTGGAGAAGCTGGGAGCAAAGCGGGTGATCGTAGCACCATCATGCTCACTGTTACATAGTCCGATTGATCTTGACCTGGAAACCGCTCTGGACCCTGAAATCAAAAACTGGATGGCATTTGCCAGGCAGAAACTCGGGGAAGTCGATGCGCTGAGGCAGATCTTAGAAGGAAACAATACGTTACTTGAGGCTAACCGGAAAGCGATTGAAAGCAGGCGTACTTCACAAAAGGTACACAGGCAAGCCGTAAAGGACCGTGTGGCGGCCCTTACGGAAGCGGATGCAACCCGTGCGAGTGCTTTTCCCGTCCGGCAGCGCATCCAGCGTGAACGCTTTCACCTTCCTTCCTTCCCGACCACCACGATTGGCTCATTCCCGCAAACGGATGATATACGCCAACTGCGTGCCAGATTCAAAAAAGGAGATCTGACGGTTGAGCAATATGAGAAATCCATCGAGCAGGCTACCATTGATGCCATTCGCTGGCAGGAAGAGATTGGGCTGGATGTTCTTGTGCATGGAGAATTTGAACGGAACGATATGGTGGAATATTTTGGAGAGCAGCTCGAAGGGTTCCTTTTTACCAAAAATGGCTGGGTACAGAGTTATGGTAGTCGTTGTGTAAAGCCGCCGGTGATTTATGGCGACATAAGCCGTCCGAAGGATATGACCGTACGATGGAGTACCTTTGCTGCCGCGCAGACGGACAGGCCCATGAAGGGTATGCTGACTGGCCCGGTGACGATCCTGCAGTGGTCCTTCGTGCGCGACGACCAGCCCAGAGAAGTGACTACGAATCAGATCGCATTTGCTGTTCATGACGAGGTACTCGCACTGGAGCAGGCGGGCATCGGGATGATTCAGATCGATGAAGCGGCGATACGGGAGGGGTTACCTTTACGGAAGGCCAGGCGTCCACATTATTTGGATTGGGCCGTAAAGGCTTTCAGGATTACGGCAGGAGGTGTGCAGGACCGCACACAGATACATACCCATATGTGTTACAGTGAGTTTAATGACATAATAGAGCACATTGCTGCGATGGATGCCGACGTCATCACGATTGAAACGTCCCGTTCGCAAATGGAATTGCTGCAGGCATTTGCCCATTTTGAATATCCGAACGAAATAGGTCCGGGGGTGTATGACATCCACTCGCCGCGCGTACCGGGCACGGAAGAAATGACATCCCTCTTGGGAAGAGCGGCGGATCTGCTGCCGGCCGAAAACCTGTGGGTGAATCCCGACTGCGGTTTGAAAACGCGCAAATGGCCCGAAACCAAAGCAGCCCTTGAAAATATGGTGGCGGCTGCCCGGCAAGCTCGTGAACAGATTGCAGTAAATGCGTAATCAACTACCCCCCAAGGGCGGACAATTTGGACCGTCCTTGGGGGTAAGAAATTTGCCTGTTTTTATTTATGATGTACTGCGGGTATTGATATTATAAAAAAGGAAATAATTTTGCCCTGGAAACGGGAACGTACTGCCCGATAACATCAGGGATTACGGGAAAAGGATTGGGGAAAGACCATAGAATTACCCGGTGCTTTTTTTCAAACCCTGGGATGGATGCAAGGGAGTAAAAGCACAGGCAAACGAAGGAGCAGACGATGATCCGATCCGTTGTGCGGATAGCTTTTAAGAAATGAAAATGGTGGCCTGAGGCCCGATTTTAAATACAAAAATGTTCATACAAAAGATCAAATCAAGAGAATCGGGGGTGTTGCTTTATGGTATCACTCCGCCCAAGGCCGCTACTGCCGCCGAACGCGTTGCGGAAATTGCAGAGAGAACTACCGAGCGCTTGTCTTTATTGGATATTGACGCGCTGATTGTATATGATGTTCAGGACGAGTCGGCGCGGACCACGGAGGAAAGGCCGTTTCCATTTATCAATGCCCTGGATCCCCTGACGTTTGCGTCGGAGTATCTGGGTGGTCTAGGCATTCCGAAGATCATTTACCGTCCGGCTGGAAAATTTTCGTCTGAGGAACTCACCGACTGGCTGGAACAGCTACATGAGCAGAGCTTTTATCCTGTTTTTGTTGGTGTACCGGCACCTGACTTTCCTGTCAAAACCAGTCTTCCGGAAGCCTATCAGATCTGGGAAAGACATCAGGAAACATCCGTCATTGGTGCAGTGACCATCCCGGAACGGCACAAAGTACTACAAGACGAGGATATCAGGATACTGGACAAGATGAGCAGCGGGGTATCTTATTTTATATCCCAATGTGTTTTTGATTTGGAATATGCCAAACAGGTGGTAGCAGACCTGGCCGCCACCTGTGAAAAGAGACAGATCGCTCCTCCGACCATCATATTCACAATCAGCACCTGCGGGTCGGCAAAAACTTTGCATTTCATGGAATGGCTGGGTATTCACGTGCCGGCTCAGTTAAAGCAAGATCTGGAAGCAGCTGAAGATATGCTGGAAAAATCGGTGCGTGTATGCCTGGAGATTGCGTCTGAGCTGACAGCATTTTGTATGGATCGCTCGATACCCTTTGGATTTAATATAGAAAGTGTTGCTATCCGCAAGGCGGAGATAGAAGCGTCGGTTGAAATGACGCGTGCGATAGGCCGGATGCTGGAAGACAAAGGGATAAGGCAATCGCAGGCGTCAGCGATTGCCAAAGATGCGAACGAGCTATCAGATACCGGCAGTTATGTGAGCTGATAGCTGGATTATTCCGGGGATCATAAAGTGGGTAGATTTTGATTTGAAAATGCAACAATAACCTTCATCCCAGGCGCGGTGAATGTGTGTCACGGGCAACCGTTCGGGCTACTCAGATGAAATATATCCTGCGTAAAGCAGTAGTTACAAAGCGCGTTTTTTTGCCTGAGTCAAAATTCAGGAAAATTACAGGAGAAATCAGGGCTTATTGTTTGCCGGTGACCTTGGTTTTACTGTTTTTGATTTCGGTGAGCAGTTGCTTAAGTTCTTTCACCTTGTCTGGGTAACGTGCGTACAAATCTTCTGTTTCTGAAATATCGGTTGCTAAATTAAAAAGCTGGCCCGCAGGCTGACCTGCCGTTTCATTGATTTTTCGGGGTTCGGTGAATCCTCCGGAACCAAGTCCTTCAATCAGTTTCCAGTCACCTTTGCGTATCGCAAAAAAACCGATCGATGAGCTATGAACAACAGCGGGTTGGGTGGCAATCTCTTTGGATTTGCCCAGTAACACGTCCAGTATACTGTAACTGTCTTCCGTATTGTAAACGGGGCTGGTTTCTCCCGTCAATTGCTGGCAGGTAGCCATCAGGTTGGCCAGCGTGGTCGTTGCATTACTTATGGTACCGGCTTTCACTTTGCCAGGCCAGCGTACAATAAATGGTATCCGGTGGCCACCTTCAAAAGCATCACCTTTCATTCCTCTGAAAGGACCGGCGGCTTTATGCCCAAATTGTTCAACAAAATTCGGGCGCCAGTAGGGCCCGTTATCACTCGTGAAAATCACGAGGGTATTGTCCGAAAACCCTTTTTCCTGCAAGGTTTTCAGAATCTGGCCCACCGCTCCGTCGACCTGCTGTACAAAATCTCCATATTCTCCTGCTCCGGATTTTCCCTTGTAATCAGCAGTGGGCATCCATGGGGTGTGCGGAGCGGGCATCGGCAGGTATAAGAAGAATGGTTTTTCTTTTGATTGTAAACCGATGAAATCCGTTGCTTTCTGAATAAAAGTTGGCAGTACCTGAAGGAAATCAAAGGAAGGAGACATTTTCCCTTCACGCCAAAATGGCCCGGTGTAACCCGATGTGAGCTTGTTTCCGTCCGTGTAAGCGGTCAAGGGTTCTGTTAGTTTCTGGTTTTCCAAATAACAATAGGGGGGCATATCCAGGGAAGCGGGTAAAACATAGGAGTAGTCAAAGCCAGCGGTTTTGGGCCCGGTGGTGGTTTCTCTGGCAAAATCAATATGCTGTGGATCCATCTCCGTTTTGATTCCGTAATCCGGGGCAGCGGCAAGCTGATGATACGCTGGTTTTGAAACCCAGCCTAACCCAAGATGCCACTTTCCGATCACGCCCGTCTGATAGCCATGACTTTTCAGGAGTGAGGCAACCGTCTGACGGTCCTCTTCTATCAGGGTTTGGCTGTATCCGCGCAATACACCAACCGGCAGGCGGCTTCGCCAGGGGTAACGGCCGGTCATCAGGGAATAACGTGTGGGGGTGCAAACGGAAGAAGGCGAGTGCGCGTCAGTGAAGCGCATACCTTGTGAGGCAAGCCTGTCGATGTTGGGTGTGGAAATCTTTCCGGAGGGATTATAAATCGACACATCGCCATACCCAAGGTCATCGGCAAGTATGTACACAATATTAGGCAGGCGCTTTTTCTGAGCAACCGTAGTTATGGTAATGAATGACAAGAGCAGGAGGCAGAGAATTTGTTTCATAGTATCTGATCTAATTTGCAATAATCGTATGTTTTCCGGCGGGTATATTTTTCAATATAAAAAAACCATTTTTGAGACTGGCAGCGGTTGGCTTGCCATTTAGCAGCAAGTTCGGTTTTTCGGGGGAATACTGTATATAAATATTGGCTGTTGCCCCTCCGGGAATCTGAATTTCCATTTGATCCGCCCTTTTGCTTTTGTTGTATTTTACCAAAACCGGGCCCTTTATGGTAGGTGTTATGAGACTGACGGAAGTCAGGCGGCCGATCTGCGGCTTGACCTGAAAAGTCTCGAAACCGGGACTCAGCGGCTGTATCCCCACCAGATGCCTGACAATGATATTCGCCGGAGCAGCGCCCCATGCATGATTGAGGTCCAGATTGGGTTTATACACTTTATCCCAGGCTTCCATGGTAATGGTGGATCCGCTTCTGATCATGTTGTACCAGCTTCTTTGTGCCGTGGAGGTCATCAGTTCCAGCGCATATTGATCCTCTCCGGCTTCATAAAGTGCGTCCAACAGAAACTGCGCTCCATAAACACTGCAGGCCATCCTGCGGCTTTTGATAAAAGTCAAAACTTTTTCCCGGTCAGCCGGCCGGATCAGCCCAAAGGCCAAAGCAAACATATTGGCATGTAAGGAGCTGTGGGTGGTACTGTCGCCATCTCTTATAAGGCTGGTTTCCTCATCTCGAAATACATTCTGGAAAGAATGGTATACTTCCTTTGCTTTTTGAGTGTAAAATATTTCGTCGTCTGTTCGCTTAAGGACGGCGGCAATTTGTCTGATCAGGATCAGATTCCGGTAATAAAATGCATTAATCACCGGGTTATAAGTCTGGTAAACGAAGCCGTCGGTTTCGCCGCCATATTCTTTTTCACTGCCGATAAAATCGCCAGTCTGTGGCCAGTCTACGTTGTCATGGAGGCCCCGCCTTCCATCAAATTTCCCGGACATATGAATGGATGCCAAAAATTCATCCGTTTGTTTATTGGTTCTGGTACTGATCAGTCCGTTTGGACCAGCAAGTTCCATCAGCAGTTTTTTTTGTAACTGGGGATAGTACTTTTTAATGAGCCCGTCATCACCCGTGTACATGTAGTCGTTCCAGGCAATCAGAATATTCTGGAGGCTCCATTCGGTAGGCCAGGTGGGATGATAGAGCAGGTAATCCATCGTTCTTCGGGCCATGCTATACTCGGCGTCGACGGCGTAATGAGAGAGTTGATTAATGAGCGCATCGGCTTCGTAGGGGATTCTTTCGCGGTCGCCGTCTACATAATAGCCGGTAAAGCTGGTTGCTTTGACAGAATATTTACAAAGGTCCCAAACCTGGTTGAGGATGGTATCACTGGATGCGAAGTCTGAAGCCTCTGAATTAAAAGGATAAAAAATGATCTTGCGCCGAACAGCATCCGGTGCAAGTCTTTCCTTATAGTTTTGAATGGTGACATACCTGAACGGATAAACTTCCCCTGCATAGCCAGGCATTAAAATAGGGTTCCGGCTGTTTCTTTTTACGTTTTCGGGCCATTGAATCTGATAATTGTGTGTGCCTTTTTTTAACAATAGCGGGATTTTCAGGTAGCGGATATTTCGTCCGGGGTTTTTGTCAATGGAGAAGGGTTTGTCAGTCAGTTCACCCACTTCGATCCAGATGGTATCTGCCTGGCTGCTGTTTAATTGTAGCTGTAATTGTGAAAGGGCGTCTTTACCGAAATCAAGGAAATAGGAATTCGGACCCGTTTGGTTTATTTGTTGCGGCTCCTGAATTTGTGCAGCGAGAGGGTGATATGAGAAAGTATCTTTCTCATCTTTTTGAGCCGTGACGAAGGAAGTGCCTTGTGAAAATGGTGTCTTTCTGTTTTTTTCATCCCAAACCCGAACTTTCCAGTAATAGACTTTTCCCGGTAGCAAGGATTTGCCGCTGTATGTAGCTCTACTGGACCTGGACGGCACCTTTTTTGAATCCCAATAATCACCCTTGTCCTGATTTAACAGTTGTCTGGAAGAAGCAACCAGAATCTGATATGCTGTTGTAACTGGTAAGGCCGAGTCAGTCTCCCAGCTCAGCAAGGGCTTTTCCGATAATATTTTTGCAAACAGATAAAGGTTTTTTTCCTGAACGGCACGCTCGGGCGCTGTTGAGTCAGGAATCCCACTTTTGTAAACAGTGGCAGTATGCGGCAAAAGATCACAACGCAGATGAAAAGGGGGTGGCTGGCCCTTTGCTGCAAACGACACGATCAGACTGGCTAATGCCATATATTTCCACATGATGATCCGGGAGTCAGCAGTTTATTTGAAGGAGTAATTCAAAGGTTATTTTTTTCAGGAGAAAAGGTAATCAGGGGAATGTCCGGATTTACTGAATCGGGTATTTCATATACCACCCTGAACACATCCGTATTGATATCTGATATAGCCTGTTCTTTTTCCAAGTCGTGCTGGTTAATTTCAGATGCTGTTGCTTGCGGTAATGAGGTGTTCACCTTTAAGGTTATCCCTGGTAGTTGCCATCTCTTATCCTTGAATGAAGCCACCGATGCCCCCTTGGCATAAATAAAAAGCTGAATGTTTTTCACGTCTCTGGAAGCAGGATAAATTTCCATACCGGTTTTGCTGACTTTAACGTCCGTGGTCCCGTCACCCGGGACAAGCAGCCACCCAATGTCCGAATCCTTCGTTTTCCAGTGAATTGCTCCCGTTCTGATTTGATTCCATGGTCGGCGGTTTCCCCACAAACCGCCCATCATCCAGTCGCGGTTGATCATCGCTGTAACCTGCTTAACAGTATCACCAGTGTAATAATTGGGCACCGTTCGGCTGAGATAACGGCCTGATCGCAGCGTTTTTAGTCGTGTCAGCTCCTTTTTCGGAATTTTCAGGCCGAGGTGGAAAATGGTGGCAATGTTACTGACTTCACCAAATTTAGGACCCTGCCCCGAGGGCATAGGGGCTAGTTCTTTTTTATCCAGCGCCAGTGCGATCCAAAGGCCCATGATGGAATAATACTTTTGCATATCCATACCATAACCTCTGAAATAAGGGCCGGGCATATTTTTGAGATCCGGATTATAAAATGTAGTAACCTCGTGCCAGAATTCCTTTTCCAGTGTGGCCCCCATCTGTTTTATTTCCTCTGATACAGCCAGTTCGCGCCAAAACGCCAGCGCAACCAGAGTTACACCATAATAAGTGGGGGAGTTGTATTCGCTGAAAGTGTGGTGCCTGTTGTAAAGTGCCAAAATGTTTTTTGCCTTCTCCAATCCTGCCTTTTTTATTTCAGGCATATCAAACCGGGCTCCTGTGTAATCCATCAGAAAAGCACTCATGATGGAAATATTGGTGTAGTCTGGCCGGACGTTTCTCTTCAATGCGCCTTTGGCGGCGTGTACCAGACCGGTTTCAATGCCTTTCACAATATCTTGCGGCAGTCGGTTTTTATAATGGTGGTAAATGATGATCAAATCGCAGCCCACAAATTCACGCCAGTTCTGATCAAATACCTCACTGGCAGCCTTTGATCTCCAGATCCCATAATTGCGGCTCTTTTCATCCTGTTCCTGATATTTCAGAATCCAGCGCAAAACGGCAACAGCGTTTTCGGTATCACCCTGACGGTTTCGCAATAACAGCGATTGTGCCAGACGGGTTTTGGATCTTATGCTGGTCTGGTCGGTCAGTACATCTTTTATTGCAGTACCGGCAGGGAATTCATCTTCAATATAAGTATCCAGCAAAAATTTCTCGTAAGGCGAAAGTGTTTTGTATGCGTATTTTTTTGATAGAATATCCGCATCTTTCTCGGGCAGGCGCTTTGCCATTACAAACGCTGACAGCCCGGAACAAAGTAAAAATAAAAGGGTTACATGTTTCATTTTCATATAGTATTTTCAGTTGCCCGTCAGGGAGCCTTTGTTATCTTTAACATCACCACTCCGTGGTGGTTGACGCTGGTTTTAAATTTGTTTGCAAAAACACCAAGGTCCTTTTGCCGCCATACATCCCTCAATTTGTATTTCCCTTTCAGCCCGATTTTGGAGAAATCAATCGAAAAGCTGACTGCGGGCTCGTTGCCCCAGTGGAAATATGACAACGGCGTTTTTCCATAATTTGCGGTATTGAACAAGCCGACCGCAAACGAGCCGTCTTCAAGCGTTTTAAGCCAGATCTGAACGCCGTCCTCCTCTAGTATCATGCGTGCCGGTTTTCCCGAAGGGTCCTGATCTATCGCAATTACCTCGTCATTGGTGAGCAAATTCAGGGTAAAAGCATCCAGCTGTTCAATGGGGCAGCCAATGAGCAGTGGCGCGGAAAGCAGGCTGAACAGGCTCACGTGGCTATATTGTTCATCGGGTGTGAGGCGGGTTGGGTGCAGTTCCGGGCCGGTTGATACATTCCCTATGATCATCATATCGGGATCGAGCCAGTGGCCGGGGCCGGAATACGGGGCCCACTTATCCAACGTGAAAGCCAGCTGATACAGGCTTGGCCAGCTGTCCCGGATATCAGGACCGGTGCGGTACATGTTGGCCAGGCGGTTCCAGTCGTTTACGTGAGCAAACGGCGCAGAATTGGACAAGCTGAAAATAACATCCCTTCCAGACTGCTTCAAGGCTGATGACATGCGTTCGGTGGAATTTACATCGATCCGCCAGTCGTATTTAAGAAAGTCAATTCCCCATGCTGCCATTTGCCGGGCGTCATTGGTTTCAAACCTGTATTTTGCAATGCGATTAAAGGAACGCCGGTTGACCATGATCGATTCATGCGTTTCTCCCCCTTTTTCAAAGTCCGAAGAATTGCCCGCATAACCCCCATAACTGGAAATGTAAGGGGTTGAATACAATCCGGCTTTTAACCCAAGCGAATGGATGTAATCTACCATACCTTTAAAATCGGGGAATTTTTCATTGGGTTGCAGCGCGTTCATCGGGCCGCTTCGTACTCCCTGCCAGGCGTCATCAATGTTGATGTAGGTCCATCCATGATCTTTTAATCCGGTTTTCACCATGGCGTCGGCAGATGCAATTACTTTTTCCCTGTCGATGTGCGTTTCCCATGAATTCCAGCCATTCCAGCCTATGGGCGGGGTAAGGGCAATGGTATCTCCCACTTTTATGGTTAGCTTCTTTACCGATTCGCCGAGTTTGTTCTTTGCTTTGAGGGTAGTAATGTAGGTTCCTCTGCGGTCAATTTTACCCGTTATAATTCCTGTTTTTTTGTCTACGAAGAGCCCGTTTGGTAAGTTAGTGGCTGAAAATTCCATAGGCGTATTTCCTGTGGCGGCAATGGTGTAGAGAAACGGGTTCCCGGGTGTCACGCCAAAAATTCTGGCCGAATTTATTTGGGGAGTTTTTGAAGGCGGAGGGGTCAGGATATATTTTTCATCCGAATTTGGAAAATGTCCCGGCATGTGTTCACCAGACATCAGCAGTTGTGCATTGGCCCAGTTGGCATAGGTTCTTTTGTTATTGGAACCACCTACGTCGTCGGTAATCAGCAGCCCAAGTCTGCTAATTCCGGTAAGGTTAACGTCAATTTTCTGTGCATCGTCACCTACTTTCAAGGGTTTGCTTTCAAAAAGAATTTTGTTGTCGCCCAGGACGTAAAATTTTATGGGTATTTCTTTATTGCCAGCATCGTCTGCACCGATTACGGCTGTAAAAGCCGATGCCTTATTGTTGAGAAAAAAATTCAGAATGCTGACAGACTGAGCGCCGACGCCTCTTTTGAAATGAACTCCATTGATCCTGATAGAATCACCGGTGTAATTTCCCTTCGCAGTAACGGGCCTAATTCCCTCGGAATAGGTTTGAATCAAAAGGTCGTCGAGCCAGATACTTTTTGTTTTTTGAGCATAAGAATCAAATGCTGTTATATATAAAGCAATGATTAAAACGCATCTGATTGCATAGTTCATTTTTGATTTACTTTTACTAGGGAAAGGTTTATACATTATTTTGAAGATCCTTCAGGTATCATTTTTAGCATTACTACACCGTGATGACGGATTTGGGTCTGGTATTTTTGGTCAAAAGAACCAATGTCCGTTTGCCGCCATACATCCCGTAGTTTAAACTTTCCTTTCAGCCCGATTTTCGAAAATTCGAATGTGAACGCTTTGGGTTTTTCATCACCCCAGCGGAAATAGGATTCTGGTGTTTTTCCAAAATCAGCGGTGTTGAAAAGACCAACGGCATAGGATCCGTCTTCCAGCGATTTTAGCCAGATCTGCACGCCATTTTCTTCCGAAACAAGCCGTGCTGGCTTCCCCAGCGGATCCTGATTGATAGCAATCACCTCGTCATTGGTTAGCAAATTCAACGTGAAGGCATCAAGCTGTTCAATGGGGCAGCCAATTAAAAGCGGTGCGGATAAAAGACAGAATAAACTGACATGACTGTATTGTTCGTCGGGTGTAAGACGGGTGGGGTGCAGCTGCGTACCCGTTGTCACATTACCCAGGATCATCATGTCGGGGTCGTTCCAGTGTCCCGGACCGCCATAAGGGCTCCATTTGTCAAGTGTGAAAGCAGAGACAAACAAACTGTTAAAGCTGTCGCGGATGTCGGGTCCGGTGCGGTAAGCGTTTGTTAACCTGGCCCAATCCTGCACATGGCTAAAAGGAGCGGAATTGGAAATGCTGTACAAAATATCCCTGCCCGATTCCTTCAATGCAATCGACATGCGTTCTGCCGAAGGTACCTCTAAACGCCAGTCGTATTTGAGGTAATCAATTCCCCACTCGGCCATTTGCAGGGCGTCATTTTTTTCAAAACGGTATTTGCCTATGTAACGGAAAAGCCTTTTATGATCTCGCACGGAATCCGGAAAAAAACCGTTTTCCAAATTGGATGAACCACCCGTAAATCCGGCATAACTGGAAATCCAGGGAGTAGAATAAAGGCCCGCTTTCAAACCCAGGCTGTGAATGTAATCAACCATTTCCCTGAATTTCGGGAACTTTTCATTGGGTTGAATGGCATTAAACTTACCGCCGCGCTGCCCTTGCCAGGCGTCGTCAATGTTGATATAAGTCCAGCCATGCTGGCTTAGCCCCGTCCGAACCATAGCATTGGCAGAAGAAATGACTTTTTCGCGGTCTATGTTTCTCGCCCAGGAATTCCAGCCATTCCAGCCAATGGGAGGGGTAAGCGCGATGGTATCTCCAATCTTTATCCTTAGATTTTCAACCGCCTGGCCAAACCGGTTTTTTGCTTTTAAAACCACAGTATAACTGCCCCGTTGTTTGATACTGCCTGTAATGATCCCTGTTTTGGTATCCAAAGAAAGACCGGAAGGTAAGTTTTGTGCGGAGAAAATGACGGGTCTTTCTCCTGTTGCAGCTATGGTGTACAAAAACGGATTGCCGGGGGTTGCTCCGAAAACTTTTGCTGCGTTTATCCTTGGTGCTTTGGCAGGAGGTGGTGTTAAAATGTAGCGTTCGTCATCATTGGGAATATTTTGTGGAAGATGGTTCTTTAGCATTTCAAAACGCGCATCAGCCCAGTTGGCATAGGTTTTGGTTAAACCTTCGTCGTTGACCATCACCAGTAAACCTAATCGTTTGATTCCCGTCAGATTCACATAGACGGCTTGCGGCGCTTCTCCCCATCGGATCTCACGGCTTTTGAAAAGAATTTTCCGGTCGCCAATGACGTAAAAAGTATGCGGCAAAGACTTATTCCCTTTATCATCTACGCCTACCAAAGCGGAAAATCCGGTAGCATTTCCATTCAGGTAAAAGGCGAGGATACTAGTCGAATTTACCCCGACGCCATGTTTGTAGTGAACGCCTTTGATCAGCATCGGATCGCCGCTTGCATTGGTTTTTCCAAGGACCGCTGGAATTCCTTCGGAAAAAGATTTGATATTTAAATCATCCAGCCAAAGACCGGATAATTTTTGAGCATAAGCCTGTGAACCGGTAAGAAACATGCAGCCCGAGACGAGTAGTACCCGAAGTATATTCATTTACGGTAATTCATTTTTGAAGCTATCGGTGGCATGGCTGATCCATCAGGCTTTTTACGAAGCTATACGAACTAGCCATGCCACCGATTAGTTTGGGCACGGTGTTACTGATTAAAAATCAATAACCGTCATTTTGTTTAAGAGGAGGGTACGATAAGTCTATTTCACTTTGCGGGATAGGGCGCAAGTAGTGTTTTTCTGAAATGAGGATTCCCTTGTTGGCCCATGGGTTGTATTTCTTCACACGCTCTATCAGTTTTCCGGTTCTTTTCAGGTCAAACCAGCGGGAATATTCCCCCATCAATTCTCTGGCGCGTTCATCCAGAATGAGGTCAATGGTGATGTTGGCAGGCGTTGCACGGTACGAAACGGCGGCCTGGGAGGTGACATCCGCCGGATTAGCCGCACATTTAGGGTCAGCATTTTTCTTGGCACCCAGTGCACGGTCCAGTACCTTGTTGTAGTATATGTCAGCCGTTCCCAATTTTCCGCCTTTGGCCCCTTTTACAATCGCTTCTGCTGCGATAAGATATGCTTCTGCGGAGCGGAAAACAGCCTCGTTAAATGTCCCCTGCGCGTCGCCATTGGGG